>NZ_JAYKZY010000001.1:402500-702500 GCF_035818615.1 Sphingobium sp. CR2-8 | reverse complement strand
CGCATCTCGCAAGAGCGCGGACTATGATGCGATCGAACCTGGCCGAGGCTGTCTCTGAATGTATGTGAAGTCGCTGAAAATCGAAAATCTTCGGTCCTTTCGGACGGCAGAGACGAGTTTTCTCGCGCCAGGCATTGGCCCTGATGGAGGGGGCAAGCCGCCCCGGCTGTTCAATGTAAACGTTCTGCTAGGTATCAATGGGTCGGGCAAGAGCACCATACTCGATGCTATCGCCCTTGCACTCCTCTCTCCGCTCATGGGCTCGACCGGCTACAGGCCATACGCGCTCATCAGGCGCGGCGGGGCCAAGCCGGCCAAGCAGGCCAAGGTTTCAATCAAGGTGTCCCTTGGTGCTCAGGATTTTGTCGGCGCGAGGCAACGGCAGGATGACTATGAGCTCAGCGCCAGGATCGAGCGGCGGGGCGACGTCGAGTTCGTCAAGCCCGGTACTGTGGATGATCAATGGCTCGAGAATCTTTTCCTCGATTCATCGCCCGCCTTCTTTGTCGCTGGCTACGGCGCCATGCGTCGGGTCGAAGCGCAAGGGTCGTCCGAGCACCGAGGCACGTCGCGTCACCCTCGTTATCAGCGGGTGGCGTCTCTGTTCGAGGACCAGTTTCCCTTGGCGCCGCTTCGAACATGGCTGCCCGAATGGCATGGTGACACCCAGCGATTTGATGAAATTGTGCGTCTGATCGGAAAGCTCTTGCCGCCAGGCATCAAGTTTACCGGTGATATGGAGTCTGGAGAATATCTCTTCAGGGCAAATGGGGCGATTGTCCCTTTTGGTGCGCTGTCGGACGGGTACAGGGCTTATCTCGGCTGGACGAGCGATCTTTTGTCTCACCTCTCGACCGCCTGCCCACCCAATGGCCGCATTTCGGATATGGAAGGCGTTGTGATGGTCGATGAGGTCGATCTTCATATCCACCCGGAATGGCAACGGATACTCATCCCCAAGATCGCCAAAGCGCTGCCCCGCTTGCAATTCATCTTCACGACCCACAGCCCTATCATCGTCGGTACACTCGAACGGGCCAATATCTGGATCGTCGAGAATGTAAGGGGGCGGCCGGTTATCAGCCGGCCCGAGGAAGAGGTGTTCGGCCTCTCGGCAGACCAGATACTGAGGTCGGACCTGTTCGGCCTGGATTCCACGCGCGATGTTGGTTTTACACAGGAACTCGACAAGGTCGCTCAGCAGGCCGTGAGCGGCGACGCGGGAGCTGCGATGACCTTCATGCGAATGGCGGCGCGGGGCGAGAGTGGTACCGTTGGCCGGCAGCTCAAGTCAGCACGTGTCGATGCGCCTGAATGGCTCCGGAAGCTGGCGACTGGCGAAGGCTGATCGATGATCCGTTACCCGGAGGCGACGCAGGCCCAAATCCTTGCTCAGATCGCTGCACTAAAGCCTGACTGGATGCAAAAGGCGGCTGAAGAAACGGCCAAGGTGGTGACGGCTGGCTATTTCACGCCGCCCAAACCCACTGTGAAGGGCGGGAAGAAAGGCAAAGCGCCTCCATCGATCTGGTCTGACGTCAAGATCGTCTACATGCGGCTGCAGCAGTTCAAATGCATCTTCTGCGAGCGTGCGATGGCGGAAGAGGAGGGGTCGATTGAGCATGATGTCGAGCATTTTCGCCCGAAAAATGCACTGAAGGCTTGGAGAGCGCCCAAGCCTTTGGCGACGGTGCCCCATCTGGCAGGTGGCGCCGCCGACACGGGTTACTATTGGCTGGCCTTTGATACCGGCAACTACGCGGCTGCCTGCAAGCCCTGTAACTCCACCCAGAAGTCGAGTTATTTCCCCATTGCGGGCGCGCGTGGCAAGGCGGTCGATAGCATCGCGCAGCTCGATCATGAAGAACAGCCGCTGGTGATCTTTCCAATGGTGGAAGATCCTGCTTCCCTGATTACGTTCAACGGAATTCTTGCGGTGCCCGTCCACAGCTCCGGCCCCAAACATGTACGAGCGGCGGTGACCATCGCGCTCTTCAAACTCAATACGCGCGAGGAACTGCGTTCCGACCGTTTCAGGGCAATCCGGTCGGTCTTCAGCGCCTATGAACTTCTGCAAACTACGACGTCTGACGTGAAGAAACAGGACGCGGCCCTCCAGCTTATTGAGCTGACCAGTGTGAATTCCCCTCAGTCGGGCTGTGCCAAAGCCTATCTGGATGTCCTCAAGTCAGATCCGAACCGTGGATGGGAGGTCTATCTCGAGGCCCGAGCCTATCTCACGAAGGGCGAGTGACGGGTGAAGCGTCGGGAGGCCATGTCAGGTCCGCGCTTTGATGGACCCGAAACCTGGTCATCGCCAACCCGAATAGTGCCCTGAAGGCCAGCTTGCTAGATCGTCGCATTGAGCCTGAGCTCCTTGCGGTCTTCGATCTTGCTGACGTTCACCTCGCATTCCTGCACGAGTGCGGTCGAGTAGTGCATGGGATTTTCGATGATCGTGAGATGCGCTGATGCCCGATTGGTATCGAGCAGGATCCGGTAGATGAAGTAACGCTTCTTCTGCCGTCGTGCGGCTCGCTCCTCATTGCGTGTGAGTTTTACCTGGCCTGACTTCACTTCGATGAAGCGTGCAACGAGATCCAGCCGATGCGGCGCCGCCTGAAAGGCGGTGCGGTCTTCATGCGCCGCAAAACTCAGGCAGTCACAGCCGAACGCGCCTTCCCCCTGTAAACGCGAGACCAGCACAGGAAAACGCCCCTGGCTCTCCTCGTAGAAAATTGCCCAGGTCTCAGCATCCGCCGGCGCCGAGACGTCTCGTGCGGAATGTCCCGTGTTAGATGGGGGGGCACCGATCCTTATGCCTACATATCCCACCGTAGAGCTGGTGCCTGAACCAGAGTTTAGCTCGAGCGGTGTCGCTGTCACGCCGGTTGCCTTGGGCGGTAGTGCGGGTGGGGGTGGCGGAGAGGGAGGTGCCGGTGGGGGAGGTGGCGGTGGGGGAGGCGTAGCCGCAGAGGAATGGGTAAAGGCGGCCGTAGAAGGCGCGACTGGTGCAGAAGCGGTAGGGCTCTGGGCGCTGTCTGATTGCGTTTTGGCGTCTTCTATAGCCGGCTCTTGTGCTGCGGTAGCGCGTGCGAAGATATCGGCATCCACACTCGGACCCGGATCGGACCTGGCAAGCTCTTCATCAAGGGTAGCGAGAAGCATCTCGATTTCTTCAGCGCTGTGATGACTGAGTAGCCGTTTAAGCTGCAGCATCCGCAAGTCGTTGTTCACTGCTGAAAGCAGCTTTTCGAAATCATCACCAGTCTGTAGTTCGAACAGCTCTGCAAGGCCGTCGCTGATCGCACTGGTCGCACGGGCAATGGCCAGATCCTCCTGTTCCGCGCCATCGATGGCGATGATGAGCGTGTCACCGTCGAGCAGATAGCTCCCAGGTTCCAGCATACCCTCAAAGAGACTGCTTCCAAGGCTGAATGCAAGTTTGGCTTCCGAGACGATTTGCAAGTCCAATCGGTCAAGCCGCCGAAGGTTCTGAACCTCAGCATTGATCGCGGCCCGATAGGCCTTGATGAACGGGAGTGCGCCAGCAAGACGATCTCTCAAGACTGTGCGTACACCGTCCCTTGCCTGGATCACCTCCGATACCGTTTGCGTGAAAGCCTGCCGGCTCACCGGGGCAGTTCCGAACCGCGTCTGCACGTCCTTAGCGCTGCGCCGTGCGGGCAAATCGATGATCGCAAGATGATCACGCGCCGCCACGGGGAAATTATCCCGATCAAGATAGAGCGCTTGCCGGACCGGAACCCAGCACAGCGTCCCATGCTGGCGTACCTGCACCTTCCCTTCATCAAAAAATATCTTCGCTTCTGGCGTATTCCCAGGCTGCAGATCGTCGATCTCGAGAATTTGGCCGTAAAGCCGCCGCACTACGTCAGGCGCCGCCCCCTTTTCCTTGAGGCTTAAGAGCAGCCGATAGATTTGACTGGCCGGTACATCGGCAAGGCGATCGGGAACGCCTGCGTGAAGCAGACCCCGGTGCCAGACTTGCCGCGAAATGCCATATGATTCGACCTCCGAGAGGGTTGGCCGCTCGGGCTGATGGAACAGATCACCAAGCCGCCCAGGAATATGCATGGCCTCGATGGGGGCAACGCGGTTGCCGCCGGCAACCTCAAGCCAGGATTGCGTAGCGATGGCGTCGCGTACAAGATCGGGAAGCGCGCCATGATAGCGTCTATAGGCCGCAGCGCCGGACTTGGCCTGCATATTTGTCTGAAACCGATGTGGTCTGATCATGTCGAAACGCGGATCGAGCGCAAGCCAGGCCAGGATCGCGGCACTTGGTGCGTTTGCCAGAATGCCGCTGAGACCCGCCACGCTTTCATGATCGCCAGTCCAGTTCGTGCCCCATGCCAGCTGGTCTCGCTGGATGTCGCGCCGGTAATTTTCGTCTGAGACTTCGAAATGCGTCGGCAGGGCCTTCTTGACGCGCATTTGCTGCGATCTGGACAACGGCTCGCGCACGCCGACGGGCCATTCCTGAACTCCAATCCAACGGAAGAACGCCGAGATTTCGTCGGGCTGGCCTTCAAGTCCATTTCCCTCAATAGATCCCAGCAGATATGAGGGCTGCGACCCGTACAGTGCGCTCAGAACAGGGCCGTGGCCTCCGTAGGAGCTGGAGAGGTGAACCTGGCCACAGTCGCGCCATCTGCCATCAGCGCAAAAAAACTTCAGGGCGCCCCAGCGTATAAGCAGTGTCCTTGGCGATCGTTTGCCTCAGGCTTAGCAGAGCGGCCAGGAACTCACGCCGGACCTTCGATCGCTCCATCTTTCCGCGCTTGATCGTCTCGATCGCCTGCCGTCGCAGCGCGCTGATCACACCAATGGCATTATATTCGTTAATGCCAAATGCAGAAAGGCGATCGAACCGCTCTCGGGCATTGCCCGGCATTTCCTTGCAGATTTTCTGCCAGAGTTCAGCATGAATGAACCGTGCGCGCGCCCAGCGCGGTAATGCAGGCGGACGTCCCGTCGATGGCGGCGGAAAGCAGCTATTATCCCGCGTCAGTCGCCGTTCCTGGGTGTCGAGCAGCAGGGTACGGTCGTGCAGCTTTGGTGGCAAATCGCGTGCGATGCCGGCGATCGCCTTTGCTCTTTCATCAAGGCTCAAGGATGCCCCCGCCAGAGCCCGCACCATCTCTGCGGGATCAAGTTCGGCCACTTTGAGCCGCTTCAGGGTCGCGCGATCATGCTCATCCCTGCATCTGGCAAGCGAACGAAAGAACCGCCGGGGAAGATATCGCCCATAATCTTTGGGACCCACCTGCGTTTCGCTGCTTTTGACGCGCTTTGCCCCGTTATTGGGAATGATTGGAGCAAGGCTTGCGGCCATGTAGATGGCCGATTCGAACGCCTGAAGCGGCGCTGGGAAGTTGGTCTCGCGTCTCAACAGCGTGAGCGGTTCGGCAGCAGGATCGAGAACTGCCAGCTTCTCGATATGCTTGGCATAAAGGGTCGAGAGCGCGCCTAGAACAATTTGGTTCGCTGGCGAGTTCGCATTGAGAAACTTCCGGTTTGAATCGAGATCGAGTGTGGCATGGAAGAGGGCCGGGAAGGGAACCTCGAGCGAGGTCGGGAAAAAGCAGTGGAGGTTTCCGCTCTTCGTTGCCACATCCTTGCGGGTCGCAACAGCTATTTCGTAACGCTGCCTGAAGCCCAATTTCTCTGCCTCGACCGCAAGATCGCCCGCATCGCGCGTGCAAACCCACTGCTGTACCTCCGTCTTCTCCTGCGTGATGATCTCGAGCGTGAGGAGCTTGCCCGTTGGTGTTTTACGCCATATGCGCTCTTCACCGTCCTCGACGATCGCGATTTCATCCAACGCCTCTACAAATAGCAGAAAATCCGGGCGAAACTCGGTGAGTTGATTGAAAGCTTCCTGCCTGGCCTTCGCGCTCTGGAAGGCGGAGACGACCACAGTGTCATATGTTTCTCGCAGCGTTCGGGCACGCGAAATGAGCCGTTGCATTGCCGGGTCGTTCTGCTGCTTGATCGCTTCGCTCATCATCGGGAAGGCCAGTACGGGCGCTGGCGGTACTCTCGAGCTCTCGATCAGTCTGGCGATCTGGGCGCTTTTCTGCCCCAGCATGCGAACCTGTTCCCTCGCATGAGAACGAGAGAAGCCGATTTCGAGAACTCCGCTCGTCACAAATGGCTCTGTTGACCAGTTGAGCAGAGAACGAAAGCCAAGTCCTTTTGCGCCGATCATAGGAGTGCGCCGGGTCGGCTTGTCACTCGTGTGAGCGGTCATAAGGGATCGGATACCGCCAGCCCTGAACGGCATGCCTGTATTCGCGACGCAAAGGCCGTCTTCGCAAATCTCAATCCGTACGCGACCATGCCCGCCAATCTCCGCGGCTGCATCTGCGGTATTCTGCACGAGCTCGAGCAACTCGCGCCCGGCATAGTCGCCGGATATGGAGGCTTCTCCATTGTGGTGGCCGGTCAGCCAATCAGGTTTTGCGAGGTAGCCCGCTGCGGTAGCCGAGATCTGTTCACTGATCCAGCTTTCCCATTGAGCAGCTGTTGTCGGTGTATAGCTTTCCGGTTCAATTACCTGCTCTGCCACTCTGAGAAATTCTGGCGTCATATATCGTGCTTTGCCTGAACTAGCCTTTTACTGACCTTGCTTGTGTCTTGGCAGTCGCAATTTGTCGACAGGGATAGTGGGGTTCGTAGGGGACATGTTTTACCCGCGACTGGTGGAGTTGATTTATCGCTATGTGCATGTCTCGATTTTATATTCCTTGTGATGCGAATGGCCGGTTGATGAACCACGCCTTGGGCGACCCATAATGCAATCATGTTCATTGCGCCGATCGATGCACCGCTGGGCAATCCAGCCCGCCGGATTACGGAAATACGCGCCTTGAGGGAAGGTCATTCTGCGACTCGGCAGTGTAAAGAACCCGCTTGATTCACGTTGATTTAACGCAGATGAAACATGACTGCGAGCGAACCAGGCCCGAAGAAGGAAAAGACCATGTCGCAAGCCAATGAAACAGACCTCACGACACTCACCGTTCAGTTGCTCAGCGCTTATGTATCCAACAACAGCGTGGCGAATGAAGATCTAGCCGCATTGATCACGGCGACGCGTACTGCGTTGCAAGGGGATACGGTTCCTGGAATCGCGGCCGAACCTGAGGTCACGCCTGCTGTATCGGTCCGTAAAAGTCTTGCGTCCTCTGAACACATCCTAAGCCTGATTGACGGCAAGCCATACAAGACGCTCAAGCGTCATCTCTCGACCCACGGTTTGACGCCGGCACAGTATCGTGAACGCTACAAGCTCCCGATTGATTATCCGATGGTGGCGTCGGCTTTTGCTGAACAGCGACGCGTTATCGCGGCAAAGATCGGGCTCGGCCGTCGGCAAGCTGTCCAGCCACTGGCAGCATCTGAACCCGAACTCCTGGTCGCAACGCCTCCTGCCAAAAAGGTCGCCACCCAGAAGAAGTCGGTTGCCACGAAGGCCAAGGTCGCTCGGGCAAAGCCTTCCAAGGCCGTGCCTGAACCAGGCAAGAGTGTGGAAGCTCCAGCCGCCGCACCCACGGCCGTCGAGGGTGAACCTGCGATCAAGCCGACCCGATCCGCAGCAAAAGCGCCTGCGACTGCAAAAGTGACGGCTGCAAAGCCGGCCCGCAAACCCGCAGCTACGCCGGTGGTCGAAGCCGCTACGCCTTCTGTTCCGGCTGACTCTCCTGCTCCGCAAAAGCCGAAGGCCGCGGATAAGACCGCCATCAAAGCTGAGCCCGCAACAAGGGCGAAAACGGCCAGAAGCGGAAAGGGCGGACGTCCTGTGAAAGACATCAAGCCGGTCGACAAGAAGGTTGAGACCGAAACGGCAGCTGCAGGCTGACATCGATCAGACGGGCATAGTCCCAATCAGCGTTGGCCGACTTTTGCGATAGCATCGCTTTTAGGAACTCGGCTCGCTCAAATTGTGCAATGCCGATGAGCGACACTGATTTCGCCGATACAATGGCGTGCAGTGTCGCTCATTCAAGAACAAGGCCCTTGCGGTTTGCGATCCAGAAGGGCTTCGAGGCTGAGCAGATGACGCTTTCTGTCTTATGATCGCTAAACCTGCACAAAATCAGAATGGGTATGCCCACGCAGTTGCATGTCAACTTTGCTCAACCGCGCGCTGCAGCCATAAATATGTACTTGATCGACCTGCGTTGGCGGCGCTGAGTCCGAGCTTCTAGAGCAACATCGGATTTTCAGGTTGGGGCGAGCGCGCTTTTACCCACGGGTCCGTCGTTCGATCGATGGCGATCATCGCGTCAGGGAAGGAGCGCTCCTGAAAGCCTATGATCTCGTCGAAATCGCCATGGAGCCAGCGATCATATTCGTCGGCGAGAAGCAGCACCGGCATCCGGTCATGGACCGGTCGGATCGCCTCATTGCAGTCGGTCATGACCCCTGAATAGACCGGTCCCCATTCTGCGCTGTCGCGCCAGAGCGCTGCCCATCCAAAGATCGGTCGATCATGGAGCGAGAACCAGGTCCGGGTCTTGCTTCCCTTCGCGCCTTCGGCTTCGGCGAAGCCAGTCAGCGGAATGATGCAGCGCCACTGCGGTTTTCGCGCAAAGCCCACCCACATGGATTTCTTGAGGTCCGCGATATTGTTGACTGGCTTGGGCTTGGATTCAGGTTTCATGCCCTTCAGGCGCAGGGGCCAGCCCCAGACCATGGATTGAAGGTGACGCTCGCCGTCCTGTTCGCGGACCACCATGCCGGGGTAGCCCGGATAGACATCCTCGGGGACATTGAACTGCGTGACGGGGGCCGACACACCAAAGTGCGCGGCCACTTCTGCTGCCGACTTGCGGACCGTGTACAGATTGCACATGCCGCGAGGCTAGCATCAAACAGCGCCGGCGCAATGGGAAGGGGGCTTAGTATTTGAGCGTGGGCTATCGAGCGGGCCGCATGGTCCTGAAGGTGATCGACCAGCGCGGTGCTTCCATCTCGGCAATACTATGCTCCCAATCATTTCGGGCCTCGCCGGCCATTTTGTAGATCGACCGTGGTTCGAGCGGCGCCGTTCGCCGTTCGAAGCCGGTCGCCTGGCGCCTGCGAAACCGCATGGGCGCGGATGACCCGAGCGACACCCCGATGACGTCCTCGAAAACCGGTCGATCCTTGTGCCAGCCGATCCCGGCGCCCGCGTCGTAACGGATCAGCAGCGCCTGAACGAGGGCGTCTGATTCAAGGCCTGCGAAGCCTGCAGCGCGGTCTCGGGTCGGGAGCAGCCAATCGGGCAGGGGATCGGTCGGTCCGAAATGCCCCGTCCCGAAATCATAGCTCCAGCCAAAGCTATGCGTGAGCCGCTTGCCGGTCCACTGCTGATAACGGAAAGGGGCCAGAGGCTCAGTGTCGATCCGGGCGATCAGCGCGGCCTCTTCCGTTAGCGTCAGGAAATCTCGGGCATAGTCGAGCCCTGGCAGCAGCGGCTCAGCAAACATGTCCATCTGAAATGCAGCGCTGCCCATGTCAGATGAGCGCCAGTTGGGGGCTGGCCGATGGCGGCCCTTTGCCGCTGCGCCAGAGATCATCGGTCTGCTCTACCCTGAAGCGCTCGGCTGCGAAGGGTGGTCGAAACTGGAAACCGATGACATCCCGGATCGACCCATGCAGCCATGGCTCATATTCGTGAGGGTCGAGCAGCACCGGCATCCGGTCGTTGGTCGGCTGGATCGCCTCATTCGCATCCATGGTCATGCCGGCATAGAGCGGCCCCTGATCGGGTATGTTTCGGCAGAAGCCGGCCCAGGCCATGATCGGTTCGTGCTTCAGGGAGAACCAGGTTCGGGTACGCTCGCCAGGCACGCCGTCAGGGTTCGCGAAATGGGTCATGACGATCAGGCATCGATAGCGTGGATCCGCAGCCATCTGATCCCATTTTGGATTGGTGAGGTCTGCCACGAGCCCGATCCGGCCGGGCTCCTCGCCGCGTTCGCGCATATCACGGGTGAGCCTCTGGAAGCCCCAGGTGACCGCCCGCATCAGCCGCCTGCCACGGTTCTCGAAAATGACGAGCCCAAGCGCGCCCTCCGTGGTTTCAGAAGGCAACTCGATCGGTGCGGGCATCTCCGCCTTGAAATGATCGGCGACCTGGGAAAGGCCTGCGGCCATGCAATGAAGCCGAGACATGGGCTGCTCGCTGCTTACCAGGGGATCTCGTCGTCGCTGACGAGTGCCGGATCGTGGCTCGGATGATAATGGAGGCCGGCCGAGTCGGAGGGGGGCTTGGTGGAGCCGGCGGCGTTTCGAGCGCCTGTTCCTGCTTGCCTTCGTGGCGTAGGCTTAATTTCTTTCGTGGCGCATTCGCCATGATATTCCTCACTTGTTTCGCAGCCGTCGGGAGTGTCGACCGCCATGCGCCGACTCCGCCCGTTGACTCTTTCTCTCAATAGAACAAAATGAGAACGAATCCAACCGCCGAGCCAAGGAGGCCCTTCGATGACGGACAGAGGGGCGCGCGCCCATGTTGCTGCTTTGCGCGCCCGGATTGCTGAGATCGAAGGCGCTGAGCGCAAAGCCAGACAAGTGCTGCCATTTGGGATCGACGCCATCGACTCGAAGCTGCCGGGCGGCGGCCTCACACTTGGAGCGTTGCATGAAATCGCTGGCGGCGCGCAAGGCGTGACCGATGGCGCTGCACCCGCGCTGTTTGCCGCCGGCATCCTGGCACGGGTAAGCGGCTCGATCCTCTGGTGCATGACACAGGCGGATCTGTTCGCGCCTGCGATTGCCCAGGCCGGGCTTGATCCTGACCGGATCATCTATGTCGAAGCGCGCGATGAAACCGCCATTTTGAGCTGTTTTGAAGAAGGGCTGCGCCATGGTGGTCTTGGCGGTGTCGTCGCCGAGGTCGCGCGATTGTCGATGACCGCCTCGCGGCGCCTTCAGCTGGCGGCTGAGGACAGCGGCACGATCGGGATCGCGATCCGGCGGTGGCGGCGCCTGGCTGAAGCCGCTGATTTTGGCCAGCCTACCGCGTCCTCGACGCGGTGGCGGGTGATGGCTGTTCCATCCGATCCACTTCCGGTGCCGGGGGTTGGTCGACACCGCTGGTTCGTTGAGCTCATCCGGTGCCGGGCAGGCGAGAGCGCCGATTTTCTTGTGGAAGCCTGCGATGCGACTGGTTGTCTCGCTCTTCCTGCCGACCTGGCCGACCGATCGGCTGCGTCGCAGGCTTGGGCAGAGCGCGCCGCTTCATGACGCGCCACTGATCCTGGCTGGGATGGATGGGCAACGCCGCGTCGTGACCGCGGCGAATGCCCCCGCTCGCCTGATCGGCCTGCATGCCGGAATGGCCATCACCAAGGCGCAAGCGCTGGTGCCCGATCTTCAGATCATGGATGCTGAGCCCGAGGCAGATCTTGAAGGGCTTGAACGGCTGGCGGTCTGGTCGCTTCGGCGATACGCGCCGATCATCGCGGTTGATCCACCCGACGGGCTGATGCTTGACATCACCGGCGCCACCCACAGGCACGGCGGCGCCGATGGGTTGCTCAAGGACATGCTGACGCGCTTGGGGCAGGTGGAGACGGCTGGCCGGGCGGTCTGTGCGCCTACCTTCGGCGCAGCACATGCTTTGGCACGCTATGGCGCCGATCCGGTGCGCATTGTCGATCCGCTTGACCTGAACGCAGCCATTGGCGGCCTGCCTATCGCAGCCCTGCGGCTCGATGTCGGCATCGTTTCGGCTCTGGGCAAGCTGGGCATGGAGACGATCGCAGACCTTGAAGCGATGCCGCGCGCTTCCCTTGCCCTTCGTTTCGGCTCGATGCCAGGCCTGCGGCTGGACCAGGCATATGGCCGGGTTGCTGAGCCTTTCGAACCGGTCGCAGCGCCAGAACGCATCGAAATCGAGCGCTGCTTCGCCGAGCCGATCGGCGCGCCCGAAACCTTGGCTCGCTACACGCACAAGCTGGTGGCGCAGCTATGCCAGCAACTGGAGGAAGCTGGCGTGGGCGCGAGGCGGCTCGATCTGCGCTTCCACCGGGTCGACAATCGGATCGAGGCCATTCGTGCGGGCCTTGCAAAGCCTAGCCGCGATAGGAAACAGATGGGGCGTCTCCTTTGCGATCGGCTGGAAACTATCGATCCGGGCTTTGGGGTTGAGCGAATGTTGCTGGCTGCGCCTTCGGTTGAGCCACTTGGTTATCGCACCATCTCCAATCTTGGCGAGACGCCGTTGCCGGACGTCGCCGCGCTGGTGGACATATTGGGCAACAGGGTAGGGGAGGACCGCCTGTTTCGCCTCGCGGCTCGCGAGAGCGATATTCCCGAACGGTCGGTCACCCGTATCGCGCCGATGGCGGACCCTACGCTTCTGCGCTGGCCCGAGCGATGGCCCAGACCCTCGCGCTTGTTTGCACGTCCAGAGCCGATCGATACGATGGCGCTGCTTCCCGATCATCCGCCTGTCCATTTCATCTGGCGCGGTTCGCGGCGCCGCGTGAAGCATGCTGACGGGCCGGAACGCATCTATGGCGAGTGGCATGTTAGCGACGCGGAATGGCTCAGCGTCAGGGACTATTTCCTCGTCGAAGACGAGACCGGAGCGCGCTACTGGGTTTTTCGGCAGGGCGACGGCATGGACAGCGCGACCGGTGGACAGGGCTGGTTCCTGCATGGCCTCTTTGGCTGAATTTTTTAAGCGAAATAGTTACGTAGCCCGGTTCAGAATGGCCAAGCTGTACAATATCCGCATCATAGACGTGGTAAGTTTTCCATGCGACCCGAAGGCTCTTGGCTTTGAGCCAGAGAGGCTTCTATCTGGCCCGGCCATCCTGAAGGATGGCCGGGCATTTTGTAAATTAGCAGTTCGAATTGCGATCGATCGCCCGGCCGGCAAGGGCGCCGGCGCCTGCGCCGATAATTGTGCCGGGCGCGCGGTCGCCGCGGGTGTCGATCGCGCGGCCAAGAAGGGCCCCCGCAACACCACCCAGAAGGAGGCCGGTGGTGCCGCCAGACTTGCGGCAGCTATAGCCGCGATCATTGCGATAGCCACGGTCGTCGCGGCGATCCGAATAGCGGACCCGCTCGTAGCGGTCATACCGGTTCCAGCCGCCATCGCGGGCAAAAGAGGGTGCAGGCATCGCCGCCGAAAGGGTCGCGGCTGCGAGAGTCATGGCAAGAACGGATTTGCGCATGGACATATCTTGTCTCCTCACAGTGTGTCGTTGGATGACCTTATGCCGAGGAAGAAGTGGCGTGATCCTGAACCTCTTTGTTATCAACGGTTAAGCTGATCAAAGTCATAGGCGCTTGGCATCTGATCTATTGGCGCGGCTCTGCCGGATAAGCTAGCCAACCACTGTCCCTTCCGCTCTCGATGGGATCAGTCATTCGTTGGTGCAGCGGCGGCTTGGCTGCTAAGCGCCCATCCAAGCCATTCGACAGCGAAATCGCCCCGATTGGAAGCGGACATTCAGATGATATTGGGTCTGAGACTCTGCGATTCGTGGGAAGCCTGCATGACGGCCGGTTCAACCTAAAGCTGACACTCATCATTAGACAATCCGGACTTTAACCTGCCCAGAATCTGGGCGGATTTTGCGGAGGTGGCGATTTTCTAGTTCAATTGACCTACGTTGCTGTGCCTGCCGTCGTCAGACGACGGGTGCCGACCTGCGAGACCGTTTGGCACCGACGTCGCGGATGGCCGCGCCGATGCGATCGATGCCTGATTCGATTTTATCGAAATCGGCGATTCCGTAACTGAGGCGGAAGCTTTGATAGTTCTCAATATCCGGGAACAACGGAGCGCCAACCAGAAGCGCCACTCCCCGCTGGGCTGCAGCCCAGCACAAGTCGACGGAATCGATATGGGGCGGCGTCTCGATCCACATGTTGAACCCACCATCAGGGACGATAAATCTGAACTCCGGGGGCAGGGTCGCCTTCAATTTATCGATCACGAAATCCTGCACGCGCGCATAGGCGACGCACTGCCTTTCCACATTGTCCCTCGCCGCTGGAGTGCCAAGGTACCTGGCGAAGGCTTCCTGAAGCGGCCAGGATGTGTGAAGGTCGGTCATCGATTTCTGGCTGGCGATGTCCTGGAAATAGGACGGGGGCGGCATCACCATGCCCAACCGAATGCCCGGGACATACGATTTTCCAAAGCCGCGCCCGTAGAATATCGGGTCTTCCGGCCGTGCGAGTGCGCGCAAACTGGGCAGCGGTTCACCGCGGAAGCGCATCTCTGGGGCATGGTCGTCCTCAAGCACCGGCACACCATGTATGCGGATTAGTTCGAGGATCTTCTTTCTCTTGTCGAGCGAAGTCGTCACGCCGGTCGGGTTGTGGAAGTTGGGCATGAGGAAGAGTAGCTTCACATCGTGACGCTCGAGCGCGTCGCTCAACTGATCGAGGTTGAGCCCATCGGGTTCCAGATCGACCCCGATAATGCGTGCGCCAATCGACCGGGCCACATCCAGCGCCCCAAAATAGCTTGGCCGTTCCATGACTATGGTGTCGCCCGCGCGCAAAAGGGCCCGCATCACCAGAGCAATCGCCTGCTGTCCGCCGTTCGTTACTAGAAGGGGGCCATCGATGCCGCTCTGCGCAGGCAATAGAACATTCCGCACCGCATCCTTGAGAGCCGATGCGCCATCGGGCTGATGATAACAGTATAGAGATCCGGAACCTTCGGCGAAGGTCTCGCTCATCGCCCTTTCGAAGGGTCTGAGGTCAACGGCGGAAGCGGTGGGGTAGGCCTGGGTCAGTGAAATGGCGCCGGGCAGCGCTGAGGCATCCAGCATCTGCCGGAATGTATCTTCGGGATAGCGCGACCGCCAGTTGCCCGCCAGCTTAGCCGGTTCAGGTAATGGGTGCGACGCCGCTTGATCGGTCGTCACGAAGGTGCCCAGCGGTCCGCGGCCGACAAGAAGGCCCCGCGCGCCCAGTTCCTTGTACGCGCGCGACACGGTCAGCGCGTTGATCCCGAGATGGTCGGCCATGGCTCGGACAGGCGCAAGCCGTTCCCCATTGCCCAATGTTCCTTGCTGAACAGCGGAATCGATGCTGTCCACGATCTGCTGAAATATCGGCGTATCGCCACTGCGATTGACATTGAGCCACGGAAACGGCTTGTTTTGCATGTTGTCCATGCCCTGCCCATAGTCCGTCACGTATTGCAGCACAATGTATTGTTATGTATTGCTTGTTGTGAAATGAGCGAAATTCCCGCCAGTCCCCTGCGCTTCGACATCTACGGTCGGTACCAGCTGGAAATCAGCATGATCGACGGCCATTGGAAGATCGAAAAGCAAATCGGCGAGCGGCATGTGGTGTTGCATGACTTCGTCATACCTCACTTCGTGGGACCGGATGAGCTGGCCGTATATCTGGATGATATCCTTCACGAAAATTCCGGGATTGGGGAAGTGATCAGGCGCATCGCCTAGTTCAGTTGCGGCGACTTCCTCAGCGCAGCGCAGGCTGCGGCAATGCGATCCAGTCCCTTTCGCAGCTCGGCATCGCCACAGGCGTAGGAAAGCCGGAAGAATGGTGAGAGACCGAAACACGCACCAGGTATGACGGCAACGTCGTGCGTCAGGAGATGGTCTGCAAAGGCGCGATCATCGTGAATGATCCGCCCATCTGTGGTGGACGCCCCCATTAGCCCCGCGCATGAGATGTAAGCATAGAACGCGCCCCCCGGGGCCGAGCAGGACAGACCCTCGATGGCGTTGATCTGCGTGACCACGATGTCGCGCCGCGTCTGAAAGGAGCGCTTCATCGCAACCACGCAATTCAGCGACCCTTCTAGGGCGGCAACGGCAGCGGCCTGACTAACCGATGACGGGCAGGATGTGGATTGGCTCTGCACGATCGCCATGGCGCCGATCAGCGCAGCGGGGCCTGCGCCGTAGCCGATCCGCCATCCCGTCATTGCAAACGCCTTAGAGACACCGTTCACCGTCAACGTGCGGTCCGCCAGGCGCGGGACGGCGCCCGCGAAAGTGGTGAAGGTGGCCCCATCGAACAGGATATGTTCGTAGATGTCGTCACTGAGTATCCAGACATGGGGATGGCGATCCAGCACCTCGCCCAGCGCCATGTAGTCATCCACCCCGTGTACCGCGCCTGCCGGGTTTGAGGGAGAATTCATCAGCAGCCAGCGCGTCCGCGCAGTGATCGCGTTCTCCAGTGCTTCCGGCTTCAACCGAAAGCCGTCGGCTTGCGAGCACGGAACCATCTTGGGGACGCCTCCGCAGATCCGGACAATATCGATGTAGCTCGTCCAGAACGGCGCCGGGATCAGGACCTCGTCGCCAGGTTCCAGGCTCGCCATGAAGGCGTTGTAGAGTATCTGTTTCGCGCCTGCACCGACCGTCACCTGGTCCTGCGAGAATGACAGGCCGTTATCCCGCAGGAACTTGCCGCGCACCGCCTCCTTCATCGCGGGCGATCCGTCGAGTGCGGTGTATTTGGTCTGCCCGTCGGCCATGGCCTTCTCGGCAGCGGCCTTGATATGATCGGGCGTGTCGAAATCCGGCTCTCCCGCCCCGAAGATGATTACGTTGCGCCCGACCTTCTTCAGCGCCGTTGCATTGGCAGAGCGCACGAGGATTTCGGAGACACCGATGTCAGCTAGACGCGTAGCTGACTGGAAGACGGACGTTGACACGTCAATGAGACTCCTCAAGCGGTAATGGTTGAAAGATGCGCTAGGAGCGCCTCCGCTGGATGCGGTGCGCGGGTATGCATCATGCGGTGTATCTGGCATCGGCAGGAAAACCCGGTAGCGACGGTCTGTTCAGGCGAGCGTTCCACCACCTGCCGCCAACTCATGTCGAAAAGGCGGTGCGACATGGCGCGATTGTTGGTCCGATGGCCGAACATGCCTGCCATGCCGCAGCATCCGGTCTGCTCGACTGCCGCCGGAATGCCGAAATGGGCGAAGATCGCTTCCCACTGGCGCAGCGCATCGGGACGCAAGGCTTGTTCCGTACAGTGGCCGAGGACGCGCAGCGGATCTGCCGAGGACCGTTCACGTGCCGCTCCCAGATGACCCGCTTCGATGTCCTGGGCCAGAATCTCGTCGAGCAGCATGAGCCGGGGAGACTGCGCGGCGACTGCACGATATTCCTGCTCGAACATGAGCGCCGTCGCAGCATCCAGCCCCACCAGTCGCACGCCGGTTTGGGCCAGTGCCGCCATTTCCGACGCGCGCGCGCTTGCCAGTTTGACGAAGGCGTTGTTCAGTCCAAGAAGATGCAGCATCTTGCCGTTGCTTCTGGCCGGCACGCGATAGACTTTGTAGCCGAGCCGCGTCAGAACCGCAGCCGCGGCAAACGGCACGGCGGCGTCGAAGCTGGCGGTGAACCCATCTTCGACAAGGACGAGGGTCTTGGCGCGCGCGGATGCATCCAGTTTCGACAGTTCCCCGGCGTCCGCCAATGGAAGCCTCAACCGCTGATCCGCCGGGCTGAAAGTCGGCAAGTCTTCGAGTTGCAGAAACCTTGCCACTATCTGGCGCAGCGTGAGTGAGCCGCCAACTCGGTTCGCGATCGACGGCATGGCACGGCCCGCGCGCAATGCGACTTCCATTAGACGCATCGCATGGTGGCTGAACGGTCGGCGATGGCGCTTGTAGTAGCGCGTCCAAAATCGAGATCCCATTGTGGGGACATCGACACGAACCGGACATTGGCTGGTGCAGGCCTTGCAAGACAGGCACGTCGAAAGCGACGCGGCAAGGTCCTCCTCGATTTGGGCGAATTCTCCCCCGTCGTCGCTTTCGGCCAGGCGGCCCCAGGCGCGCAAGAGCGCTGCCCGCCCTTTGGGCGACTGGGCACGATCTTTGGTCGCCTTGTAGGACGGGCACATCGCATCGTTCGCGTCCCATGAGAAGCACAGGCCGTTGCCGTTGCAGGCCATGGCCCGATCCAGTTCGCCTGCGAGCGCTGGCGCGATACGCCGGTCATGCTCCCCCCGCAGCGCAACCTTGTCGATGCGGTCGAGTTTGTGATCGTCGCTCGGGGTAGCCAGTTTTCCGGGATTGAGTAGATTGTGCGGGTCGAAGGCCCGCTTGATCGCCTCGATCTCGGCATACAGGACAGGGCCGAAGAAGAAGGGCGAATATTCACCGCGATAGCCGCGCCCATGTTCTCCCCAGAGCAGTCCGCCATGCGATCGGGTCAGCTGCGCGACCGCGTCCGAAACGGGCCGGATGAGCGCGGCCTGCGCCGGATCCTTCATGTCCAGGAACGGCCGGACGTGCAGACAACCCACGTCCGCATGACCGAACATGCCGTAAACGAGCCCGTGGCTATCGAGCAGTTCGCGGAACCGTGCGACGTAGTCGACCAGTTCCTCGGGGGACGGCGGTATCCTCGACGAACGGCATCCCCTGCCGCCCCCCACCGGCGTGGCCGAGCAGCCCGACCGCCTTTTCCCGCAGCTTCCAGAGCTGACTGATCTGCCTGTCTTCGCGCACCACCGCCCAGTCGATCATCCCCTGCCAGCCGTCGCGCAGTATGCCGGCGAGACAGTCGAGCGAACGGTCGAGGGTTTCCTCGTCGCATCCCGAGAATTCGACGAAGTTCATGGATGCCGCAGTCACGCTCGCGGCGCCATCTTCACCGCCGAGAAGCGCCCCGATATGGGTCCACACCACATCGTCGCGCGCTGCCGCCAGGACCTTGTCGTCCAGAATCTCGACGGCAAGTGGATCGGCCTTCAGAATTTCACCGACGTGCGCTAGGCCGCTGGCGAAGCTGTCGTATCGGACCACAGCCAGTCGACGCAGGGTTGGGCGAGGTGCGACCCGAAGGGTAATACTTTTCGTCAGAGCCAGCGTACCTTCTGACCCCGCCAACAGGTAGGCCAGAAAGAACCGGTCGGCATCGGCATCATAGAGCCGCTGCAGATTGTAGCCCGTCAAACCGCGATTCATCTTTGGAAATACGCGGGCAATTTCGTCCGCGTGTGTATCGACGATGCGCAGTGCCTCGCGGTGGATCCTGGCGATCAGACCGTCACCGGAAGCGATCTGCTCGGCCTGTGCCCGGGTCATCGGCTCGACACGCCAGTCACTGCCATCGGCGAGGACAATGTCGATGGCCTCGATGTAATCCGAGGTCTTGCCGTAATGGCGCGACCCTTTGCCCGAGGCATCGGTCGCGACCATGCCGCCCAGCGTGGCACGGCTTGCCGTCGAAACCATCGGAGGAAAGAACAGGCCGGCGGGGTGTAGAGCCGCATTCAGTTGTCCCAGCACCACGCCCGGTTCGACCTCGACGCGCAGGCGATTTGGCGAAACACCGGTGATCGCCGTCATATGCCGGGCGAAGTCGACGATCAGACCGGTGCCCAGCGACTGCCCGTTCGTGCCCGTGTTGCCGCCACGGGCGACAACAGGCAGTTGCGCGGCGGCGGCGGCCTGCATGAGGCGGTTGAGGTCCGCGCCTTCTCGAGGATAGGCGATCGCAGCGGGCCGCTGCTGGTAGATCGAATTATCGGTAGAGGCGACCTCGCGTGCCCCAAGACCGGTTTCCAGATCTCCTGCAAATCCTGAAGTCTCAAGTGCCGCGCGCAGGATAGGCGTGCGGCTCTCGTCAGGGACGGAAGCAAGGATCATTGGCTCTGGCCGGTATCGCCCAACACCGCCAGCGACTGCGCTTCGATGTCCGCGTAAAGCGCGAAAGGATCGAGCACGGCCTTGCCGAGGGCGGCCTCGAAGGCGGCCTGATTTTCGGCTATGCTATAGCTCTGCCGCGACGCCCCGGACAGGTTCGACTGGAAGATGCCTGCAGCGCTGACGGGCAGGAAATCTTCGTATGTCACGGGGTGCGCCACCACGGATCCGTCTGGATCGACCGCATACCGGAAATAGGCCAACTTCTGCTCTCGCAGCGCTTCCAGGTCGTCGGGAAACGCGGCGAATATCCGGGCAAGGCGTGCCCCGTGATCTTCGCCGGCCCCGGAATCTTGTCGTGCCTCGTTCAGCAGCCTATCGTACAGGCTACGTCCCTTGGGCGTGAGCGCAATCCCGCGCTGTTCTATCTCCCCGAACCGGGCGGTGTGGCGGCCTTCGTCGCCGGCCTTTTGGTCAGTGAACCGAACTCGTTCCGAGAGCGCCTTGAAGCTGGTCTGACGCAGCAGGATTGGAACCCTACGTGTCGGCGGCCCCTCAATCTCGTCCTTTGCGTCGATGCCTCGGGCCCGCATCTCCGCCTGTGCCGCATCAATGTCGAGCACGCGCGGCGTCAGGTGATTGATATGCGGCCCCTTGAAAGCCACGATGTCGGCGATCAGCCGATGGGCTTCCACTAGGCCCTGGTAGGTCTGCGCGTCCACCGTGGCATCCGGATGCCAGCGGAATGTTTCCATCAGTGCAGCCACGAACCGGGCGGCGTCTCCGGCACCGAGCCCGCCGTCGCTTTCCGCACGCGCGATCAACTCCACGGCGACATTGGAAAAGATCTGGCGCCGCGCCAGGATCGAGACGACCTGTTCACGCAGGGCCTCGTCTTCGATCAGTTCCGTGCGCAGGAGCGAGGTGAATACGCGAAAGGGGTTCCTCTCAAGTTCCGAACTCAGGATCGGCCGGAAGGCCGTGGAGTGGACCGGCACACCAGCTGCGGCAAGATCGTAGTAGCCTACCGGCTCCATCCCCATGACCGCGAAGGCCCGGGCCATCGTCGCCAGTTCGTCATCGGTGCCCAGGCGGATTGCGCCGTGCCGCTCGACCCCGAGGCGAGCCTCCGCCGGGCTCCCGCCTGATGCGGCCAACGTCCTGGCATTCACCGTATCAACGATGTCGATCAGCTCGGCGTAAAGGGGAACTTCGGTACGATACATTTCCGACAACGCTGCGCAAAACGCAGAGCGTATTTTGCTCGTCTCGACGAATTCTGAAACCATGGATTATTTCCTTTTGTAATATGCACGTAGGTACCCGAGCAAAGATGCGTCCTGACGCAGGGCGCGGTTCCTACTTTTCAGAGGTACTGTAAGGCCGTCACCGCCTGCCGACGGTTCCGGGCAGCGCGTTGGTGGCCTCACCGTTCCTCACGACCGGAACCCCGTTGACCAATACGTCGCCGATACCGGTGGGCAGCTCGCGCAGGCTGCGGGGCGATACCCGCGTGCCCACTTTCGCAAGATCGAACACAACAAGGTCAGCCTGCATACCGATCTCGATCACGCCGCGATCGCGCAGGCCAAGCTGTTGGGCCGGACCTGACGCCATGCGCGCGACCGCCTGCTCGATCGTGCACAGACCCATGTCCCGCACGAACTGCGACAGGAAGCGGGGAGCGTATCCCCAGTCCGACGGGCACATATCGAACTGCGACCCGGGGCCGTCGAGCACGCTGGTGGCGCCATCGCCCATGATGAGGAAGGACGGGTCCGAAAGGGCGGATACGAGATCCTTCCATAGCACCCAATGCTCGACGATCATCACCGTCTGGAAATTGTCGCCTGCCCGTTCAAGCAGCCAGTACGCGGCCTCGGCTACCGACATACCCTGCGCTTCTGCGATTTCCGGCAACGTCTTGCCATGCATGCGACCATCAGCGCCATCGCAGGCGACGAACATCGATTCCGCAAGCCCGCTCTCCACTGCCGCTCCGAACATGCCATCCAGGCTTGACAGAACCTTGGTGCGGAAGTCCGGGTCGGCCAGTGTCTTGCCGACATTGTCACCAGCCTCGCTCAGCATGGAGGGAGGCAGGAGGACAGAGAGCGGCGTTGGACCGTAATCGAAGGGAAACACGTCCGCGAGCACTGTCATCCCATCCCCGCGCGCCCGCTTGATCTCCGCCCAGACGTGGCCGGAGACAGCTGGGTCGGCATAGGGTCGCTTAATGAAATGAGAGAGCTGGAGCCGAGTCTGGCCACTGCGGGCGACGGCGATCGCCTCGCGAGTCGCCTCGACCATCCGATCGCTGCGATTGCGGCAATGCGTCGCGTAGATACCGTCGAACCCCCGCATGGCTTCTGCAAGCGCGATCAGTTCGTCGGTCGAGGAGGAAATGCCCGGTGCATATTCAAGCCCGGTGGAGAACCCCACCGCGCCCATTTTCATGGCGTCCTTCAGGAACGCCTGCATTTGCGCAATCTCGTCGGCTGTAAGCGGACGATCCTCGAACCCTGCCACCGCCATCCGCATCGCACCGTGCGCGATAAGAGGAAACACATTTGGTCCAACACCACTCGAGGCGAGCTTGGTCATGTATTCCTGGAAAGATGACCAGGTGAGCTCTAGCCCGCCATCGCGACGCCATCCTGGCGCGTTGCCTGCGATGATCCCGGCCGACACGGGCGACACTGGAGCGATGCCCAGTCCGCAATTGCCTACAACCAGGCTGGTGACACCCTGCATCACCGCACTGTGCGCTCGACCGTCGAGCAGCACCGTGTAATCGGCGTGAGAATGGATATCGATGAAACCCGGAGTGACGATGCGGCCCTGCGCGTCGATCATATCCTTACCGTCGAGAGCTCCTGCATCTGCAATGGTGGCAATCTTGCCGGCGCTGATGCCGATGTCGCCCAGTCTGCTGGGATCGCTGTTTCCAGTGACGACGGTTCCGGCACGGATGACTAGGTCAAAATGCATTTCTTCTCTCTCATGCCTGCATACGATTGGAGGAGCTCGCGCTTCCATCCGCCGCGTTCGCTGATAGATACAGGCCGACTGCGGAGGTCAGTTCCTGCGGTCCGGCCTCGGCGTCAATCAGCTGCAACACCCCGTCCACGAGTTCCGTGCCGGAGCGCGCAAGCCACTCCAGTGGTTGCAGCCGTCCATTCACGATGTGCAGCAACAACCAACCTTCTGGTTCGTGTTGCAGACGCACGCGCATCTTGAGGCGCATCAGCCGGGGATAGAGGCACAGGAGACCACGAGCGAACGCCATCACTGCTTCGATGTTCTGCGGATCGCGCAAAGGAATATCGACGACCTGCAGACCGGTATGGCCATTTCGCCCTTCACTGCCAGCGCGGACGGCCAGCCTTTGGCTAAATCTTCCGTCTGCAACTGGGAGGCCGCCCATTATCGCCAGCAACACTTCCATCGTTGGCGTAGGCATCACCGGAACGCCCGGCGCGATATAGTCGCGGAGCATCTCCTTGACGCTGGCTGCATTCTCCAGCGCCTGCTCGGGGGGCAGCGTGTCAAGATGTGTGATCAAACACAGGTCCGCAACACCCACCTGGTGCCGCCATTCAAGCGTGCCCGCATGTGCCTGCGGATCGGCCGCGCCGTCAATTAGGGAGACCACGCTGCGCAACTGGAAGCCGGCGGTGAAACGCGGGTCCTCGGTCAGTCGGTCGATCAGGGTGACGAGATCCGATAGCCCAGAGGTTTCTACGAAGACCTCCTGCACGTGTGCGCCATCCCGCGCCTGTGCGCCGATATAGGCCAGCTCCTCCAACGCACGGTCGTAACCTCGACAGCAGATGCAACCGTTCGGCGAGGCACCGCTGGAGGCAAGCCCCAGCACATCTCTGTCGAATGCCGAGGTTGCAAAGTCGCTGACCAGGAAATGACGTGCTGCGTCACCGTCCAGCGCGCGCAGCGCGGCCATCAGGCGCGTCTTGCCTGTTCCCAGGAAGCCCGTGACAAGATGAACATCGATCGGCGCCACACTATCTTCCCTGCCGTTTCGTTATTCTGTGAGGCACAGTGCCGTGCGGCCCCACAATCTCGCGCCCGGCGCTGACTATGGCGTCAACGCCGGGCGATCCCATTAGAACCTGTGCGCTGCCGTCACGCCGATGGTGCGGGGCTGCAAGATGACCGCGCCCGCATTGCGGCGCGTCACGATTGCCTTCTCGTCGGCGAGGTTACGTACGTAGACACCGAAGGACCAGTTTCCGGTATCGACACCTGCGTTGAGGCTGACGGTATTGTAGGCGCTCAGGCGGATGCCTCCCGGATTGGAACCCGGAAAATCGGACCAGCGCGGGCCGACGTAGGACCACGTCGCACCCACATTCAGCTTGCTGTCGTCACTCAGTTCATGGGACCAGTCGGCCGTCAGGGCCCCGCTCCACTTAGCCTGATTCGGCAGTGGGAACCCGGACGGAGCCGCCAGTGCGGTATAGGCGCTCGTGAGATGGGCATCGGTATAGCCGCCGTTCAATCCGACACGCAGATCCGGAGTGATACGATAGTAGGTCATCAATTCGATGCCTTGGCTTCGCGCTCCGCCGCCATTACCGGTGTAGGTGGCGAGACTGCCCTGACGCTCGAACGTGTGAATATCGTTCCACTCGATATAGAAGCCGGTGAGATTGAAGACAAGCTTCCTGTCGAGCAGCGTGGATTTCAAGCCAATTTCATAATTGGTCGTGGTGTCCGGCTTAAAAGTCGCTGGCACGTTGAGCAGAAGATTGGGGCCACCTGGACGATAGCCGGTCGCGATACGGCCGTAGACCATCACGTCAGGATTGAAGAAGTATCGGGCGTTCACGGCGTAAGTGAACTTGCTGTCGGATGACTTGAATACCGGCGAGAAGAATTCGTAGTCCGCCAGTACGCCGTAGGTGTCGGCTTGAGCATGCTGCCGGTTCGAAGAGTATCGCCCGCTCAGATTAACATCTAACTTGTCGGTGATCTTCCATTCCAGCGAACCGAAGCCTGCGACCTCTTTGTAACCGCTATCCGTGGAGCTAAAATAGTAAGGGTTGAGCGTCGAGGAGGTGGCGCCAGTCGTCTTGTCGTAGGCAATGGCGTTTTCGACGTATGCGCTGTCTTCCGAGGTGTAGAAAAAGCCGGCATTCCATTTCAAGTTGTCGCCGATGTCCGACGACAAACGCAGTTCCTGCGAGAACTTGTTGGTGGTGAAAGTATAGCTATCCTGACCGTTCACGCCCAGGGCGATGCTGTAGTTCTTGCGCGACAGGTCGAGCATGTAGGACGATTTGAGGTGCGAGTAGCCGGTGACTGAGGTGATGTTGATCCCACCAAGGTCCAGGCTGGCGTTGGCGCTGAAGATCTGCGTGTCCTGCTTGGAGCCGTTAGCGAGCGGGAAATCGGAATTATAGTAGCCGTCGAGCGGCGCCTGCGTGACAGGGTCGATCTGGATGGCGCTGAGCCCGTTGAAATCGGTATGCTGCACGATAGCGTTCAGCTTGATGTTGAAATTGTCGTTCGGCACGAAATAGAGGGTAGCCCGGCCACCGCGCTGGATACCGTGGTTCTCGTCCTTGATGCCGCGCCTGGCATTGTCGAGGTAGCCCGGCGTGTACACCTGCTCGAACGCGAAGCCCAGGCTCAGCGTGTCGTCGGCGATCGGCGTCTCGCCCTTGACGTAGATGCGCGTGCCCACTTGGCCGCTATGGGCGGTGATGGCCGCGCCTCCGCCGATTTCGACCGACGTCTCCGTGAGGCTCGGGGTCGGCGTCACATATTTCATAAGGCCGCCCAGGCTGCTTGCACCGTACAGCGTGCCCTGCGGTCCCTTGAGGATTTCGATGCCGCCCACTAGGGACGGCAGAAGGTCAAGACCCGAGTATCCAGCGTAGGCGTTAGCGGAACTGGAGTTCACGGGCACGTCGTCCAGCGTCGTGGCAACCGTGATTGACGACGCATCAGCGGTCGAGATGCCGCGGATGTTGAGCGAGATGCTGCCCGGAGCGCCTGTCTGCGATGCCGCAGAGATGCCCGGCACGGTTGCAAGTATATCCAGGATCTTGCTCGCACCGACGCTGGCCAGCTTGTCGGCTGCCACGGCCGTTACCGTCATCGGAACATCCTGCAGGCGTTCGCTCTGCTTGCGGGCGGTGACGACGATGTCTCCCCCATCCGAAGGCGCAGCGGCCTGACCCATAGCCGCCGGGGCGTAAAGAGCCGCGCAAGCCAATGCCAGAGCAGAAACCGTCATGGCTCGATGCGCACCCATCGCGCCCATCCTGAAAAATCCTACGGAACACTCATAACGGTAATCCATGGTATCTCCACCCCTTCGCCTTGACCTATTATGTATTAGCGTCGTATTGATTGTATTGCATGTCAAGAAAATATTATTTGCTAGTTTAACCATCTGAAAATAAGGAATCTTTTTATATTCGGGACATATCATCGGCCGAATCTCACTTGATGCACGAACTTCCCTATTGACGAATAACACAACAAAAAAATACATGTACCAATACATAAGACAATACATTGAATGGATAGTTCGCATGGCAACCTCACATGGCACGCTGAACATGACCACTGGCCCGGTCGAGGTTTCGCCCTCCGTCGGTAATGCCGGCGTGGGGGTGATCGCTTCACCTCATATCGGGAATTTCTGGGAGTTGCATGACCGCACCGTGGCGCGCCTCGGGACGGTGCTGGGCACCAGGAGCACGGTGCTAGCCGTGCCCGGGTCGATTCGCATGGGCATCAGCCTTGCATTCGCGAATTTTGTAGAGCCCGGCATGAAGGTTCTCGCAATCAGCAATGGCTTCTGGGGCGAGCTTCTCGGCGCCTACATGCGGGAACGAGGCGCCATCGTTACGGAACTCAAGACGTCCGACCTTGCCCCGGTCCCAATCGAACTTGTCGAGCAGGCATTGCGCAAGGAACGTTTCGACCTTGTTTCGATCGTCCATTGCGAAACGAACGCGGGTATCGTCAATCCGATCGCGCAGATCGGCGCCATGGTGGCCGGAACCGATGCGCTCTACTTTGTAGACACGGCCTGTTCCGCCGGCGCCCAACCGGTGGAGACCGACGAGTCGCACATCGACATAGGGGTCACGGGCTCGCACAAGTGCTTGGGAAGTCTCCCGGGTCTGGCCATTCTGACCCTTTCAGGCAAGGCTCTCTCGCGCATCGAGGGGCGCAACTCCGCCCTCTGCAGCCTGAGCATCGCGAGTTTACGGCGGGAAATTCTCGACCGGCCGCAGCGCCCGCTGTTCACACTCCCGCCGACGCTGTTCCATTCACTGGCGACAGCCTTGGAGGAACTGGAAGCGGACGGACTGGATGCATGGTTCGCGCGGCACCGTGCTGTGGCCGCCCGGTTCCGAGAAAGCATGCGTGAGCTTGGCATGACCATGCTGCCTGAATTGGCTGGCACCGACGACCGCCATCTCTCGGTGGCGGTGCAGGCCGTCCATTATCCGGAAGGCATCGATGACGGGCAGTTCCGTCACCGCCTGGCCACCGAGCATGGCATTCACGTAATAGGCAACATCGGGGCATGGCAGGGGCGCTCGTTCCGCCTGGGTCTGATGAGCGCGCCGCAGATGGCCGATGAAACCCTCTCGCGCGTGATTGGCGCGATCGGCGCCGTGCTGGCCCACTGAAATCCGCTCACGTTACAGTTCACGTCACACACTACGCGCCCCGCCAAAGGGCCATTAGCAGGAAACACTCATGACCCAATCAATCCAGGAACGCAGTTTGGCCCAGATCGACCAGATTGCGCTGTCGAAAACCATTATTCCCGGCGGCTCCACCAACTCGCTGCTTCCGCCAAACGGTCTGGAATTTCTTGTCGACAGGGGCGAAGGAGCCTATCTCTACGATGTGGACGGCCGCCGTTTCCTGGACTTTATGATCGGCGCAGGTCCCCTGCTTCTGGGACATGCTCATCCCCGAATGGTCGAAACGATAGCCACACAGGCGCAGCGCGGAACCCACTATTTCAATCTCACTGCAGCCGCCGTCCAATTGGCGGAGCGGGTGTGCCGAATCGTGCCTTCAGCCCAGATGGTGCGCTACACTTCCAGCGGATCGGAAGCCACATTCCATGCCCTGCGGCTCGCTCGTGCGGTGACCGGACGCCAAGCGATCATCAAGTTCGACGGCGCGTGGCATGGCCACCACGACCTGGCGGTCTTTTCGATGGAATACTCGCCAACCCAGATTCCCGTGCCCTATGCGATCAGCAATGGCATCCAGAAGGGCGTCACGGACGAAGTCGTCGTTCTTCCTTACAATGACGCCACGGCATTCCGTGCCATGATGCGAGCATATCCCGGCCGCTTCGCTGCAGTCATTTGCGAGCCCATGCAGCGCACGCTCAACCCGTTGCCCGGCTTTCTCGAAACCCTGCGCGAGGAGTGCGATGCTGCCGGAACAGCCCTGATCTTCGACGAGGTCGTCTCGGGGTTCCGCATCGCTCCTGGCGGCGCACAGGAGAAGTATGGTGTCACACCCGATCTCACCGCGCTTGGCAAGGCGTTCGGTGGCGGGATGCCCCTGGCCGCAGTGGTCGGGCAGCGCCGCTTCATGGAGCACCTCGATCCGAATGATGGATCGAACCAGTACAGCTTCCACTGCGGCACCTTCAACGGCCTGCCCATGAGCATCGCATGTGCCCACACCGCGCTCGACGTGCTGGTCGACGAGGATGGCATTGGTCGTCTCGCCGAACTGGGGCTCTACGCGCGGGATCGCCTCAAGGGGCTGTTCCAGGATCTCAACCGGCCGGCCTGCATCACGGGTGACGGACCGATCTTCCATTTCTACCTCACCGAAGAGCAGGTTCACGACCATGCCGCGGTTCGTCGTGCCGACAACGCCTTCTCAGACGCGGTTCACCGTCGGATGTATAAGGCCGGCATCTACAAGCAGTTCAGCAAGGCCTATCTGAGCCTTGCTCATGACAAGGCGCACATCGACGAATTCTGCGATGTTCTGCGCTGGGCCTACCTGCAGGAAGTTTCCGCTTGAAGCATCGCATTCGGAAGGGGTCAGGCATGAAAGGGTGGGGTAGGCCATGAGCGGGACGCAGAACGGTTCTGGGATCGATCATGGCCGCGTGCCCGTAGCGGCTAGCATGATGCTGGGCACGCTGGCCATCATGTGCATTGGGACCGCCCCCCTTTCGATGGGCGCCATGGTGGAAGCGGGCAAACTGACCGCGTCCGCCATGGGCCGCGTCGCCACGGTGGAGCTGCTGGTCCTAGCGCTTGGCGGAATGATCGGCCCGGCGGTTCTATCGGGCGGCACGATGCGCGGCCGCCTCGTCGCGGTGTCCCTGCTGCTGCTGGGAGCCAACGTGCTGACCTACTGGAGCGGCCTGCCACTCAGTATATATTTGGTGCGGTCGGCAGCGGGGCTCTTCGAAGGGGTGCTGCTCTCCTCCACGATGATGATGATGGCCTCGTCACGCGACCCGGAACGCTTCGACGCCATATACCTTGCCGCATCGACCGTACCCCAAGTCATTGCCAACTACGCGCTCGCCCTTGTCCTGATCCCCCATTTTGGGGGCGTGTCGGGCTTCGGCATGATGGCGGCACTTGCGCTGATCGGGGTGATGGCATCCTGTCTGATGCCCGTTGCGCCCCCGCGCCGGTCGGTGGCTTTCACACCTACGCTGCGGTCTACCTGGACCCTGCCGGCCATTCTGGTGGGCGTGGTGATCATGCTGCACAACGCAGCGATAGGGTGCGTGTGGTACTACCTTGAACGACTGGGCACTCTTGCGGGAGCGACTCGTTTCGATGTGGGAATGGCCGTTGCCCTCTTTCTGGTCGCACAATTCTTCGGAGCCTCGACTGCGGCGGGTCGTCACAGTCTCTACAGGAACCGGTATTCCCTTTTCCACCTTAGCGCGATCCTGGGCATCGTGACCGTCGGTTTCCTGGCCATGCGCGTCGGTGTTCCGCTGCTCGTCCTCACCGTTGTCTATGGATTCTTGCAGATCGTCCTGTCGCCGTGCGCCGTTCGGCTGCTCATTATGTTCGACCCATCCGGGCGGGCCGCGACGCAGCTGATGCCGCTGACGCTTGTCGGTCTCGCGCTCGGCTCGTTCACCACCTCGTTTCTGGTTACGCACACTGATGTCGAGCCTGCCTATTGGCTTGGTGCAGGTCTTATGGTGATGGCCGGCGTGATTTCAGTGCTGGCAGTCCGGATTGCGGAGCGCCGGTCCAGTTCCCCATGCCCGGCGGGCACCGCACCTTGGATGCCAAATCCCTGACAGCCGTAGATGAGAGAAGATTGCGGATGCAGCGATCGGGCATGCTCGATCGCGGCATCCGCAAAAACAGAACCACAGAAACAAAACATGCTTGTCGCGTAGTAGGCTGGGAGAGAGAAGATGACGATGCACGGTTCCTGCGCAGAGCTATACAGGCAGAAGCTGGCCACTGCGGCCGAGGCGGTGCGACTGATCCCGAGCGGAGCCAAAGTAGTCCTCCCACCGGCTGCCGGCGCCCCGCCTGCCATGCTGGCGGCGCTGGCGGATCGTGCTCGCGCTGGCGGCGTTACCGATCTGCAGCTCTATTACATGCTGTCCGCAGCGTGTGCTGGCGGCACCGTGCTTGCCCCCGATCTGATGGATCACGTCACGCCCATGAGTTTCTTCCATGGCAGCGTGGAGCGTGAACTGGACGCCTTCAACCGAGCGCACGGCAAACCCGCGGTGCCGATGTTGCCGTGCCATTTTCACCAGGTTCCGCGAGCGATGGTCGATGCCATAGGCGTCGATACCTTGATCGCTACTGTTTCTCCCATGGATGAGCGCGGCAATTTCAGCCTCGGCACCAATGTGGATTACACTCTGGGCGTTGCGCGCAAGCCGGGTATCCGCATCATTCTTGAAGTAAATCCCGACATGCCGCGCACGTTTGGAGACTGCGAAATCCATGTAAGCGATGTGATGGCGCTGGTCGAACATGCAGCTCCGCTTCCCTGCTTGGGGCCAACGCCGCGCATAGCCACGGACGATATGATCGGAGCCATCATCGCCGGCCTTGTGGAAGACGGCGCCTGCCTGCAGATGGGCATCGGCGCGCTGCCGAACGCGGTGTGTGCCAATCTGCATGGACACCGCAACCTTGGCATCCATACCGAGATGATGACCTCCGGGCTTGCGGACCTGATGAAAGCCGGGGTGGTGGATAACAGTCGCAAGCAGACCCATGTCGGTCGGAGTGTCTTCACCTTCGCGCTCGGCGACCAGTCGCTCTACGATTTCCTGCACGAGAACCCAGCGATGGAAGCGCGCCCGGTCGATTACGTCAACAACCCCACGATCATTGCCCGCAATGATCGGGTGCTATCCGTCAATGCCACCCTTCAGATCGATCTGAGCGGTGCCTGCAACAGCGAGGTCGTAAACGGCCGCCAGTTCAGCGCGAGCGGAGGCCAGCTTGATTTCGTGCGAGGCGCCTATGCTTCGAATGGCGGAAAGTCGATTATCGCCTGTCATTCGACAGCTGCAAGAGGATCGATTTCGCGGATTGCGGCGCAATTGACAGGACCGGTTACAACGCCGCGCAACGATACCCATATCATCGTGACGGAGTTTGGCTGGCTTGATCTGAAGGGCAAAAGCCTGGCGGAACGCGCGGCGGGGCTAATTGCCTTGGCCCACCCCAATTTTCGCGATGAGCTGGGAGAAGATGCCCATAATTCCGGCCTTGTACCCCGACGGCTCTTCACGACGTCATGACAGTCGATCTTAGGCCTTTGCAATGACAACGCGCAGCCCGCAGTGAGATGTCGTCGAGGCCGTGGGATGGTTGGCACCCCTGCGGGTAAGCGCGAAGGACAGCTTTGCAACCGGACTGGCCATTCTGCAACGGCCTCGGAAACAACTCATCTCGTCGACTGCCGTCTCCGCACAAACGTCAGCTATCCTGCCACTCGGGTCTAGCATGCCGGCCAGTCTGCAGTGCGCCCTTCTTGGCTGTTCAACAGCTCAATCGCCGTCACGAGAAGCGGACGTTAGCTGCCCCGATCAGCCCATAAATGCGCAAGCCTGGCCCATATGAATTGCGTGATTGGAGCCAATTATTTGCCGTTGCTACCCGCCCGAAATACGGAAGCTGACTGCGCCGAAACGCCGCATCAAGAATTGTCACCAGCCCTTTTCCGCTGTTTGAGTGCCTCGACCATCTCGATCCAAGACGGGACGTCGTTATATGTCTCGCCTTCACTTGTCGGCTTATTTATGTCGCAATATTTATGGGGCCATGTAGCAGGGGAAATTCGGGTATGGGTGATGACTGATCGGCCTAACAGTCTGGCAATCGCAGACATAATGGATCTTGTCGCCAATGAAGGCGGTGATGTTCAGAAGATAATAGAGAAAGCTTACGATTGGGAACACACTCGCAAGCTGGAAGCTGGTAAGTGGTTGCTGGCCACAGGAACTGCGGCATTCATCGGTGTTGTAACTCTCGGAGCGAAAGAGCCACCAGTTGAGCCCATTTTTCTTTTTATTCTCGCTGGAGGGGGTGCTGCAACGATTGTATCGGGATTTGTTGCTTTATGGCGGGCTGGGACAATGCCTGCTCGACTAGCGCGAGTTACAGCCTTGGCGTACCGTCTAGACGAGATAAAGCCGTTTTTACGCCTGCTACGAGATAAGCAGCAGTGAGCTCGTTTCTCGATGCACTGAGTTGGCTACCAGATTTAGCCCAAAAACTAGGTGCTAATGGATCTGCCGTCGCGATAGGTGCCGCAGCGTCAGGCGCATCATCGTTCGCGCGCACTTGGTTCACCAATCGCAAAGCTAAAAAGGCGACTGAAGCTGCGAAGTTTCAGAGTGTTCTTGATTCAGGGGACATAGCCATAATTGGCGATTATTTGAAAAGATCTTTAGGCACTGTAAGTGCTGGAAGTTATGTTAATAATGATACCGTCCGTCGCCAAGTTAATGCGACCATAGAAACGATCTCGAAAGTTGTCGCCCTCGATCCTAATGATTCTGGTAAGGTGTCTTCGCAGACGGTCGCCGCATCACAAAAAAGCCATCAGCCCGAAATTACAGATCCGGACGATGTATTGGACACATCTGTGCAGCCAATACCTGCTGCCGTTTCCAATAGCTCCATTCTAAATGAAGCCATGGAAGAGTTGAAGTCAGGAAAATATTGGAATGCCTTATTTGCAATAAGGCGCGATCTGGAGGTAAGGTTGCGTAATTTGTCTGGCGCAGGGGTTATGGTCAACCCAGGTAGATTAATTTCTGATGTTGAGGCTGCTAAGGCTTACAAGATTTTTTATAGAACTGCCTCAAGAGCAATTCATGGTGATCCAGTTGCCGATGACGATGTTATTGCCGCTATGGAAGCTGCGAACTACCTATATTGGGCACTGGATAACAAGCCAGACAGTTTCCGAAACGATCCGCGCCAGCGGCCAAGTGAGGTTCCATTGTGAACGGCTCAAATGCATTTGCCATGACGGTATTTGGCGAAAGAAATCAGCTCGCATTGGTCCCGGTGGGCGCGTAGCTGCACGTTCAATGTTAAACTGCTGATGATAGGTTTCGACGTAACCCGACATATCCGCAGCCGCACCGGAAAGTCGTAAGATGATCGCGAGGCGATGGTATTCGAAAGGCAGTTATTCGAGGCCCCTGACTCAGACCAGACAGTCCGAAACCGGCCAGAGTTGCGCATTCCCCCCGCTGTAGTTCGTATCTGTGCGAATGCCCGCTTCACACCAGGACCGGTCGTCCTCTATCGTCTGCTGGTTATCGAGGATGGTCGGCGAGTTTCGGTTTGCGTCACCTCCAACTGGAGATCATAGGCATTGGAGATGGACGACCAGACCAAGGACATCATTGCCCGAGCCGTCGAGCGAGCGCCGCTTTGGCTGCGGAACGATTTCGTGTCGAAGGACGCGGGCGTACGCCGCACAGCCGAGGAGACGATCACGAGCATGATTATCAACGCGCTTGCCGCTGGAACGGGTGAAGGGCCTTAGCTTCAGGAATGATCAGACCCGCTACCGCGCGGTGGCTGGGTCTCGGTCAGCGATGATTCGCGCCAATCAAGGCTTGGGCCGTGATCCGCGTTTTAAGACGCTGAAAAGTTCAAAACGAAGAACGATTCCCATCATTATGGATGTGTCTCGCCTCAGCAAGCACTTGAAATGGGACCTGGCATTGCTATCTCTGCATTGTCGTTCTTTCCCCCTTTAGAGCGACACCTCCCTGAACCTGGCCCCGTCGTTGAGTTGTCTCCGGCGGGGTTTCTTTTGGCCGCCGGGGTCAGTTCGTCTGGATGTTTCGTCAAGCAGGCAGCGAGCCTTCTAAAATCAAGAAAGGCTCCGCCAGCGGGGGGATGCTGGCAGGGCCGAAATTATATCGGACCGATTGCGGGGGGCAGAATTGCGATCCGATATCGACTTAACAAGGCCAGGCCATTCGAGTTCCTTGAATGAGCCTCGGTCCCGCTTCCCGTTTGCATTAAAAGAACATATAAGGAACAAATGCGTTCCGATGGCCTGCGTTATGTCGAACTTCAATGCGCCTCCCATTTCACCTTTTTGCGGGGCGCCTCGAGCTGTGAGGAACTGTTCGCGCAGGCTGAGGCATGCGGGCTGGAAGCCCTCGCGATCACCGACCGCAACAGCCTAGCAGGAATTGTGCGCGGCTATGAGGCCGCTAAGCTCACCAATGTTCGGCTGATCGTTGGTTGCCGGCTTGATCTCGCCGAGGGCGACAGTCTCCTCGTCTACCCGCTCGACAGAAATGGATACGGTTTGATCCATGTTTCAATGCGAACGCCGCCAGGTGGATTTTTACGTCCGCCTTGGCTTCCACGGGAAATTACTGGGTTGCAGTCGGTATCTACCATAGCCCAAATCCTACGCGCCAGCGTCGGTATTCCGCATCCGTAGCCAGGCACATGCGGCGGCGATATGGCGCGTCGATATTTCAGATGGACCGGTGAGGCAGGTCCAAAAATTGGAGCGGAAGAATGTGGGTTTAATGTCGCTTTCGAAACGGTATGACCGAATGACAAAGCGAGGGGCGCATTGATGGGGCAAGAAGTTTACGTCATCCATTATAACAGCTTGCCGGACGTTGAACGCGTCAGCGAACGGACCATGGCAACTTAAATCGAAGCCGAAAGGGTGGCCTGGTCCCACTTTCTCGAGGAATTGACTGCCAATTCCGAGAGGGTCATTTTTTCAATTCGACAGTCCGTCCGCACGGTCGGAACTCCGGAAAAAGCGTTTGATCAGTTTGAAGGAGCGCAGGAAGATAGCACCCCGTTTTCGAGCGTACCGTTGGACGACCGCACCATCAACGCTTCCTCGATCATGATTATCCTTGCCGTTTCCATTCTGACATGGCTGAATTATTTTCATGGATATCAAGCTCATCCGCGCTTTCATTGCCTCTCCAGGTGGACTTGAGGCTGAACGGCAGGCGGCCTTTGCTGCCGCTGAAGAAGTCAATCGATCGGTAGCCCGGCCTTTGGGTGGGCGGCTTGAGCTCATCGGCTGGGAAGAGACGCTGTCGGGGATCGGTCGGCCTCAGGCGATCATCAACGCCGACATGGAAACCTGCGACCTGTTTATCGGCGTGATGTGGACCAGTTGGGGGTCGCGACCATCGCAGGATGGACCCTATAGCTCGGGCTTCGAAGAAGAATTTTCTCTCTCTTTTGATCGCCATCAGGCAACCCAAAGTCCGCTCATGGCGATGTTCTTCAAGGAGATCGAGGCGGAACGCCAGCGTGACCCCGGCGAAGAGCTCAAAAAAGTTCTCGCCTTTCAGGAGAAGCTTCGAGCCGAACGATCCTTGCTCTACAATGTCTTCACCGACGCTGGGCATTTTGCGTCTAAGGTCAGGGAGTTTCTTTCGAGCCATGTCATCAAGATGCTCAAGCCCGAGCCGACCCTCCCAGCCGAGCAAAAGAAACCGGGTGGCCAGCCGACTGATGAGAATGCGCAGCCAGCCGGCAACATGCGGGCGTCTGCGAGTGAAGTCGAATTTCTCAAGCAATATGTACGGCTACATGAAGCCGGAGACGATCCCAGTCTTGCCGACGTTGCAAGGTTGCGCCTTGTCGCGGGCACGTCCGGAAAGAGCCAGAATGACAAGCAACTGATCGGCGTTCATGACGCCAACATCCTTTATAACCAGCAGGTAGAATTTTCATTTATCGAGCAACGCGGGCTGTTAAGTCGCGGTTTGGCAAGCATCGATAATGAAAATGCGCCCTTGTGGTCGTGGCTGGCACTGGTTGAGGCAGAGCGCCCCGGAGCGCTCTCACTTTCAAGCGTGCTCGGCGAGGAAAGCGAGCGCCTTGGCGCGCTGATTGTGATGCGTTTGCTTGGGGAGCCAGTCCAGGCCGTTGCCGGCGTCAGCCCTAACAAGATAGTTGAGTTTTGGTTTGACGATGATACCCCGAAAGCGGTCAGAAATGCGGCTTTGCGATATCTTGAGAGCCATGGATCAGCTGCACATTTGCCATCGGTGCAGAGGGAAATTGACCGAGCGTCGCAAGATACGAGCGACGCGGCGCTCGTTGCCATGATCGGCATGCTGCTTCGAACCGATGAACTTGCAGCGGCGCGCTATCTTCTTTCCGCTTCTTTCGAATCGATGAAGAATGCCGTTCTCGTCGAGGGTCTCTCTCATTTTGCCGACTTGGCGTCTGACGAAGTTCTGGTTGGACTGGATCACCGGGCGCCGCGTGTCCGCGCTGAATCCGTCTCAGTCCTCAGCAAGCGGTCGGCTCTGTCCTATGAGACGATCGATCGCGCTCTGGATGACGAAGCGGCCATCGTCCGGTTGGAGGCGGTCAGGGCAAGAGAACGTATCGGCCAACCGCTATCGCTCGATGAGGCAGAAACTGTGATGGTAAGGGCGCAGAGCAGGCCCAGAGGCTTGTTGTTTGCGCAGCCTAGTGCCGATCCGGTCGGCAAGACGCTTTTCGGGCGGTATCGTGCTGAAAAATTGCGTTTGCTGACAGTCGCCGCATTACAACCCCTGCTTGACCATCCCTCGCATCGCCATGAGGCACGCCGCGTGCTGGCTCTGAGGGACCCGGTCCAGACCGGTCCAGCACTCAGAGAGCATCTCAAACATGGTTATGTGAAATATGTTGCCGAAAATTGGCCGGATGGATTCAAACCTGAAAGCAGCACGGTTCTAGGCGGGCTAATGCTGGGAGCCTCCGCGACGCCTGATGATATGGCGGCGACTAAGGCGCGCGACCTTGTTCGCGAGGGGCTTGAGGTGGTTGTCGGGCAACGGGACAAGGCCGACCTGGGGCTGGTCCGTGATCTCCTCGATCAGTATAATATCTCTCCAACAATCCCGGTGATAGCCTATCTCAAGGCACTGGGGTCTAAAGACGACATTGATCGCTTGGCTCGAACATCTCGCTTTTCCTGGTATGGTATCGTTCAGGAAGACCTTGAAGGGGAGTTTGCCGCGGCAGCAAATGCCATCCTTAAGCTGGCCGAAGATTTCGGCGATCTGCTTGGTCGACCTCTCCCTGAAGAAATGCGTGCCAAGCTGATCCAACTCGTTCCAGCGGCGGAATTTGCTCGCCTCAGCGATCAGGATATCCTCTCCAACCTGGTGACGGACGATCATCTGGTTCGCAGGGCGACTGCGATGAAGATATCCTACAGCCTTTCACGAGGACGTATCAGGAAGCTGCTACTGGCCTATAAAGCCGATGAAAAAGGCATCTATTATCAGGTGACGCACTGGCTGGACCTGGGATTGAGCTATTCGCGGAGCACCGCTCGCCATGTGGTTCACGCGAAGCTCAGTTGATGTCCAAGATGCTTGAAGGGATGCAAGCTTGATATGCCGGTTCGAAAGTCCAAGAGGTAGGATATGGCTGTTATCATTGGTTGCGACCTTCATCTGATGAAAAAAGGCGTTTTGCCTCAGCTTCGCTGTGATCGGTCAGTAACCGGAAGGTCGGTTTCAGCCTGATTAAGACGCGACCGATGTAAGGCTGTTGCCGACCTATTGATGGAGGATGATGCAGAGCTTGAGCGTTATATCAGTTCCGCAAGGTTGATCATCAAGCCTTAAGTGACCACTCGCGTAAACGTTATGGTTCCTGCGGTGTTCATAGCACGTTGCCAGACACGATTGGTCCAAAATAGACCCGACAGCTGCCCGGTTTCTTCGTCATATTCTACTTTCGCGGCACCATCGAATTCACTGGCGTCGGACCACTCGTCGGTCTGGTTCCGCTGTTTGAAAAAATATGCAATGCCGGGGCGCCGTAAGCCATTTGCCGGGAAAGGATCGACAAGCAGCGTATCTGAATCCTTAATCGGAGTGTCACCCGCAGGATTCCACATCTGCATTTCGATTTTCCACCATCCCTGCTTGATTCTTGCCTTGAGCTTCACGGTATCCAAGGGGACGAGGTGTGCTGAGCCTGTGCCTCGCGTGTCGAAACCGACGGTGGTTGAAGCTGCAGCGTCCAGCAACTGGAGTTGCCTGGACCAATTGGAGCGTATTTCGACGTCCCAGTCACCGTTGAGGTCGGGAAACCAGTTTCTCAGCCAAGAAATCTTCTTCCAAGCATACCGCCATATCGGATCGTAGAGTACGCCAAGCACAATCCACCACGCTAGATTCGGAATGGCGCCTAACCGAGCTGTGCCCTCTCGAAACTCATTCACTGTCCCAAAAAGGAACATCAGCGCTAGGACAAGCCAGGCAGAAGCGCCGAAAATCCACTGCTTGGGCAAAATTCTATACATGGCGTAAACCATAACCCTTGATTTGCATTCCTGACCACCCCATCCTGAGAACAAAGCGGGAATGGTTCAGGTGTGAAATGACTTTAGCCAATGCACATGCTCTCTTCTGCGGTCTGCGGACCGATCCGAGTTACCTTGCAAGTCTGGAGGTTAGCAACGATGAAAAATCGCGGCTGCTCGATGCTCGCAAGGACATTCGTGCGGCGCTCAAGGCTGCGGCCGATCAGATCCCGCGGTTCGACGATTACTGGCAGGATAGCTATCGCGCGCGAGTGTCGTGGCGGGACCGTCCATCGGTTGTCATCAAGTTCATGACGCAAGGCAGTTTTGCCTACCGGACGCTGAATGACCCAGCTCAAAAGCCGGCCCAGGAAATCGACCTCGACGACGGCATGTATGTGCCGGTCCAGTTTCTCGAAAATGGGGAACCCGCGCTAGCAGCCAAAGGCCTCTTCAAGTTCGTCGACAGCGTTTTAGGAGTGCTCTGCCGCGAAAAGGGCTGGACGCTCGATCCGACCAAGAGCTGTTGCGCTCGGGTCAAGCTGTGGCCGGGGGCACATGTCGATATTCCGATCTATTCGATACCGCAGGATCGGTTCGTACAACTGAGCAAGAACCTTGAAGACGCTGGTATGGCGAGCTTTGCCCAGGATTCGGTTCGAGGCGGGTGGAAGCTACCGTCCGATCAGATCATGCTGGCGCAGCGCGATGGAGGTTGGGTGCAATCTGACCCGCAGTTGATGCATGACTGGGTTGAGGAACGTTCGGAACGGTACGGTCCTGTGTTTCGCCGACTCTCCCGCTTTTTCAAAGGCTGGCGCGATTTTACATGGGAGAAATCTACGCTGTCATCGCTATGCTTGATGCATGCAATCGACATGGCGCTAGCCCAATTGGATGGCTTGCCGGGCAATGATCGCGACGACGAACTTGTCCTTGAAGTCGCGCGGCGCTTGCCGGACATCCTTACAGGAAAAGTTGCCAATCCGGTATTGCGCCATCTATGCATAAATGAGTGGGATAGCGATAATCGCGCGGTGATCGTGGCAGGTGCTCGTGCCCTGTTTTCCGAGATGGACGCTGCGCTGGAACGCACTGGCGACGCAGAACAGGTCGTCAGAAAGCTCCAGAACCGATTTGGGAGTCGCATCCCCTACAGGCCCGATGCTGTGAAAATCGCTTCGCAAATTTCTGCGGTTCAGAAAGCCACGGCTGCGACGGTAGCGGCGCCTCTGGTTATTGCATCCACCTCCGGTTGAATGGACCAGAGGGCTGCGCTTCTTGAAATCGACGCGACGCTTCGGGCAAAGGGCTTTAAACCAGCCGCCCGGGGCGTTGCTGACTATGATGGTCAGATACGGGTTCATGGCAAACCCGTCGATGTTCTCGTTTCTGTACCTGACGTTCGTTTTGCGGAGAAGCCGCGGGTTCATCTCAAGGACAAAAGCCAAATTCCCGTAGAGGTGCTCGCCCATGTCGAGTCGGGCACCGGGATTTGCTATGCCTCGGGCGCTGGTCTTCCGATTGATCTGTACAAGCCAGGCGAGGCGGTCCTGCGCGTGCTGGAGCAGGCTCGTGCGACCCTGGAACTTTCCTATGGCGGCAAAGGCCGCGCGGAATTGGTCGATGAGTATCAGGCTTATTGGAACGCTGATTTGCCTGTTCGGTGCCTTCTGGCGCGCAGTGCGATCAGGGATAATGGCAAAGCGAGGGCTTTCTACGCGCGTCAGGGAGAAAAGACGCTTTTCATAGCAGTTGCAGATCAGGCCCGACTGCCTGGCTATGACACCGAACTGCCGAGCGGTGTCACCTTCTGGGTGAGCGACGAACTCATCGGTCCGGTCGGTGACATGATCGTTCCTCGGACACTTTCCGATCTTAAAACTTGGCTGGAGGGGCATCGTGCGTTTCAAAGCCAAAAATGGGAGAGCGTTCTCACGCTTCTGGCCACGCGCGCTTACCTCTTCATTTGTGCGCCGAATGCCCTGGTGGGGTTCCGGGTGAAGCTTCCCGCAGATATTGCTGCTGCGGTCGTTAGAAAGCGGATCCGCCCGGAAAAGCTTCCTCATCTGCTGGATGTAAGAGCGGCGAATATCGAGCTAGATAGGTTTTCTGGGAAATGGTCGAGTTTATCGGACGTGACAGACAGGAATAATCCGGCCGCACTGGACCTTTCGGGAACGTCCATTGCTCTGGTCGGATGTGGCACGATCGGCAGCCATCTTGCGCGGATGCTCGTCCAATGCGGCGCTGGGAATGGGGGAAGCTTACTCTCTTCGACACGCAAGCGCTCGACCAGGGCAATATCGGGCGCCACCTGCTTGGTTTTGGTGACATAGGAAAGGGCAAGGCGAGCGCCGTTGGCGCAGAGCTTTCGCGTTTTCATCCGCAGGTCAAGGTCGCTTCGATCGAGGACGACGCCCTGAGGCACCTTGCCGATGTTGGAAATCATGATCTTGTGATTGATGCTACCGGCGAGTGGAACGTGCAGTCTGCGCTCAACCAATGGTTTCTCGATGGCGGTCGAAAGAAGGCCAAGGCGTTACTCCACAGCTGGGTCTTCATGAACGGTGCTGGCGTACAGAGCTTTTTGAACCTCAATGACGAATATGCATGCTTTCGTTGTCTCAAGCCCGTTTTTGATGGTCCGTGGCGGTTCCCAGCCGGCAATGAGAAAGACGAGCTCAATCTGCAACCGGCCACCTGCGGCGATGGTGCGTTCGTGCCGTTTACAGTTGATGCGCCCGTCATGGCTGCAAGCCTGGCTGTCCGCGCGGCGCTCGATTGGGTAAATGGCGATCCTGGACCGCGTTTGCGATCAGCGGTCGTGGATGTGCGTCGAGGTCGTGCTCAGGAGCCAAGGCATCCATCGCCATCCAAAGCCTGCCCTGCGTGCGCCAGCGTTCGTGCGAACCGATGACTAAGGTGTTGCTGCCTAAAGCTGTGATTGAAGATATCCGGGCGCATGGCGAACGCTGGACCTGTGGCCATGAGCGCGGAGGGATCATCCTTGGCTTCAGAAAAGCGGACGCTCTTCAGGTCGAAGCCGTTACCTTCCCTGAAATATGGGATCATTCATCGCCAACTCTCTTTCGACGATCAGAACGAGGGCATCGGGTCAGGGCGCTACGGGAATGGATGCGTTCGCAGCAGACATGCGACTGGCTGGGAGAATGGCATACGCATCCAGGCGGTCTGGCCGCACCCTCATTTATCGACAGGGCCAGTTGGGCGAAGCTTGCAAGGCATGCGAAGAAGTCCATGACGTTCCTGATTTTCAGTGACAGCGCTATGTATGTCGGGCTCCAGTCCGGGTGGCTTCGAAGCGTACAAAAGCTCAGTCTTGTCGAGGAGAGCAGGGACGCTTTATTATTTGGATGATCGAGCCAGGCAGCTTGGTCTGGGCCGTTCATTGACTGGTAACGCGCCACCGCTTATATCTCAGTTCGGAGATAAGCATGATGCAGGTTCGCTATTACGATCCGGCCGAGCGCCAGCAGGAAAAGGAGCGCCAGCGCGCTTCTGACGCCTTGCTGCTGCGCGAAGGCCGTATCTCGCCCGCCGAACTGCGTGAGCGAAATGGCTTTTTCTCGTCTGTCGAGGTCATCGACTCGTCGATTTCCTTTCAGGAGGTCTTCGCCTGAGCGAAGACATTCTGTCGCCTGAGATCGTTTATGATCTGGCGAGCATCCTTCAGCTAAGCGACAAGGCGTTTATCGTCGGCGGACAGGCGCTGAATTTATGGGCTGAGCGATATAGCTCGGTAGCCGAGCTTGCCGTGTATGGCCCGTATACCTCGAAGGATCTCGATTATTTCGGTCAGCGGGAGGCTGCCGAAAAGTTGGCCCACGCGCTTAATGGGACGCTCCTCATTCCGCATAGCGATGACCATACACCTCAAACGGCGATAGTTCAGGCGACGATCGGCGAGCAGGATGTCGAAATCGACTTTCTCTGGCACGTCAAAGGAGTGAACACCGCGAGCCTGGAAAAGCAGGCCGTCGAAGTACGAATGCATGTCCGGGCGGGAAGCAGAACAGGGCAGATGCTGATCCCCATCATGCACCCGCTTCACTGCATGCAAAGCCGATTGGCCAACGTCGTGACGCTCCATCGCGACACCGACCTTGCGCGTCGCCAGCTTGAGGCATCGCCAATCGTCTTGCGCGAATATCTTTTCGAAGCGCTCGCCGCCGGCGGCCATCGCCATGTCACTTCTGTGCTTCAAGGACTAGCCGATTATCTCCTGAGCGATCCTGTCGGCAGGAAGGCGCATAAAGTCATGAAAAATGACCCTGCTGCAGTATTTGCTCATTTCCAGGATGACGATCGGCTCGATGAGCGCTGGCGGGAGAAATCGCTTGGCGCCGTGCGACAGAAAATAGCCGAGCGGCGTGAGGCGTGGCACATGATGGTCCTCAGGCGATTGTTCAAGGGGGCAGATGCCCACGAGGACAAGGCGTAGAGCAAGGTCAAAGCGCGCACCATCCCGGCACATTTCGGCAAGAGGTTCAATGTGAAGCCACTTCAACAGTTCATGTGGGGCTATCAGGAGCATTTCCAGGGCAATGTGGAGTCGCTTGCCAAGGAGGTTTTCCGCCTCATCGGCTTTGAGGGCGAGCCCAATGCACTTTTGGTGGGACTTGCGATCCCGGGCGAGGATGTGAGGAACCCCGTGTGCCTTAGCCCTGAGGATGGCCGCTGGACCCAGGAGATGTTCGCGACATTACCGCAAGCAGCGCAATTGGCTTATGAGCAGCATCCAGATCAAAACCTGTTCTACGGCGATCCGGTGACGATGGCCGAAAAGCCTGAAAATCTGCGGCGGCGAGCGATCACTGACGAAGTGAGGCGACATCTTGGCCCGGACGATGAGCGGTTTGGGGTGCGTAGTTTCTGCTCATTGGCGATACCCTATGAGAAATATTATGTCGTAGCGGTTCTTCAGGTTCCGGTCGCTCAGTTGGAGATGCATCCTACGATCCGATACGCAGGGGCTTTCGGAGAGAATGAGACCAATTTCATTCGCATATGCATCAGCTTGATCTTGCAAGAGGCGGCCAACGAGTTGCTTCAGCCCTGGCCTCAACCGGGCCGCATGATCAACGGCGACGCGAAGCTGTCGGCGGCTGAGATCGTCGGGAGAGCCGCACAATCTTTCATGCGTATCCCGTTTATCAGTGGGGATATCTCCAATTGGGGCCTTTTCGACCGGGTTGAGGCTGTAGCAAAGCTTTTGTACGAGCGCGAACCTGGTCGCGCAGGGCTTGTTCTGGCCGGGCCAGACGATCCCAACATCCATTATGTCATGCGGCTGGCGGAGCCGGTATCCCTTGGAGAAGCTAGATGGCTTCGCAAAATGGTAGAGATGTCCAAGGATGGCGCTCAACTCATCATTGGCTACGATGAGGTCTATGGAATTGGGTCCGTCTCCGACGTCAGCGCGCCGCCCTTTGTGATCGATCTGATCGGGCCACATGAATGGGATTTAAAGCAGGGCGAGACAGTATTCCTCCGCGTTCGCCATGGCGCTGCAAAACTCGCTCAGGAGCCCATCTCTGCGGAGCGGTTCAGGGATAATGCCAAGCGCATCTTTGAGAGGGTCACAGATCCGGCGATTGCGCGCATGAACAATATTCTTAGGCTGCTTATGGGGCTCAAGAGAGGATCGCTGATCATATTCGCAGCCGATGCCGCCGCCGAGGCTGATCGGTTGAAAGGGCAGGGGACCAGGATTGTTCCAACCGCAATCACGCTGGAACTACTGGAGAGGGCCGCCGCGATCGACGGCGCAATACTGGCTGATCCTAACGGAGTGTGCCATGCCATCGGTGTCATCCTTGATGGAGCGGCCAATGATGATTGCACGCCATCGAGGGGATCGCGCTTTAACTCTGCCGTTCGCTATGTTGGAGATGGTTCGGGGCACCGTCTCGCATTTGTCGTTTCAGATGATGCAACGCTTGATGTGGTGCCTCTTCTGCGCCCGCAGATCGATCGTGAACAGGTACGCGCGGCGATCGAAGAAATCGAGACCGCGGATCTGGACAATTTCCACAAATGCCGGAAGTTTCTCGATGCTCATCGCTTCTACCTCGACGAGGACCAATGTGATCGGATCAACGCCGCACTCGATCGGATCGAAGACGGCCCTAAGGCTGTGGGGCAGATATGGTTTCGTACAGCTCGATTTGCGCCCAAAGCCGCAATGAACGCAGGGTATTTCCTGCCTACCGACGAGGAACGTCGACGCAGCTGAACTTAGTCTCGTTAACGCAGATCAGCCTCACAAACGGCAATGCACGAAGACCCTGTCTCGGGCGTTTACCGAGTGATCGGTGTGGACTTAAGGCACCGATTTTCATATTATCCAATAAGGTGAACCGGGTCAGGATATCTGGGTATTCACCTACCGAACCTGCAACCCAGCTGCCGTGCAATCAGAAGGGGAAGCAAAAGGTAAGGGTTTATGAAGTAAGGGTTTGAAAAATAGGGGGAAAGACAAGAATTTTTAAGCCGGATTTCTCTGCGGGCATAATTGCGGGCATGATCGCAATTGCCACAGAAAAAATCCTTTGTTTTCAATCGGATAGTTAACAATTTCGGTTGCTGCCGGGGGGGCGAACCAGCTAGGTGGCGGCTTTAGCCCTACATTCAAAAAACCATCAGACTCCTTTTCTAGGGCGCCCTCGGGCTTTGCGTTTGACCGAAATGATACAGCGAGAGAGGCCATAATATGCCTCTTCCACGAACGGTTTCTCGTTTGGATTTGAAGCCATCGCGGCCGCCTCATTAACTCCTGAAAAAATGTAGTTTGAGGACGAAGCGCTCTCCCGCAACCACAGAAACCGACATACCGGCCACCCCTGGCGCATTAGCGCCGGGGGTGGTGTCGTTTTGGGCGGATTTCCGCTGTTCCAGCCATTCGAGGATTGTGCCGAACTCACCGTGGAGCATCGCGTTAACCTCGCCGCGCTTGGCACCGGGCGTCAGAACGATGCGCTCAATGAGCGCGCGCAACGCGTCGGCAGCCTCCTGCCGCTCCTGTGGATGCGCCAGAGCTTCTGCAAACCGCTCGACCTTGCGACGATAAATCTCCGAGATGTTCGGATGGATATCCGGCACATCGGCGGGTGCCGCAGCGAGCCGGGCGCGAATGGCATCTTCCTGCGCCTCCAATTCGAGCAATTGATCGACGAGCGAGCGCGTTCCCTTGCCTTCCGTCGCGAGCGTTACGAGTCCCTTTATCGCCTTCAGGACCCTGTCGAGTTCAGCCCGGTCCGCGCTATCTGTGGCGCGACGCTGGCGATTGAGGCGATTGGTTTTGCCGCGCGACAATCAGGATGAGAGACGTGTTGCCTCACGAAGAAATGTTCCCGAGCAACGCGACCGTTGCCTCACGTAATTGTTCCTTACAGGCCCTCGCGCAGCAATGCCATTGCATGTGACGGATTGCCGTGCAGCTGAGCCGTAGGCGAGGCGGAACGGTAATCCGTCACATGGCCGTGAGGATGGTTTCCGTGTCGCCTGGCGCGGCGCTGGCCAGCCCGGAAGAGTGGCTGAACACCAGCGCTCGCGCGTGTTCGGTGCGCCAGCCTTTCAGACGGCGCTGGATAGTCCGCAGGAGGCCGTCCGGGTAGATGTTCGGCTGCTCGGCTTGCAATTTCTCCAGTAACTCCCGCCCGGTACGCCAAGGCTCGTCTTCGAACCAGGCCTTTAACTGGTCGGTAACCTGAAGCAGTGGATCCGGTCGACGCCGTTCTCGCTTGCGCGGCGCTTTATCAACCGCCGTGGGCCGCGCCTCACCATTGTGCCATAAAACTTTCAGGCTCGAGAGGAACGCCCCCAGCGGTGGGGGGAGGTTTCGGTGGGATCTGCCAAGACGACGGCGTCGGCCAGGACCACCAGTTTCTGCTGCGCGGTGCGGATGTCTCGCAGCAGTCGAACCGGATCCAGTCTGGCGGCGAGGTCCCGTAGCCGTTCGCGTGTCTGCTCGCTGGTCCGCGGGTCATCCATCAAACGCTGGAACGGTGTCGCGGGAGCGTGATAGCGCTTGTGGACTTTGGCGCCGTCGCGGCGCTTCTCCGCCAACTTGAATGAGGGCTGGAAGAAGTTCACGAACAGGCGCGCCGCCGCATACAATTCGGCGAGCAACCCAGCTGCTTCCAGTCCCTCGAACCGGCGATAGCCCACCAGACGGCGTACAACCGAACCGTTCTTCTGCTCGACCCAGGCCTGATCGTTCTTGCGATAGGGGCGGCAGCGGGTAAACGCGATTTCCGTCGTCGCGCAGTAATCGCGCACGGTTTCATTGATGAACACGCTGTCATTGTCGGAATCAAATCCCAGCAACGGGAACGGCATCAGCTTGCGCAGCTCCTTGAGTACCTCCACCAACAACGTTTGCTCGCGCACCAGCAACGGTGCGCATTCGGTCCAGCCTGTCGCGATATCCGTCAACGTCAGCGTCCAAGTCCAACTCCCTTTCGCCACCGGACCGCTATGAGAAACAAGGTCGGCCTCCATATGTCCCGGCGCCGGATCTCCCCAATCGCTGAATGTTCGGATCGGAACACTGCGCCTAAGTTCAGATCCCGCCACGCCGCGACGCCGGACCTTATGGCTGTTCCCTTTCGCGGTCTGTAAAACACGGTCAATCGTGGCCGGGCTCATCTGCAACAAGCTTCCTTTGATCGCCGGATCGAGATCAAGATGGCCATGGCCCTCCATCGCCTCGATCAGAATCGGGATAAGCGGCCGAAGTCGCTTGCCGCACAGGCGGTCGCTGGCCTCCCACAATACGAGCAACGCTCCGCGCACCGCCTCGTTGTAAATTCTCCGCTCGGGTCGCGTCGTTTCCCTGATCAACGGCTCCGCCCGCAATAGTCTCATTGCATGCTTCCGGTGGAAACCTGTGATCGCGACGAATTCGTCGAGAACCTTGCCCTTGCTCGCGCGATCGGCCGAGCGATACCGCTCGCCGACTGCTTCAATCAATTCCCTGCGCGTCGCCATGCTCACCTTCCGCATCGTTCCCTCCCGGCCAATGCCGGGAGCAGTTTAGATGAGGCAACGGCAGGTTTGCCGGGAGCATTTCAGGCGAGGCAATGCGGACGCCCTGCTGATTGACGCGCAAGCCCTCTCCACCACCCTGGAGGCCGGCGGCGGCGATAGCATCAGCCCGGATACGCTGCTCGCCCCGCTGCCGCGCACGTGGCAGTGGCTCGACGGGTCCGCCTTTGCCAATCACGGCGTGTTGATGCAGAAAGCGTTCAACCACCCCCCGATCGAAACCGACCTACCCCTTATGTATCAGGGCATGAGCCATTGCTTCCTGGCCCCCACCCAAGATGTCGCCCTACCGACCGAAGCGGATTTCATCGATTTCGAAGGAGAGTTCGGCATCGTCACGGATGACGTCCCCATGGGATGTTCGGCCGCCGACGCCATAAGGCATATCCGCCTGATCCTGCTCATCAACGACTGGTCGCTGCGTGCAGTCGCGCCGCAAGAAATGAAGACGGGCTTCGGCTGGATTCAGGCCAAACCGGCATGCAGCGCCGCCCCGATCGCGATCACGCCCGACGAACTGGGCGAAGCTTGGCGCGATGGCCGCGTTTGCATGCCCCTGCGTGTTGAGGTCAATGGCGCATGGTTCGGCCATCCGTCGGGCGACGCCATGGAATATGGCTTTCACGAGTTGATCGCCCATGCCGCCCGCACCCGTCATCTGTGCGCCGGAACGATTATCGGGTCCGGCACGGTATCCAATCCGGATTACGAAAAGGTCGGATCGACCTGCATATCGGAACGGCGCGCGATCGAAATGATCCAACACGGCAAGCCGGTCACGCCATTCCTGCATTTTGGCGACCATGTTCGCATGACTGCGGGAACCGGCGACAGCCTGTTCGGCGAACTCAGCCAGACGGTCATCGCGTTCAAGCCATGATCTGCTCGTGCCGCCCCGCCCGCAAGGACGGCGCGGCAGGCGTCACCATTTTTCGATAGCAGGTCCTTTAGACCCGCGTTGTCGAGCATTGTGTCTGCCAGCAGCCGCTTCGCATCGGACACCTCCAAACCGCCCGACTTGGCCTTCCGGGCGTAATAGGTGGCGCTAGATATCCCGTGCCGTCGGCATAGATCTGCCACCAGCGCGCCAGCCTCGGCCTCCTTCTGGATGCCGATAATCTGCTCCTCCGAAAACTGCTTCCGCTTCATCTGTCCGCCCCTTCTTTAGGGTCGGACTCTCGATCGTAGCGGGTATGGATGCGACGCCAGTCCTTGAGCCTGCCGAACATATTCTCGATCTTGTGGCGCTGACGATAGAGCATAGCATCGTATGGGATCGGGATTATCCGGTTCCTCTTTGACGGGATGCGGGCCGCGATGTTTCGTTCGGCGAGCGCCTTGCGGAACCAGTCGGCGTCATAGCCTCGATCGCCGAGCAGGGCTTTGGCACGGGGCAAAGCGTCGGACATCGGGGCTGCGCCCTTGTAATCGCTCATCTGGCCCTCGTTCAGCAGCATGACCAGCGGCCTGCTCTTGCCGTCGCACACGGCGTGGAGCTTCGAGTTCAGGCCGCCTTTGGTGCGTCCGATACGTCTGGGAAAAGCCCCTGTTTAAAGGGCTAGCAGCTGTCCGGTGTGCCTTGAGATGCGTCGCATCGATCATCAACTGGTCGGGCTTGCCGCCTTGCGCCGAAAGGGCGGAGAAGATCTTTGTTGAACAGCCCGAGCCGGCTCCACCGGATGAAACGATGATAGATGGTTTTGGGCGGACCATAGTCGGCGTGCGCATCGCGCCACCGCAAGCCGTTCCTGATGACGAAGATGATACCGCCGATGATCCGACGATCATCCAGCCGCGGCACGCCGTGAGACAAGGGAAAATATGGCTCGATCCGGCGTATCTGCGCGACGCCTTCTGTGGATGACCGCAGCGATCGGTATGTCTGGCTGACAGCCTATAACTCTGCCAAGCAGCCCAAGGCTCTCAGGTTCAAAACCCCCTATGAGGCCGTCGAGCAAGTCTGGGATCAAAGCCGGACGTCTTTATCGTCAAGCCGCACCATCACATGCTAGAACTAAAAACTAGGACAGCGGCGCAAGCCCTGTAAGGATCAACCGGACCAGATCTGCCTGATTGGATGCGCCTGTCTTTGCATAGATGCGCTTGGAGTAGCTGCGTGATGTCTCTGGCGTCAGGCGCAAATTCCGACCGGCATCGACAATTGTCTCGCCCAGCGAAAGTTGATGCGCGAGCGATGCTTCATTCCGGGACAGATTATGGATCATCGCTATGGCATGGTGCGCTTTTGCGGCGTTCTCGCGCTTATAGGTCCGCAGGGCGCCGACAGCCGTCGGTACTGCGCAGGGTTGTTCAAGCAGCAAGTCGGCCTTGCGAAGCAGAATCCACAATCCGCCATGCGTGTCCAGCGGCAGCGGCACGCTGGTAAGTCGGCCCGATGCAATGGCCTCACAGGCGTTCTCCAATGCGTGCGACACGGCCGGTATGAGTTGCAACCGGCGACCGGGGACAGGCGGTGGTTCCGGAGCAAATGCCATGAGGCTATTCGCATGAGTATCGGCAGCCATGACACGCCCTGTCGCATCGAAGGCCATCTGACCGATGCCAAGCCGCTGAAGCGCAGATTGCGCAAGCGCTACCTGCAATCTTTGTTCTATCAGTGCTGCAAGCGTCTTTAATGCCACCGTAAGATGCGGCGCGATGGACGACAATGTCGCCACGGCGGCTGCGGAGAAATCTTCCCGTTCGCGCACGAGCAGCATCTGGGCATCTGCGGCCCCGCCTGCGGTCACGCGCAGGAAGCGAGCATAATGTATCCCCATGTTCTGAAGTGCGACTTTCTGACTAGCGAGTCGCTCCGGGCGACCATAGTCGAGCATCTCGTCCAGTGAATAGACACGCAGCGGTCGCATCCTGCCTTGGGGATGAAGCTCGAGGTCAACGATTTTCTGATAATCTAGCGGCGGATCAGCCGTGGCGCGCGGTGCTGCCACCTGCACGATCGACGGCGCCTGATCTGCCGCAGCATTGGCGAGATTGATGACGAGATAGGCGCGCCGCGCATATGTTCTGGCGACAAGTTCGCGCATCAGCCCGCCCCATGGCGGGCTTTCATGAATGCCTTCGATAAGCGGCAGGGCCAGTTCGCGCTGGTAGGTCACGGAAATCGACATTCTTATTTTGCTCCCATATGGGGGGATCGCGGTCAAGGGCGCGGGGCAATTGGTGCGTTAAATCCCACAGGGAGAGGATGATGCCTGAGCTACTTACGAAACCCTCATTGACGCATCTGGAGCGTCTGGAGGCGGAAAGCATCCACATCATGCGCGAGGTTGTTGCGGAGGCTGAAAAGCCGGTGATGATGTATAGCGTGGGCAAGGACAGTGCTGTCATGCTGCATCTTGCGCGCAAAGCCTTCTACCCCTCGCCGCCGCCATTCCCGCTGCTGCATGTCGATACGACATGGAAGTTTCGCGAGATGTACAAGCTGCGCGACCGGATGGCGCAGGAGAGCGGCATGGAGTTGCTCGTCTACCAGAACCAGGACGCAAAGGACCGGGGAATCAATCCGTTCGACCATGGCGCGTTGCACACCGACATGTGGAAAACTGAAGGGCTGAAGCAGGCGCTCGACCTTTATGGCTTCGACGTGGCTTTCGGCGGCGCGCGGCGCGACGAGGAGAAAAGCCGGGCCAAGGAGCGCATCTTCTCCTTTCGCACCGCATCGCACGGCTGGGATCCCAAGAACCAGCGCCCGGAACTGTGGAACCTCTACAACGCCAAGAAAAGCAAAGGCGAGAGCATCCGGGTCTTTCCGATCAGCAACTGGACCGAGCTGGATATCTGGCAATATATCCATCTCAACGATGTGCCGATTGTGCCGCTCTACTTCGCGGACAAGCGCCCCACGGTCGAACGCGACGGCATGTTGCTGATGGTCGATGACGACCGCTTCCCCCTCAAGCCCGGCGAAGTACCTGTTGAACGCTCCATCCGCTTCCGCACGCTAGGCTGCTACCCGCTGACCGGCGCGGTCGAAAGCATGGCCAAGACACTGCCCGAGGTGATCCAGGAAACGCTGTTGACGACGACGTCGGAGCGACAGGGGCGCGCGATTGACAAGGACTCGGGCGGCGCGGGCATGGAGAAGAAAAAGCAGGAGGGGTATTTCTGATGTCCGATACGATCACCAACGATCCGGTCTACCAGACCGACGCTCTCATCGCGGAGGACATCGACAAATATCTGGAAGTTCATCAGCACAAGACCATGCTGCGCTTCATCACCTGCGGGTCGGTGGATGACGGCAAGTCGACACTGATTGGTCGCCTGCTCTACGACAGCAAGATGATCTTCGAAGATCAACTCGCCGCGCTGGAGGCGGATTCCAGGAAAGTCGGCACGCAGGGGCAGGAAATCGACTTCGCGCTGCTGGTCGACGGCCTTGCCGCCGAGCGCGAGCAGGGCATCACCATCGACGTCGCCTACCGCTTCTTTGGCACCGAAAAGCGCAAGTTCATCGTCGCCGATACGCCAGGCCACGAACAATATACGCGCAACATGGTCACAGGCGCGTCGACCGCCGATCTTGCGGTCATTCTGGTCGATGCGCGCAAGGGCGTGCTGGTGCAGACGCGTCGCCACTCCTATCTGGCGCATCTGATCGGTATCAAGAATATCGTGCTCGCCATCAACAAGATGGATCTCGTCGATTATGACCCGGCTGTCTATGACGCCATTTTGAAAGACTATACCGCATTCGCCCATTCGATCGGCATCGACCATTTCGTGCCGATCCCGATTTCGGGCTTCAAAGGCGACAATATCACGACCCGGAGCGAAAACACGCCTTGGTATCATGGGCCGTCGCTGATGGACCATCTCGAAACGGTCGAGGTCAACAGCGCCACCGACGCGGACAAGCCCTTCCGCATGCCGGTACAGTGGGTTAACCGCCCCAACCTCGATTTCCGGGGCTTTTCCGGCCTGATTGCAACCGGCACGGTACGACCCGGCGACGCCGTGCGCGTTCTGCCATCGGGCAAGACCAGCACGATCAGCCGCATCGTCACGCTTGGGGGCGACCTCGAAGTCGCGACCGCAGGCCAGTCGGTAACCCTGTGTTTTGCCGACGAGATCGACTGTTCGCGCGGCGACGTCATCGCGCTGGCCGACAACCCGCCCCAGGTCGCCGACCAGTTCGAAGCGACCATTGTATGGATGGCGGATGAAGACATGCTGCCCGGCCGTTCCTATTGGCTCAAGGTCGGCACCCAGACAGTCACCGCGACGGTCCAGCAGCCCAAATATCAGGTCAACGTCAATACGATGGAGCAACTGGCGGCCAAGACGCTGGATCTGAACGCCATCGGCGTCGCCAACCTGTCGACCGACCGCCAGATCGTGTTCGAGCCGTATGCGCAGAACAGGACGCTCGGCGGTTTCATCCTGGTAGACAAGATCACCAACGCCACCGTGGCGGCAGGAATGCTGCACTTCAGCCTGCGCCGCGCACAGAATGTCCATTGGCAGGCCACCGACGTCAGCCGCGATTTCCATGCGGGCCTCAAGAACCAGAAGCCCGCCGTCCTTTGGTTCACCGGGCTTTCCGGTGCAGGCAAATCGACCATCGCTAACCTTGTCGAAAAGAGGCTGGCGCGGATGAACCGTCATACCTTCCTGCTCGACGGAGACAATGTGCGCCATGGTCTCAACAAGGATCTGGGCTTCACCGACGCCGACCGGGTGGAAAATATCCGTCGTGTGGGAGAAGTCGCCAAGCTCATGACCGATGCCGGCTTGATCGTCATAACCGCCTTCATTTCGCCGTTCCGGTCGGAACGCGAAATGGTGCGATCAATGATGCAGCCCGGCGAGTTCATCGAGGTGCATATCGACACCGCGCTGGCCGATGCCGAAGCGCGCGACGTGAAGGGCCTTTATAAAAAGGCGCGATCGGGTCAGCTCAAGAATTTCACCGGGATAGACAGTCCCTATGAAGCGCCGGAAGACCCGGAAATCCGCATCGACACGGCGGACATGACGGCCGACGAGGCAGCCGACGTGATCGTCGCGAGGCTCATCCCATGACGGTGATGACCGATGGCGAACTTGCGGCCCATCTTGCGGAGGTCGCAGGTCGCATCCTGCTCGAAGTGCGCGCCTCGGGTGTGTTCGGGGCAAAGGCGCTGGGCAAGGCGGGTGACCAGACCGCCAACCAGTTCCTTGTCCATGCCTTACGTGAGGCGCGCCCAGATGACGGGCTATTGTCCGAGGAGGAAAAGGATAATCCCGACAGGCTTGCCCAATCGCGGGTCTGGATCATAGATCCGGTCGATGGCACGCGTGAATATGGCGAAGCGCGCGCCGACTGGGCGGTTCATGTCGGCCTTGCCATTGACGGCGAGCCTCGGATCGGTGCGGTTGCGCTGCCGGACCTTGACGGCGGAATCGTGTTGCGCACGGATCAACTCGCGCCGTTGCCGCCAGCGCCCGAACGGCTGCGCATGGTCGTCTCTCGCACCCGCCCCGCCAAGGAAGCAGTCGCGGTTGCGCAGGCGCTGGACGCAGAACTCATTCCCATGGGTTCTGCCGGCGCCAAAGCGATGGCGATCGTCCTTGGCTATGCCGACATTTACCTTCATTCTGGGGGCCAATATGAATGGGACAGTTGCGCCCCGGTGGCGGTGGCACTGGCCCACGGCCTCTATTGCGCGCGCCTCGATGGATCGCCGCTGCTGTACAATCAGGCGGATGTCTTTCTGCCCGACCTCCTGATCTGCCGCCAGGAGCATGCTGACAAGGTGCTCGGTAAAAAATTTATGTATTAAGTATTTGGCCCCAGTATTTGATGATGCGGATTTAAGCTAGAGCGTTTCGTTTGTCCGGCATTTGCAGATGTATTCATAGGGCGTGAGGACTGGCAATGTACGCGATCGGCGACCGTAATTATCGGCGTTGGAGACGATCCGCGGTATGCCTCCCTTTGCAAGCACAGCGTCACGGAAGTGGTTGCCGCTATAGGCGCTGTCGGCAAACACCTCGCCGGGATTGTCGGGCAGCGCTTCGAGGCCTGCTTTGCCATAGTTGATATTGGCAGATGTAATCGATATTTTCTCGACCAATGCCGTATCGGCATCGGCGCCGACATGCGTCTTGAAGCCATGGATTGCCCGCTTTCCCTTATGTTTGACCCAACGGGCGTCATCATCGCTCCCGCTGGCCGATGCAATGATCGTGGTATGGACCAGCGTGCCAGTTTTGACTTTGACTGCCTTTGATTTGAGTTGCGCCGTCACAGTCAGGAACAGTAACCGATCCAGCTTATGGGCGACCAGTTCCTTTCGAAAGCGCACGAACGCTGTCCGCTCGGGTGTCGCTTCAGTCCCCGAAAACCACAAAAGCGGCGGAACGCAGCGCGATCGTCAAGCTTCTCGGCCGGCTTGACGTCAGACAGATCGTCCAGATCGATAGAAGCAAGGCCTTGAACATCGCCAGAGATGGCGAGGCGGGCTCGCCCTTGCTGGCCGAATAAAGCGGATCGAGCAGCGCCGCGACCAAAGCCCAATCGATCAGCTTGCCAAGCGCGCCGAGCAAAGATGCCGACCGCGTGCGCCCAGCGGAACCGAACCGTTCCTGAACAATCGAACGATACGTCACGTCCTGCTCCCCACTTCGGAAAGTACATAGAATCAGCAATAAAAGCCGCTGTCTACACCCACCCGCGCACAGGTCTCACTTTACCGGCCCTGGCTATGCTGGCTATGACAAGCTCTACGAAACCAACCGCATCACTGAGGTCGCATGCTGGGCGCATTTTCGACGCAAGATCTTCGACATCCACGCAACCAAGCCGACCTCGCTCACCACGGATCTGCTGGAACGTATCAGTCAGCTTTATTAGGTCGTAAACTCATAAAATATCTTGAGGATCGTCTGTTTTCGTGATTCAGGAGGCTCTAGACTTGGAGGCTTCGATGGCGCGACGGCGATATGAACTGACAGATCGGGAATGGGCGATCATCGAGCCGTTGTTACCCAACAAGCCGCGCGGCGTGCCTCGGGTGGATGATCGTCGGGTTCTTAACAGGATCATGTGGCGCTTTCGTTCGGGAGCGACGTGGGCCGACCTTCGACGACCTGCTACAATCGGTTCGTGCGCTGGCGCAAGGCCGGGGTCTGGGACCGGTTGCTGGCAGCGGTTTCAGCGGGACATAATGGCGAACTGGTGATGATCGATTCCACCTGCATGCGCATCCACCAAAATGGTGCGACGGGCAAAAAGGGGAAGCTGCGGTCGTGGCATGGGACGTTCCCGGGGCGGCCTCACCAGCAAACTCCACGCTCTTGTCGATGCTGACGGATGTCCTGTCAGCCTGAGACTGACAGGCGGGCATGTTCACGATGCCTGTGAGGCCGAAGCGCTGATCGAGGCCATTCTCGAGGGAGCAACCCTGCTGGGCTACAAGAGATATGACAGCAACGCCATCCGTGAGGTCGCTGCCGCCAAGAACATCTGGGCCAACATTCCCAACAAATCCCACCGCAAGCAGCGCTTCGCTTTCTCGCTATGGCTCTACAAACAGCGAAATCTCATCAAGCGCTTCTTCAATCGCATCAAACAGTTCCGTGGCCTCGCCACCCGATGCGACAACGACCCAGCCAATTTCCTTGCTGCCATCAAACTCATATGCGTTCGCCTGTGGTGCGACGCATGATGAGTTTACGCACTAGACGAGGCAGCGGATCGTGGCCTGCAACCTGATATCCGACGACAAAGCCGCCAGGACCGAACTCAGCCATTGATCGACGATCGAAAGCGGTGGGTCGCGCTGACACGCTCCCTCGACGATGGCTGTTTGGAAATCGATAACATCATTGCAGAGCGCGCCATGCGCTCTGTAGCCTGGGCCGCAAAAACTGGCTGTTCATAGGATCAAATGCGGGCGGTGATCGGGCCGCCGCCATCTACTCCATCATCGAGACTGCCAAGCTCAATGGCCTCGCGCCGCAGGCCTACATCGCCGATGTCATTGCCAGGATCGCTGGGCAAGTCGCCCGCTGCGCGCTGGGATGAACTTATACCGTGGAACTGGAAAGCCGATAATCAGTTCGTCACTTTGGCGGCATTACCGGACAGATTGCCCGGATTCGCATCACGCTCGATGATAGCAATCCTGCCGTTTGGCGCAGAGCCTAACTACAGCTCTCAAAAAACTTGAAGACCCTGTACTTGACGATCCAGGCTGTCATGCTGTTCGAGAATTATCACCTTTTTCGCTTCGATGTCGGTGATGCATATTACGGCATTCGTTTTGACGATGACTATGTGGATCCGCCAACACGCGATGCCGATAATATCCTGCTCGGCAAGCTTGTCGAAAGTGGCATCACTGCATTCACTTATACATATGATTTTGGCGACGATTGGCGGCATAGCGTCGAGATCGAAGTGGTTCGCCCGGCCGATCCGCTCATGGATTATCCACGGTTCGTCGATGGCGAACGACGCACACCTCCTGAAGATGTCGATGGTATCCCAGGCTTTGAGGAGCGTCTCGACGCTATGGCTAACCCTCGCCACCCGGCCCGAAAATCCATGTTGGAATGGTAAGGGCGACCGTTTGATCCCAACGACATCAGCCATGACGAGGTCCAGACCCGTATCGATGCCCTCGCCAAACGCCGCGCTTCCGGAAAAGCCGTTCATGCCAGCAAGAAGGCCTGACCAGGCTGCGGTTTCCAAGGCCGCGCTTACCGCGCAGCTGTTGTGAGCGTGCGCGAAGACATTGGCGCGATGTCTACCTAAGTGACCACGCGCCCACTGGATACGCCCTCGATGCCTATCACGAGCCGGCGGGGCTTCTGTTCTCTTTCAAAACCGCCCCACTTCGCAGCCAATTCGTTCTTCACGGAAGAAACGGCTGCGGTCTTCACTGCATCAACGCGTGCTGTTCGATCATGCATTGTCTATGGGAAGCAGCGGGAGCGTGCTTTTTGAGGTCCTGCATTTCGACGCGCGCCTTTTCCATATCGGCCCGAAATGCGGCAGAGGCATGAAGCGTCGCGACCAACGATGCACCGGCCATATAGCCTGCCTCCACCGCGCTTTTGCTGTGCGATCCGCAGATATAGCGGCTTTGACCATAGGCGCGGCCGCGTGCCAATATGTGGGTAGCGCGTTCGGGCAGCAGTTCGGCCAGTACCAGTGCTGTCGACCATCCGGCCGTCGTATGTCCGGACGGGTAATCGCCATTGGCTGCCAGATGCGCCGTTTTTGGCTCGCAGATAAGCAAGTCCTGATCCAGATAGGGGCGCCGTCGCGCGTAATGATCTTTGACCGGATTGATGAGCGGGCCACCGCCTATCCGTGCAAAGATGTGGGCGAGAGCGGGAGCCGTTTCGGCAGAAAGCTGCATGCCCATGGCGCAGGCAAAATTGGCAAAGCGGTCGTCGCCAACATCATGCGTCGCCAGTGCCCAACGCGCGCTGCCCTGCAACCGGCGTGTTTCGCGAAAAGTTTCCCGGTCATCTTCGTCGCCGGGCGAGCCGGCGGCGGGCGGCGGCGGCAGGATCTTCATCATGTCGGGACGCGGCACTTCGGCAATATAGGGGGTGATGCCGGGGCCGCTTTTGGCGATGGCCGGCAAGGCAATCATGCCAAGCAAGATGAACAGATGAGAAGTCCGCATCACTTCGTTTCCAGCTTACGGGCGGTGCAGCCCCTGGGCTTGCGCACCGGGTTGCATCGGACCGGCATGTCGGGGTCGATCGACACCTGATAGCCCCCGGCAAAGCGGGGATCAGGCCATAGATAGTCGGTCGATATATACTGGGCGCCGCTAGCCAGCGCGGCGGCGCGGCGCGATGTGTCGTTCGCGCGGGCCTGCACCGTATTCTCGTCCGCACGGGTTCGCACCAGATAGCCCGTTGCTACATCGCGGGCGATCCGTGCGCCATCGCGGATGGGATCGTTTATCGTCAGATAGGCGGCGGCGGGCGACTGTTCGTCGGTGTTGATGAAAAAGACGCGACCTTCCAGCGAGCGGCGCTTGCCGCGATAGACGGCCACCTTGGCCGGTGGTTCGTCCAGCGCAAGGAGAAAGCGGCCTCGCGCCTTGTCCAGCACGGGCCAGTTGTTCGCCAGTACCGCGTCGCGCAACGTCGGATAGCGTCCCTGCACGTCGTCCGGCACGATGAGCTTTTCGGGCGGCAGGATCGACCGGATTTCCGTGTCCAGCGCATCATAGGCCGCTTCGTCGAAGGGTAGCGGATCAATGCCGCCATATGCGCTGTTGCGTCCATCCTTGGCGTTGAACATCAGCAGGATGGGGATATGGTCGGCATGGGCATCGGACCAGGCCTTGATCTGACGCAGGCATTGGGTCAGCAACACGCAATGGCTGCTATCGTCGATTCCGGGGATATGCAGCACCTTGAAACCCGGCCTGTCGAGGTCGGGATTGTTCGATCTCCGCGCATAATGGCCGCCCTGCGGATCATAGTTCACATCGATTTCCAATTGGCGGGCACCATGGTCCAATTGCTGAGTCAGCGGACGATGCTCATAGTCGAGCGCATCGGCGGCTTCGGGCATGGCGGCACGCAACCGGGCCATGATTTCGGGCGTCATCGCCTGTTTATAGCTGTTGTGCGTTCCCACCGCCGTCACGTCGTTCAGGCGAAGCGGATGCGCGGGATGGGGTGCCATCGCCAGTGCGGCGGCACCCGTACCGGTCGCAATACCGGCCAGCAGGAAAAAAAGGGGTGCGGTGCGGATCATGGACCGTCCTTGCCTTTGCCAAGATAGAGGATGCCGTCGCGGTGAACGGGGTTCAGGTCGAACAGGCCACCGATCAGGGCCAGCGACTGTTCGGGCTGGTCTAGCCTAAACCGCCCGCTGAAGCTGCGCCCGGCAAGGGACGGATCGGCCAGCTTGATGGGGATGGGGCTGTAACGCGCCAGCCGATCGATGGCATAACCGAGCCGCATGTCGTCTGCATCCAGCCATCGGGTCTGCCAGTTGCTGTAGCTTTCGGGGTCAAAATTGCCGCGCTGCACGCCCGTTTTGGAAACCAGCGCCCATTGGCCGACAGTGACGACCAAAGGCACTTTGCCGGGCACGTCCAGTTGGACCCGGCCTTCAAATACGCGCAACTCGCTTGCATCGGTAAGCCGGTCTACGGTGAAACTGGTGCCCAGTGCAGTCATGTCCGCCATGGGCGTATGCACGGTGAAGGGGCGGTTCCCGTCATGCGCGACGTCGAACCGCGCGCCGCCTCGTTCCAGGTCGATCAGGCGGCGATCGTCGCCAAATCGCGTGGAGACGCGGGAGGCGGCGTCCAGCGTCAGGGTCGATCCGTCGGGCAATCGGCTGCGCGCGGTCTTTGCGGTAAGGCTGGCATAAACGGCGGGCCGAAAGATGGCGGGATTCTCCTCCCGCTGCATGAAGGCGAAGCCCAGGGGCAGGGCGATGGCCCCACCGACCGCTGCCGCCATAACCCGTCGCCGGGTCAGGATGGGCTGCGTTCCCGCATCGCGCTGCCACCGCCGCCGCGCAGCGCCACCGGTGCGGCGATCGACAGGCAAGGCTGCGTCGGCCAGCAGCATGGCCGCATCGAACAATGCGCCGTCCCGGTTCAATCGATGCATGATGGCAAAGGCCCGGCCATGGTCCGGCGACGCCCGGAGCCAGGCTGCCAGTTCCCGCTTGTCCGCAGGCGACAGGTCATCGATCCGATCGACCCAGTCGGCGGCGATGCTCATGATGTCATCCTCTTCCTCAGCCATTTTTATTTTTCTCCGCTGCGGTTGTTCCCGCATTCCCCTCCACGACCTGCGCCAGTTCCACCATCGCCCGGACCAGATGTTTCTTCACGGCCTCCAGGCCAAGGCCTGTTTCTTCCGCAATCTCCTGCCGCGACTTCCCCTCCAGATGACGTTTCATGAAGACCGCCCGGCGCTGCGGCGTCAGTTGGCCAAGCGCCGTTTCGAACCGTGCCATGCGCTGGCGATAATCCAGTATCTCGTCGGCCAGCGGCAGTTCGCACATCAGGTCGGCATGCTCGTCCAGATCGGCGTGAATGCGGCCCCGCGCTCTGGCATGGATCACGGAATCTGCTACGCGAAATGCATAGGCCAACGGTTGGTCGATCACCCTTTTGCGGTCCTGCTCAATCACGCGCATGATTGTTTCCTGCACCACGTCCTCGGTGTCGGCAGGCTCGCGCAGACGGCGACGGACATAGGCCGCAAGCCTGCCCATCGCTCCGGTCAAATGGGCTGCTGCGGCGCTCATTGATATCGTCCTGCGCTAACGTCATGCACAGGTAGAGTGGCGCGGGCTACAAACGGGGACAGGCCGTCAAAAGGCATAGTGCAATCCGGTTGACACGATGCGCCCGCTACGTGTGTGGCTCAGCAGCCTTCTGGCCGAAATATCGGCATATTGAATGATCGGTGCATTGGTCAGGTTGCGGGCCTCCATAACCATCTTCAATCGCTTGCCGATCGAAAGATGCGCGGCTGCATCGATTGTCAGGCTGCCCCTGATAAACTCGCCGATATTGCCATTGTCGCCGATGTCCACGCGATATGTGCCGCGATGTGCGGCGGATATGCGCGCGTCCCATCCACGCCCGGTATAATAGAGGACCGCATTACCCGACCAGCGCGACAGGTCGACCAGCGGCAGCGAGACGGCGGTGCCGTCATAGATGACCTCGCTGCGGCCCAACACATGGGTGACATTGGCCTGCACGCCCAATCGGTCGAGCGGCGTCGGCAAAAAACGCAACTCCCGCCGGAATGCGGCTTCCACGCCAAAGATCGAAGCGCCTGGCCCGTTGATCGGCCGGATGACATTATACAGGATGGACGGATCCTGACCGGCGTAGAGGAACGCGGCGGGATAGCCGGTTTGGGCATAGGGCATCACCTGCGTTTCGGAGATGATGAAACTGTGCATATGTTTGAAAAATAATCCGATCAATGCCTGCCCGGCGCGATCATAATGTTCGACCGCCAGATCGACGGACTCCGCCTTGAACGGCCGCAGCGCCGGATTGCCCGCGATGATCGACCCGCCAAAAGGCGAAACGCTGATTTCGGCGGCGGCCTTCAGGTCGCCAATGTCAGGCCGATTGACATTCTGGCTGGCCGCGAAGCGAAGCTGCACGCCGTCAGGCAGGCGTAGTCGCGCTTCCAGCGAGGGCAGCCAGAAATTATCGGCATGATGCTCGCGAACCGCGGTTCGGCTGAGGTCGGCGGTGGCAGTGCCGGTCGAAACGGCAACGGTGCGATGAAATTGCAGGCCGATCCGGCCCGAAAACGGCCACGCACCGGCCATCATGTCGACGTCCGCCAGCAAAAATCCGGTTATCCGACGCTCGCTCAAACGAAAATCCGTGCCGGGTACATCGGCAAAAGCGGAGAGATCGCGCTCCTGTCCTGTCAGGGCAAAGGTCGGATCGACTTGTCCCACGATATAATCGGCATAGCCGGCGCCGTCATATAGGCGGAAGGCTGCCTGCGTGCCATCGGCATAATCGACACGGACACGCCGCTGATAGCCGCGATTGCCGAACAACTGCCAGCTTCCTCCACCCCGCAGGACGATGCCGCCGCCCATCTCCCGCGCCACCGTCAGTCGGGTCGAGACATTGTCGTTGACGATTGCGTCTTCGCGCGTGTCCGCCCGCATCAATTGCCAGTTGCTGCTGTCTGTCAGGTCCAGCCCATAGCTGTTGCGCACACCGGTGCCGGTCGAGACATAGCTGAAATCGCGATTGTTCGATTGCAGGAAAACCTTGTCGAACACCGGGCTTTGAAAATCCGATCGGGCATAGCCTGCGCGCAGGTCGACGGTCGTGCTATCGTTGATCGGATAGGATAGCGACAGCGCCGCTTCGCCAAAATCCGTATGGTCCTCGCTGCGCTTATGTTCGGTGCGCAGGTCGACCCCGGTAAAGCGGGCGGCGGTGATCGTGTCGCCCCGGATCGTCACGTCCTGCAATATCTGCGTACCGTCGATGTCGCCGGTGAGGCCATGGGTGCCGGCTGCCGCGAGCGAATATTCGTCGCGATGGTTGGACAGGCGGGCATACAGAAGGTCGAGCGCCAGCTTGAGGCCATCGTCGCTCTCATGCTGGACCGATCCAACGATGTTGAGCCGACGAAACCGGTTGGTCCAGGTTGAATAGCTCATCGCGCGCGCGGCATAGGGCGCGTCGTCGCTATCCGTCAGCCGGGCGCGGTCGGCATCGCTGATCCCCGTCCCGATATTGGCCGCCGCAATGCTGATCGGCGTCCAGTCCCAGTTGCGATAGCCATATTCGGTGACGCGATTGTCGCTGTACGACAGGGCGAGCAGCGCACCCCAATTGGGTCCGCGTCGTGACAGTTCAGCGGTCAACATCGGTGTCACTTTATGGGATATGCTATCGGTGCGACCCTGCATCGCGATCAGGGCGATATTGTCCGGCCGGTCGAATGGCCGGATCGTCTGCATCGCGACCAGCCCGCCGATGCCGCCGGCTTCCTGATCCACCGACCAGCTTTTTTCGACCCGAACCTGTGAGAACAGGCTGGCGTCGAAAATCGAATAGTCGAAGCGTCGCTGGCGACTGACCGATCCGCGGTTGTCGAAGCCCGATGCTGTGGTGGCAAGCGCCTCTATCCCGTTCAGCGTGGTGCGGGTGAACATGGGGCCAAGGCCGCGCAACGAAATTTGCCGCCCTTCGCCATTGTCGCGGCTGATCGTGACGCCTGCAAGCCGTTGCAGGGCGTCTGCGGCATTGCGGTCCGGGAATGCAGCAATGTCTTCGGCACGGGTCATTTCGACAAAACCGATGGCATCGCGCTTTTCCTGGGTCGCTGCGCGCAGGCTTTCGCGATAGCCAGTCACTATGATCGGCGGGGCAGGCGGCTGGTCCGGCAGGGGGGCAGGCGGCGCGGATGCGATAGGCGCGGGCAACGGCATTTCAAATACCAGATAGCCCGCAGTGGTGCGGCGGACATGTAACGGTTGCCCCGCGATGACGCGGGCTATGGCGGCATCGGTGGTCAGCCGCCCGCGCAGCGGCAAAACGATATGAAGATCGCCCCTGACGGACGTCACGATCTGCACATCGGCCTGTCGGGATATGCTACGCAGCGTTTCCACCAATCGTCCGGCGGGAATGTCGAAACGATGCAGGCTGCCCGGCGGCGGCATCGCGGCCAGGACCGGCGCTGTGGCGGTCAGGGTCAGCGGGATCGACAGGCAGGCAAGGCAAGAGAGAAAGGGGGATTTCAGGAACAGGCGCGCGTCCTCCGCGCAGCGCGGCTATCAACGCTTCATGACAGCAGCGTTACCATCCCGCCCGTTCTCTAAAACAAGGGGGCGACATTGCTGCCGCCCTCCTTGCCTTTCGTTCAGGATCAGAATTCGAAGCGAACGCCGCCCAGGATCGTGCGGCCCGAACGGGTGACGACATAAAGGCGCTGGCTGCTGTCGGAATATTGCTTTTCCGCCTGATTGATCAGGTTCACGCCGTTCAGCGTCAACTGAATCTTGTCGGTAAGCTTATAGTGAGCCGACATGTCGACATACAGGGTCGGGGCGTAACCGCTTAGATTCTGGTCGATGCCCAGCGTGCTGGTGACGGGCGAGGCGCTATAGACATACCGGCTGCGATAATTGCCCGAAACGCGCATGTCGAACTTGGCGTCCTGATAATAAAGCGTGGCGTTGGCGTTGATGTGGCTCAACCCCTCCAGTGTGCTGTTGCTCCCGCCGCTATACACTTTCGAATAGTCATATTTGGAATCGACATAGGTAAAGTTGGCGCGTGCGCCCAGATGGTCGAAGGGAGCGGGCAGGAAGGTGAAGTCGGCCTGCGCCGCCAGTTCGATGCCCCACAGGTCAGTCTTGCCCAGGTTGATCGGCCGCGAATAGCTGGTGACGTTGCTGCTGGCGGTCAGTCCGTCGAGCAGGTCTGTCGACAGGCCCGTTTGGCTATATGGGACGTTATTGACCGTCTGGGTGGTGATGAAGCCGTCCAGCGTCTTGTAGAAAGCGGCGGCCGACACTGATCCGACCTTGCCGAAATAATATTCCAGAGACAGGTCGAGGTCGGTGGATTTGTAGGGATGCAGGCGCGGATTGCCGACCGACACCGAAACTTCGTCATTGTCGCCGCGGGTCACTGTACCGTTGACGGCCAGCGATCCGAGCGAGGGGCGATTGATGTTGCGGGCGGCGGCTGCGCGCAGTACCAGATTATCATTGAGGTCGAAGATCAGGTTCGCCGCCGGCAGGAAACCGTCATAATGGCCGGTGACGCTGATCGCCGTCGCCGATCCCGCGACCGTGCCGACGCCGGTCGACAGGATGTCGGTGCTGTAATAGCGCAGACCGATGTTGCCGCGAAACGGCAGGCTACCCAAATCATGGTTCCAGTCATACTGGATATAGCCTGCGCCCGTGCGCTCCTCGACCGCGAATACGCTGCCGCGATCGACCAGATACTGGCTGCGGTCGATGCCCAGGGTGGACAGCATCTTGTCATAGTCGACGATGACCCAGTCCTGGCCCTTATAGCCGGTGTAGGTCTGGGCGTAGCTGGAGATGTCGGCGCTGACCGTACCGGAACGGAAAGCGCTCAGCAGGGCGTCGGGCGACGTCTTGGTATAACCGCTATTCTTGAACCGGCGCCATTCGCCGCCAATGCGGATCTTGTCATCAGGGCTGATTTCATATTGCAGAGAACCCTTGATATTGTCGAACGCGGTGTCCTGATAGCTGGACGCCATATCTAGCTCATGGGCGTGATAGTTGGACGCGTCGCCGGTATTCCAGCCATAAGTGTTGACCAGCGAATAGGTGCCGCCGCGATAGTCGGAAATCACGTCGCCATAGGCTTCGGTATAGAAATGATCGTCGACCGGCATGTCGTAGCTCGAGCGTTCGACACCGCCCAGAAACACGGCCTTCAGGCCCGGCGCGATTTCCGCGTCGCCGCTCAGGACGACCTGCTTGAACTCGTTCTTCGTGTTCTGGACGCGGGTTTCCGACGCGGTCTGGCCGCCCGATACATCCAGATAGGTCACTTCATTCTGGTCGTTCCATTCGATCGCGTTGATCGTGGAATTGGGGTAGGTGACACCGGCAAAGGTCTGGCGACCGCCCAGCCATGTAGAACCGCCACCGCCGCGCGAGGCGAGATGGGTTTCGAACCGGTCGGCCTTATACTTTCCATACAGGCCGTCGAGCGTCAGGTGGATGGTATCGGCCGGGTTCCACTGGATCGAAGAGGTGATGCCCAGACGATCCTGTGTGCTGTCCCACACCGAAAGCCGGTTGCCACGGGCAAAGCGCAGCGTACCGGAATTGACCTTGTCCTGTTCTTCCCGCGTCAGGCCCGAAATGTCCGAGCCATTGGCCCGATTGAGGCGCCAGCGATAGGTGTCGAAGCCCGTCTCCCGCGTTTGACGATGGCTGTAGGCTGCCGATACGAGGATGCCGAAATCGCCCCAGTTCTTGGAGATCAGGCCGGTCAGGCGGGGTTGGAAATCCTTCGTCAGGCTGTTGGTGCCGCCCTGCGCGGAAAAGGCCATCTTGGTGCCGCTATAGTCGAATGGGCGAGCGGTGAAGAGGCCTACCGTGCCGGCCAGGCCGCCTTCGGTCTGGGCCGCCGAATAGGATTTTTCCACATCGACGCGGTTGAATAGTTCCGACGCGAAGATGTTGAAGTCGAAGGCGCGATCGCGCGTGCCCTGACCACGGCTATCCTGCGGGGAGTCGACATTGCCGAGCACTTCCATGCCATTGAGCTGTACGCGGGTGAAATCGGGGCCAAGCCCGCGCAGGCTGATGCGGCGGCCTTCGCCCGCTTCGCGGTTGATGGCGACGCCGGGCAGGCGTTGCAGTGCCTCGGCAAGGTTCAGGTCCGGGAAGGCGGCGATGTCGTCGGCTACGATCGAATCCTGAATGATCGTCGATTTGCGTTTCACATCCCGTGCATTGGCTAGGCTGGCGCGATAGCCGGTGACGACGATCTCGCCTGCGGCGCTATTCGTTTCGGCTTCCGCTGAGGGTTGCACCTGTGCATGCACGGGCGCTGCCGCCAGCGTTAGCATGGTCGTTGCCATCCAGGCGGTCTTCTTGCCCCAATTCATGATCGTCCCTTTCTTCGCGTCACACATCGACCGATCCGGTCGAAGCTGTCGGCAGGGGAGAGGCCCGAAAATCTAAAGTGGGGACAAAGTTTTTTGTTGCATTTTTAAGTCATTAGCTACGGCCAGTGCAGGAAAATTCACCGCTACGCTTGTGGCCAGTGTTGATCGCCGAAATAGTATATAATATCTACGACGATGGATCATTTAGTAAAGTAAGGTGGTTTGTATTGGTTCGATTAAAATGCGATCATCAATTAATCGCATGTATTTCGGTATATCCAAGAACCCATATGTTTGATCGTATCGTCTGATTCATTAGGCGTGACAGGCGGAGGTGCGCCAGGCAGGATTGTTCGGATGATCGGATTATCTGAAGTGGCTATCGGGGCAAGGCGATCCACCCGGCTTTGGTCGCGGCGCTGACTCATGGCGACGGGGCGACGCGCGCCTCAGCTATTGACGCGCACACGCTTACAATCGGTTCGCAATAGCAATATATGTTCGGCATCAGGACAAGATTGCCCGCAGGCCCCGACCGCCGCCAACTGGCGTTTGTTGCGATCAAGCAACATATTACAACAATAGTGTGAATATGACGCGCTGCACAAGAAACGCAATTGCCAGCCTGAAGCAGACTCGCAACACTCCACGAGAACGACGGTCAAGGGGTGCAAATCATGCGGTTGAAAAATGCCTTATATTGCGGCGTCATGCTCTCGGCGCTGGGCGCAGCAGCGCCTGCCTTCGCGCAATCCACCGCTCCGCAGGCTGATGACGGAGGCGCGATCATCGTCACTGGTTCGCGCATCCGCCGCGATCCTACCGAACAGGACAAGCCGATCGTCACAGTCGATCCGGAATCGATCGCGCGGACCGGCCTATCCTCTATCGCCGACGTGCTGCAACGTATCCCGAGCGCTGCGGGCGGCCTCAACACCAAGACCAACAATGCCGGCAATATTGGCGGCCCGCCCGACGGCACGGGTGTGAGCTCCGGTTCAGCTGAGATCGACCTGCGCTATCTGGGTGCCAAGCGGACGCTCGTGCTGGTCGATGGTATGCGCTACGTCAACGGTTCGGCAGCGGGCGGCATTCCGGCCTCGGTGGATCTCAACACTATTCCGCAAAGCATGATCGAGCGGGTGGAAGTGCTGCAATCGGGCGCGTCCCCCCTTTATGGTTCGGACGCCGTCGCCGGCGTGGTGAACATCATCACGCGACAGTCGCAAAAGGGGCTGGATATGTCGGCCCAGTTCGGAACCTATCGTCAGGGCGACGGGCATACCTACGACATCAACGCGAGCTACGGCATCCAGTCGGATCGCGTATCGATCGTCTTTGGCGGCAATTATGTGAAGCAGGAAGGCGTCAGCACCGCCGACCGTTCCATTTCGCAATGGCCTGCGGCGGGCGGCACAAGCTGCGCCGACGGCGGCTGTTCCAGCGCCACGCCCAATGGCCGCTATGATGTGCTGGGACGCAGTCTCACGCTCGGCAGTCCGATCATCGGTCGTAGGCCAGTCGCGAGCGACTATCGCAACTATAGTTCATCGACCGACTCCTTCAACTTCGCGCCGTTTAATTATCTGCTGACTCCATCCGAGCGCTATGGCGCGTTCCTGAACGGCAAGTTCGAGTTTTCCGATGCCGTCAGTCTGCGTACGCGACTGGTCTATCAGCATCGCGAATCCACGACGCAGGCAGCGTTTCTGCCACTGTTCATCGGGCCGGATGCGGGCAATGGCAACCTGCTCGACACGATCTCGGTCGATGCCAGCAATCCGTTCAACCCGTTCGGCGTGACCTTGTCGTCTGGCGCGGACGGTACGCCCGCCAATTATTCCACTATCCGCCGTCGCTTCGTGGAAGGCGGCCCGCGCATCTTCAGTCAGCAAGTCGACACGCTGACGATGGCGGCGACGCTGGAGGGTATGTTCGATGTCGGCGAACGCAAATGGTATTGGGACGTCAACGGCAGCTACGGCACCAACAACGCGCGCCAGACCTTTACCGGCAATCTCAACGCTGCAAGGCTTGCCCAGGCATTGGGTCCTGTCGGCAACTGTACCGGCAACTGCGTGCCGTTCAACATTTTCGGCGGCGCCGGGTCGATCACCCAGGCGATGCTCGATTATGTCACCTTCGATCAGCGTGATCGCAGTGAGCAGGAGTTGTGGGATGTCACCGCCAACCTGTCGGGCGATCTGTTCGAATTGCCCGCAGGCGCAGTCGGCTTCGCGGTCGGCTATGAACATCGCGATCAGCAGGCATCTTATACGCCCGATCCGATCATCACTGCTGGCCTGGGTGCGGACGTGCCGACCAGTCCGGCGCGTGGCGGTTTCAACGTCGATGAATTTTATGGCGAACTGCGCATTCCGATCTTGGCCGACACACCCTTCTTCCAAAAGCTGGAACTGGACGGGGCAGTGCGCCATTCCAACTATTCGAGCTTCGGTAGCAACACGACCTATACCGTCTCGGGCCTGTGGAAGCCGACCCGCGACCTGTTGCTGCGGGGAGGCTATGCGGAAAGTCTACGCGCGCCCAGCATCGGCGAACTATATGCTGGACGTTCGCGTACCGACGCAACGATCAACGACCCGTGCACCAACGTCGCGGGCAGCGCTTGGCAGGCCAACGCAGCGGTCCGAGCCAACTGTATCGCCAACGGCGTGCCAGCTAGCGGCAGCTATGCCGAACCGCAGGGCGGCCAGCTTGGCGTCTTTTCGCAGGGCTTTACCGGCCTGAGGCCGGAAACTTCCAAGACCTGGACTGCAGGCGGCGTTTACAGCCCGGCCTGGGCGCGCGACAGCTTCGCCAGCGCATTCAGCATCGACGTCAATTATTACACGATCACGTTGAAGAACGCGATCAACTCTGTGCCGGCAACGCTGACGCTGCAGCGTTGCGCGTTCGAGGCGGACCCGATCAGTTGCGCCGCGATCACGCGCACCGGCAGCGGTGCAGTTGCCGGCATTAACGGCGTGCTCCAGAACCTTAATGCCATTGAAACCGACGGCATCGACGGTACGCTGAACTTCCGTTCGAAGATGGTTGGAAACGGCTCGATCGGCCTCAACGTCAATGCCGCCTATCTTCTAAAATATAACATCAAGCCTCCAGCCGACCTGGGCGCGCCGACGATCAAATGTGCCGGCACGGAGCGTTGCGCGTCGAGTGACCAGGCCTATCCGCACTTCAAGGCGAACGCGACGATCGACTATTCTACGGAGGCTTATGGCCTGTCCTTTACCGGACGTTACCTCAGCAAGGTCACCGAAGGCGACGGCAACGTCATGAAGGCCACCTTCTATGGCGACTTCCAGGCCTATTTCTCACCCGACTGGATGGATCATCGCGCCCGTTTTACGATTGGCGTCAACAATGTGTTCGACAAGGATCCGCCGCTCTGTGGCACATGTGATGGTGCGAATTTCGATACGACCAGCTATGATGTGCCCGGCCAGTTCGGCTATCTGCGCCTGTCCTATAAGATGTAGGTTATTAAGGGCTGGGTTGTCGCGGAAGAATCCCTTTTAAGCGGATTGCTACTCATCACCACGAGGCGATCTGCCTCGTGGTGATGACGGATGTTTGCGAACGGGCCGCTACGCGCTTCCACGATCGGCACATTTTTCCTATGTGTCCGACCACATTTCTCAAGACAGGAAACACAGCGAAATCAAATTTTTGTGCTTGTACGCTCTTACTTTGGGGCGGCCTTGGTCACCTCCGCTGGAACGCGCGGTATGCGATGCGTTGGCCAATAGGCTAGTTCCTTTCGTTATGCCCGTTATGACTCTCGCGTAAACAAATGTTGCCGTGCAGCATTGAAGCCTTGTCGAAGTCCGGAACTGTTTGATAACATCACGCACGTCAAAACCGGGGTTCAAAAAATTGGCTAGCGGGCAGTTTGGTTTGCGGCAAGCTGCCGCATGGGTGGGCGAGATAGTTGGCCCGGACAGGGGCTATGTCAATGTTGGCATCGTCTACACCCTCGCCATCACGCTCCTCTCTTTGGCGACGCCGATTTCCGTCCAGTTGCTCATCAATTCGGTGGCACGTACGGCGCTTGTCGCGCCGTTGTGGATATTATCAGGCGTCGTGCTGGTACTCCTGCTGCTGGTTGCGTGCCTCAGCGCGCTACGCCTTTATCTGCTGACCATGTTCGAACGTCGCCTGTTCGCGCGGGTGGTCGCTGAAGTCACGGTACGGGCGGTCCACGCGCAGAACCCTTTCTTTGCCGATGAAAGCCGGGGCAGCCTGTTCAACCGCTACTTCGATATGGTCGTCGTTCAGAAATCGGTGCCCAGCCTTGTGATCGGCGCGTTCACCATCGTCCTTCAGGGTGCGGTGGGGCTGGTGGTCACGAGCTTTTACCACCCCTTCTTCCTAGCATTCAACATCATCCTGGTGGTGACCTGCCTCCTGATCTGGCTGCTGTGGCGCCATGGGGCAATCACGGGCGCCGTCGGCGTATCCCATGCCAAGCATGAAGCCGCGCAATGGCTGGAGAGCGTCGGCGCATCCAACGGTTTCTACAAATCGGCCCGGCATCTGAACTTCGCGATGGATCGCTCGGAGGCCGTGACGGCGAACTACATCCGCGCTCATCGCCGTTATTTCCGCTATAGTTTTGCGCAGGCTCTGGCCTATTTCCTGGTCTATGCCTTTGCCGCTTCAGCCCTGCTGGCGCTCGGCGGGAACCTCATACTCGCTGGACAACTGTCGATCGGGCAACTTGTCGCGGCAGAGCTCATCCTGTCCGGAGTCTTCTATGGCATCGCGCAGCTGGGCTGGTATCTCGATACATTTTACGATCTAGTCGCCAGCTCCGAAGAACTGTCGCAAATCTTCGCGATCCCGCAGGAGCCTTTGGGTCTGAGCGGTCAAGCGCCGCCAGACGGATCGGTCCGCTTCCGAAACGTCGAACTGGCCGGGTCGCGCTTCGACTTTGCGATCGACAGCGGAGAGCAGGCCGTCGTCGCGGCTGAACCGGGCGTCGAAAATCAGATCGCGCTGCTGCTCAAGCGCCACGTCAATCCGGACCGCGGACTGCTGACTATCGGCGGCAGCGATCTTGGCAGCTTCGATATGTATCTGTTGCGGTCGGCGGTCGTAGTGCTCAACCGGCCCACCATCGTCGATGTCACCATCCGCGAATATCTGACCATCGCGGCTGGAGGCGACACGGACAGTGCGATAACTATGAAGGTGCTGGATGTCGTGGGTCTCGCGACGCGCATTTCCAGTCTGTCCAGCGGCCTCGATACACGATTGGCAAGTTCAGGATCGCCGCTCTCCATCGTCGAGGTCATGCAGCTCAAGGTCGCAGCCGCGCTGATCAGCCGTCCCAAGGTGCTGCTATTGTCCCAACTGTACGACATGATGCCCGTCGGCGCTTTCCACGCGACGCTGAGGATGCTGCGTGAGCAGGGGACGACGGTGCTGCTGTTCACCGGACGGCCAGAGGCCACGGATCTCGACAGCTCCTTATGGCTGGGCACACAGGCGCAGCGTCGCTTCGGGGACAAGGCGGCGCTGTCGCAGTTCCTTGCCGCAAGGGAGATTCAGTCGTGACGATCAGCGCTACGCAACTGACGCACTTTCCCTCGCTTGCCGGGCTGAACCCGCCGCGCGTCGTCATCGTGATGGCCTGGCTCATTGTGGTTGGGCTCTGCCTGGCGGTCGCGATCCTCTTCGTACCATGGCGACAGACGGCGCAGGGCGGCGGCCAGGTCACGTCGCTGGATCCGGGCGACCGGCTGCAACAGGTGTCGTCGATGGTGGAGGGCCGCGTGGACCGTTTCTTCGTCCAGGACGGCCAGTTGGTGAAAGCAGGTGATCCGATCGTGCAGGTGGTCGATATCGATCCGAATTTCCTGGAACGGCTGGCCGCGGAAAAGGCGGAAGTGGAGGCGCAGATCGCGGCAATCGAACAGGCCCGCGCTGTCGCCTCGATCGACGTGGGTCGCACCTCGCAGCTCTTTACGGAAGGGTTGGCCGCGCGGCGCGACTATGAGCAGACCCAGATCAAGGTCGCCGATGCCAACGCGAAGCTGGCCGAAGCGCGCGCGAAATTGAAGCAGATCGAGGTCAAACAGATGCGGCAGTCGGCGCAGGTCGTCACAGCGCCGCGTGACGGGCGTATCCAGGATCTCAATGCGGCGGCGGGTGGAGCCTTGATTTCCGCCGGAACGATGCTGGCGACCGTTGCGCCCGAGCGCATCGAGCGGGCGGTGGAATTGTTTGTCGACGGGCGGGATATACCCCTGGTCGATCGGGGGCGCCCGGTGCGGCTCGAATTTGAGGGCTTCCCCGCCTTTCAATTTAGCGGCTGGCCAGGTTTTGCCGTTGGCATCTATGATGGTCAGGTTCGCTCCGTGGATCCGACGCCGCGCGCGGACGGGCTGTTCCGCGTGTTGGTGGAACCGATGCCCGGCAAGCCTGCATGGCCCGCGCGTCGTTTCGTGCGCCAGGGCGGCAAGGTATTGGGCTGGATACAGGGCGACAATGTCACCGTCGGCTATGAACTGTGGCGCCAGCTCAACGATTTTCCCCTGAACTTCGGGCAGGATCAGGTCGCTCAGAAAGCACAGGAGAAGGCCGACAAAAGCTCGATCGAAAAGAAAAAGAAGTGACGATGCGGATCGTGATCGGCATCACGTTGATGGCAAGCGCTGCCCTGACCACTATGGCTAAGGCGCAGGACGCTTTGTCGAACGCTTCCGCTCAGGCGAACACCGGTCCGCTGACGTTGCAGGAGGTGCTGCAATCGTCGGCCCGTGCCGCACCCGACATCATCGCGGCGCTGGCGCGCAACCGGCAGGCGGAGGCGCGAGCGCTGACCGCACGGGGGGCGTTCGACACCATATTCGCGGTGGAAGGGCGCAGCCGCGTGCAGGGCTATTATGACGGCACCGAAATCGCGAGCAAGGCCGAGCAGCCGCTGAGTGACAATGGCGGCTATCTTTACGGGCAGTATCGGGCGTCGCGCGGCGATTTCCCCGTCTATGAAGATAAATCCTATACGAACCGCCTGGGCGAGTTGAAGGTCGGGGGGCTCTATTCGCTGCTCCGCGACCGGCTGGTTGATGCGCGGCGGTCTGAATTTCGGCTGGCCAGCAACGATATCGACATCGCCAGGTTCGAGACCAAGGCCACGAGCATCGGCGTCCAGGCGCGCGCGGTGGAGGCTTATCAGAAGTGGGTCGGCGCCGGACTGAAGCTCAAAGCCTATGATGCGCTGCTGGCGCTGGCCGGGGGGCGCACCAACGGCATCAAACGTCAGGTACAGCTTGGGGCCAAACCGGATATCCTGCTGGCAGAGAACGACGTGAATCTCGTCAGGCGACAAGCTTATGTCGTAGAGGCGCGGCAGGATTTTCGGGCCGCCGCCGTCAAGCTGTCACTCTATTATCGCGACGCGGAGGGCGCGCCGATCGTCGTTGATGAAACGCGGCTTCCAGCCGATGCGACCGCGCTGGACGGGATCAGGACTGGGGCCGCCTTCAATCTGGAGGGCCGTCCCGACTTCGCCATCATGTTGGAGGAAATCGACAAGGCGACCGTCAAGCTCGCTCTTGCCCGCAATGACATGCTGCCGCGGCTCGACCTTGGGGGAGAGGTCGCCAAGGACGTCGGCCCGGCAGGTTTGGGCGGGCGGAGCCGCACGCCGCTCGAAGTGATCGTCGGCGTCACTTTCAAAATACCGCTGCAAAACCGCAAGGCGAAGGGCAAGCTGGCCGAAACCCAAGCGAAGATCGACGAACTGACGGTCAAGCAGCAGTTTCTGGCCGAAAAGATCCGGGCCGAAGTCACCGCGATCGGCTTGGAGGTCGAAACAGCAAACCAGTTGGTCGCGACGACGGAGAAGGAACGGGTGCTGGCGCAGCGCCTGGCCGCAGCCGAACGTCGCCGTTTCGAGCTGGGATCGAGCGACTTCTTCCTGGTCAATCAGCGCGAGGAAAGCGCAACCAATGCCGAGGTCAAGCTCATCGAGGCGCAGGCCCGCATTGCCGCGGCGAAAGCCGAGCTCGCCGCCGCAACAGCCGATGAAGACGCGCTTGGGTTGACGCGCTAGCGCAGGCTGGTCCGCAATTATGAGAAGCGCCTGAACGTATCGGAAGCAATGATCCTCTTGCCATGGCGATCAACCTGCTCCGGCGGCTCACGTCATAGATGACGGCGGTTAAAAAGGGGGGACGCAGGCTTGGTGACGGCTCAAAAACAGAAGCGGGTACGTCGCAGGGTCGGTGACATACTGCTTATCGATCTTGGCTCAGGCCACCATGGCTATGCGCACGTTGCAGATGAGCCTTTGGTCATCTTTTTCGAAGGGCCCTCCTTCTACAAGCAGGCCGCAATCAGTGGCCAGCTATCCTTGTACCACTCGGCTTTCGCCGCAACGAGCTATGAGCGTCCCGCTTCACTCGGAGAATGCCGACACCTCGAATTGACATGACAAAGGTGTAATTTCAAAACTACTGAGATATTAAATCTTGCAAGTCAAAGACATATCCGTTTGCCATAACCTTTGCCACCTTGAACGTATTGGCGATGTCGGCGCGCGGGTCGCCGTTCAACAGCACGATGTCTGCGAGCTTTCCTGCTTCCAGCGTACCTGCATCTAGTAACAGATCCTTTGCACTGTTGACGGTCGCCGTCTGAAGCGCTTGGAATGGCGTCAGTCCGGCATCGACATAGGATGCAATCTCCGCATGAAGGTTGGTCGCGATGATCGTGTCGGTGCCTGCGGTGACGAAAGTGCCTGCGTCATACATCGCCTTCAAGGATTTGAGGCTGCCCGCCATAAGTGGCCGAAGCATCACCGCCATCGGGTCCTGATCGCGCACCGACTTTTGTGCCCAGACAGGATAGAGGTTGACGCGCGGATCGTCGAGATAGTCGGGATGCTTCTCCAGATAGCCTGCGAGCGAGCCGAACATGGTCGGCGTCAGCGTACGGCCACTGCGCGCGAACAACTGGATCACATCCTCATAGGCTATCCCCATCGGACCCTGCTTGGGCGAATAGCCGCGGCGGCTGGTCGCCCCCAGATGCTCGGTCGCGTCGACCCCGCTATAGGCGGCAGGATAGATTTCATGGCCTGACACCGGGATACCCATGGCATGCGCCGCCTCCACGATGCGCCGCTGGTAGAGATCGGGCATGCGGACATAGCTTTTCATCATGTCATATTTGAGCAGCCGGATGCGCTCCAGCTCGCGTTCGAGGTGGGCGGGGCTGGAGACGGCGATGCCCATCTTGTAATAGACGCGCTGCCATTCCATTAGCGAACTGCCGGTATAGATGCGCGGCCCGATGCGCACGCCAGCCTCGCTCGCCTCGCGATCCTCCAGCCCGTCATAGACCTGCGCACCCGGATCGCGGACGGTGGTGATGCCATAGGCAAGCCACGCCTTATGCTGGTTTGCGCCGAAATCCTTCTGCACATGGCTGTGATGTTCTATGAGGCCGGGAATCGCGGTAAGGCCCGTGCCGTCCACCAGCTTGCCCGTCGCATGGAGCGCGGGGTCATGATCCTGCACCGCGACGATGCGGTTGCCTTCGACGACGATGTCCTTGTCATGCTGTGTCTCGTCGCGCACCGAGTCTACGAGGTTGCTGACGTGGATGATCGTCCGCCCACTTGGCTTCGCAAGGCGATAGGTCAGGTCGAGCGGCACCTCCGTTACCTTGCCGGTTTCCAGATCGACTGTTCGCATCTTGTCTGCGGACTGATAGAGGATCGTTCTGGAATCCGACGTCCATGTCGGGAAATAGGCGATCTCGGCGCTATAGCTGCGCGGCGGTCCCATCGGCTTCCCGTCAGGATCGACCGGCCAGACCTTCAGCAGCCCTTCGTAGATCGCCGCCATCTTGGTGCCGTCGGGCGACCAGGTGGGGCCGCCGCCGCCGCGCGTATCCATCGACATATTTGCTTCCGGAATCTGCCAGAAGGGCTCGCCCTTGCCATCTGCCGGGATGACGTAGACCTGGTTGGTGCCTTCACGGAAGCTGTTGGAATAATTGTAGGAGAGGCTGATGGCCACATATTTGCCATCGGCTGACCAACTGGGGCTGCCCGGCTGGCCAAGCGATCCCTGCAACCGCGTGATCTTGCCGGTTGCCACGTCGATGATGCACACGCCTGCCACGCCCCAGCGTCCGTCCACGTCGATATAAGCGATGCGCTTGCCGTCCGGTGACCAGGCCGCACCGAGCGGCTGTGTGTCGATGCTCGTCAAGCGGCGATCCTTGCCGCTTGCGAGATCGCGTATCCAAAGCTGGGGCAAGCCGCCGCCCTTGTCGGACGTATAAACGATCTGCGTGCCATCGGGCGACCAGGCCGGGTCGGCGTCGAGCGCGCCGTCCTTGGTGAGATTTTCCGGCGTGCCCCCCTTGGACGACATCAGGTAGAGGTCGCCCAGCGCGACGAAGGCGATGCGGCTACCGTCCGGCGAGATAGTCGGGTGGACGATGCCCAGCGCCTTGCGCGGTGCGTCGCTGTCCCAATCGCGTCGCGCACGGGGATATTGCGGCTTCACATATTCGAGGGTGGCGGAGAAGGGGATGGTCGCGATTTTCGCGCCGGTCCGGTGACGCAGCTTGCCGTCGGACACATAATAATAGCCGGACTTTCCCCACGATATGCGGAAGGGAAAGACATTCTCCGTCCCGCTTACCGCCGTCCCGTCGATCTCCAGCCGACTGCCGCTCGCATCCTGCACGACATAGGCGAGTTCACCCTTGGGCCCAAAGGAGGGCGCGTCGACCTTGCCCTTCACATCTTGGAGATGGGCTTCGGTTCCGGTCGCCAGCGTCGTCGCGAACAACCCGGTCTTTGCGCCATCGGCGCCGGAATAGGCGATGCGCGCGCCATCCTGTGACCATGTGGGCATCCGGTCTTCGCGGGGGTTCCTGCTGACCTGCGTGGTCGCGCCCGACGCCACATCGAGAGTCCAGATGTCGTAATTGCCGCTGCGGTCGGACGAGAAGGCGATCATGCGTCCATCCGGGGAGAAGGCCGGTTCGCGATCGTCATAGGCACCCTGTGTCAGCTTGCGCGCGTCGCTGCCGTCGGGTTTGACCGACCAAAGGTCATAACCGCCCTCGCGATAGGCGAAATAGGCCAGCGACTTGCCGTCCGGCGCCCAGACTGGTTGGCGGGCATCGTTGAAATAGTCGGTGATCCGCACCGCCTTTCCGCCCTTGGCCGGGATGATCCAGAGGCTACCCTGAAGATCGACTGCCAGCCACTTGCCGTCGGGCGAGACGGACACCGCCATCGACGTGCCTTCGTGGACATCGAAAGCGACAGGTCGCTCGCCGCCCGGAGGAGGAAGGTTGGCGGGCGCGGCATGGACGATCGGCGCGCCGCATAACAGCAATGCGCCAAGGGCTGATTTCAGTGATTTCCGCATGCCCTGCTTCCCTGTCACTTTGGCTGTCGCTGTTTCAATATCCGACCGCATATCCCATGCGGCGCGGGTCTGCGCCCGCCATCCGCGCGTCGGACGGATCGACCATGATCCCCTGCACGCTGCCGATCGCGTATGGCCCTACCCGCTCGACCATGTGACCCATAGCCGTCAGCCCCTCCAGCACAGCGGGCGCAAAGCGGCCTTCGGCCTGCACCGTAATCGCGGCGCCCGGTTTGTAGAAATTGGGATCGGCGTCGATCGCGAAGCGCGGCGCTTCGATCGCGGCCTGGATCGGCATCTGCCGGTCGATCGCGTTGACCAGAAACTGGAACTGCGTCTGCCCGATCGTCTCTCCACCGGGTGAGCCGAAGACGAGCTTCAGCCGACCCTTGTCGAGCACGATCGTGGGGCCATTGCCCAGCAACGGCACCTTGGCCGGCGCGCGCATATTGGGATGGTCGGGATAGGGCGCGGTCGATCCCAGCCGCAAGCCATTGTTGAATAGGATTCCGGTGTTGCCCATGACGAGAAAGGTGCCAAAGCCCCCGCCCACCGTCGTCGTGACCGCGATCGCATTGCCGTCTGCATCGACGGCGGACAGGCTGGTCGTGTCACCGCCGCGTGTATGGTCATCGCCCATCGTTGCAAGGGGGCTGCCCTTCCACCCTGCGAGCTTCGGTGCGCCGCCTTCGGGATAGACGCCCGCCCGCGCAGGATCGATCAGCTTGCGGCGTTGCGCGGCGAATGCCTTCGACAGCAGTGCGTCCACCGGAGTCTGGCTGAAGCGCGGATCGGCGGCATATTTATAGACGTCCGCCTTGGCGACCTTGATCGCCTCGATCAGCAGATGGGTCAGGCGCGGATCGTCCGCCGGCAGGGAGGCAAGATCGAACCCTTCGACAAGATTTAACTGCTCGCAGACTTCCAGGCCGGTGCGCGACGTGAGCGGACTGCAATAGACGTCGAGGCCGCGATAGCTGGTCGTGACCGGCTTGTCCCAGCGCGGCCGATAGGCTTTGAGATCGTCGAGCCGCAGCCAGCCGCCGGTCGCGGCCGAGAAGCGCGCAAATTCCTGCGCGATCGGACCGGTGTAGAAATAATCATAGGCGGCCTGAAGCGCGCGATCGCGATCCGCGCCGCCCTTCAGCGCCCTGGTTTCCGCGTCCGCCAGGGACTGGAGCGTTCGCGCCAGATCGGGATTGCGGAAGATGGAACGCGGCGCTGGCGGCTTGCCACCGGGCAAGAAGATGGCGGCGCTGGTCGGATAGAGCGCCAGCGTCTTTTGCGCACGGGTGATGAAGGCCGCGATCGACGGATCAAGCGGATGCCCGTCGCGCGCATAGCCGATCGCTGGTTCCAGCAGTACCGACAGAGGCAGCCGGCCAAAGCGCCGGGCCAGCGCGATCCAACCACCGAACGCGCCGGGCACCGTCAGCGCCTTAGGCCCATGGTCGAGCGCTGCCGCATCGTCCTCCGGATCGAGCAGTCGGGGCGCGCCGCCCGTGAAGGCGAGCGAGTGGACCGCTCCGCTCCTGCGGTCGAGGCAAGTGGCAAAACCGTTGCCACCCGCGCTCGACGCCCAGGGTTCGACGACGTTCATCACCGCCATCGCCGCAATGACCGCGTCCGCCGCCGTGCCGCCCTGTATCAACATGCGCGTGCCCGCCATCGCGGCAAGCGGATGACCGGCGGTAACGCCACCATGGGGCATCGGCACTTCGACACGATGCGCGGCGACGCTGGCTCCGCCCGATCGGGGCGCATCGGGAGCGCGCGAACCCGATTGCGCCAGTAGCGGGCGGGGTAGGGCAGCGAGGCCGACGCCCGCCAGCCCCGCCGTCAGAAGCGCGCGGCGATGAAGGCTCGTTGCTGAAAAATCGCGATCCGACATGATGATCCTTGCGCCTGACGGGAGGGAGGGCAGCTCTCGCCCTCCCTCTCGGCTCAGAAGCTCTTCTTGATGTTGGTGTACCAATAGCGCGCCTGCGGTGTGTAGACGCTCGACAGATATCCGGCCGAAGAGAGCGGTGGATCCTTGTCGAAGATGTTGCGCGCGCCGATCTGAATCGACGTGCCGTTGAGCGGCCCGTCATTCTTGAACGTATATTGCGCGAACAGATTGACCGTCGTCTGCCCTTTCACCACGAATTTGCTGTTGTTCGCGTCGAACACGGCATTTTCATACACATCGTCGATGAACTGGGTGAAGGCGCCAATCTTGACCGGCCCCATCGTCCAGTCGAGCGTAGCGGATATGCGCCAGCGCGGCTGACCGTCTCGGCCGATCACGTCGCCGCCACCCTGCACCGGCACCAACGCGCTGATCTCGCCCGCCCGCTGCGCGTCGATCACCTGCTGTACCGGGGCAGGCGCAGCCACGAAATAGCTGATGAGGCGGGACGCGTTGACGTTGAACGAGAATGTCCCGAGTGCGGCAGTGGGCAGATAATAGTCGAGGCCGAAGTCGATCCCCTGCACCGTCACCGGCAGCAGGTTCTGGAAGTTGGCAACGACGTAGAGCAATTCGCCCACCGGCGCGAGACCGGTCCCGGTGGAAAGGTCGATGTCGGTCTGGGTCGGCGCGCGCCGCACCACGTTGGGATTTGTGCTCCCCTGCGTGCGCTGCAGATAGTCGAGGTTCAGCGCATTCTGATAGTCGAGCAGACCGACGACGTTCTTCTGCTGGATTTTCCAGCGATCGACGGTGAAGGTGACCTTGCCCCAGCCCTCACCCAGCGGCGGCGAGAAAACCGCGCCAAAGCTCCAGCTTGTCGATTCCTCGGGCTTCAATGCCGGGTTGCCGCCGCTGCGCCGCAGGACGGATATGCTGCGCGCGCATTGCGAGAAGTTGGCTATGCGCCGGGCGCGGACATCCGCCTCGCACAGGACATAGTCGATGCCCGTGTTCACGCGGTCGAGGGTCGAGGTATTGATGACCTCCAGATTGGGCGCACGAAAGCCCTGCGACCAGGAACCGCGCAGGCGCATCCCTTCCAGCAGTTCCCACGACCCGGCGATCTTGGGCTTCGCCACCGATCCGACGTCGCTATAATCCTCGTAGCGGCCCGCGACCTGGAATTCGAGCGAGCGGAAGAAGGGCACTTCCATTTCCGGGCTGAAGATCGGGATGGCCAGTTCGGCATAGGCGGACTTGACGTTGCGCTTGCCGCGCACGTCGGGCGACGGGCTCGCACCACCCAGGTCCGATCCGTAGAAGATCCCGGTGACGGCATCGGTGTAGGTAGTGTCGACCCCTGCGATGCCGCCCTGATAGGGCGATCGGTCGTCGTGATAGGTTTCGCGCCGATATTCGATGCCCGCCGCGATGCCGATGCTGTTGCCGCCCCAAAGGCCGATAAGATCATTGTTCGAGATCTTGAAGTCCGCCAGCGCAAGGCTGGTGCGCGTGCGGCGTGTCGCTTCGATCATGAAGCTGTCGATCGTCGCCTGGCTGTTGGGTGTGCAATCGCCGATCGATGGCGTATCGACGCAACCCCCGTTGAACGGATTATAGGCGTCGGGCGTCGTCCGGTTGATTGCCCGTTGCAGCAGCGTGTTGGAAAAATTCCGCTGCGTGTCCGCCGCCGTCGCCCAGGTGTAGAGCGCCGCGCTGTCGAAATCCCAGTCGCCGATATTGCCGCGCAGGCCGCCCAGGAAACGATACTGATAATTGGTGACGTCGACCGGGCGCGATCCGACATCGACGTAGCTTAGCGCCGTGATCTGCACGGGCAGGCCGGTCGCAGGCACGATGGCGGTCGACAGGCCCGGAAGGCGATTGACGGATCCCACCGGCCCCAACGGGTTCCAATAGGCGTTGGCCGCAACGGTGATGGGGATGTTCGCCAGCGATCCGGGCGCGCCGATCGTCGCATGAGTAACGCCGCGATAGAAGCCCGCTTCGCCGAACAAGGTCAGATTGTCGGTCAGGTCGAAATGCGCGTTGGCGAAAAGATTGATGCGACGGACGGACGGCTGAGTTGTCAGATCCTTGAACGTACCGGGGGAATCGAAGCGCAGGTTGGAATCGACCGTCGCCATTTCCGTGACGCCATTGCCGTCGTCATAGCACATGCCCGGCGTGCCTGCGCCGATGCGGCAGCCGCTGTTGCCGTTGGGCTGGATGTGCCACTGGCCCGACGCGTTGGTGAAGGCGGTGGCGCCGCTCGCGACGCTGCGGTTGAGGAACGTGACGATGCCATTGGCGCTTGGTGTGGTGCCAAGCGCCCGGAATGTGCCCCATGGCGTCGCCGTTCCGGTGCTGTTGAAGGCGTTGACGTTGGCGAAGGGCGTGCCCGCGACCAGCGATCGCCGATCGGCAAAAGCGGTATAGTCCTGATCGGCAAGGTACAGCTTCGACTTGCGCGCATATCCGGCGAAGAGCGAGATGTTACCGCGTCCTTCCGCAAAGTCCGCGCCCACCAGGCCGTTGACTGCAAGTTCGCGCAGGCTGGTGCCCTCCGCGCCGCCATATTGGATGTCGAACTTCGCGCCCTTATAGTCGGAATTGAGGACGTTGTTGACGACGCCCGCCACCGCGTCCGACCCGTAGAGTGCCGCCGCGCCGTCTCGCAGCACTTCGACGCGGGATATATTGCCTACCGGGATGGTGTTGGCGTTGTAACCGAAGGTAGGCACGCCGGAATCGATGACGCCGGTGATCGCCTGAGACGTAGGGTGCAGAACCGTGCGCCGACCGTTTATGAGCAGCAGCGTGTTGCCTTGGCCCAGGCCGCGCAGCGAGACTGTCGATACGTCGCCGCGCGCCGCATTGGCGTTACCACCGCCCAGCACCTGTTCGTTGAAGGTGACGCCGCCCAGTTGCGGGATAGACCGGAACAGGTCCGCGCCGGATACGGCGGCGACGGCCTCGATCTGTTGTTCGCCAACCACGCTGACGGGCAATGCGCCGGCGGTATTCGCGCCCTTGATCTGCGAGCCGATGACGACGATTTCCGCGCCGACTGGCTCCTCCGCTTGCGGCGCGACGTCATGGGTGGTTTGCGCGACAGCGCTTCCGATGGTGAGGGCGCTGAGACTTGCCCCTGCGAGTATCCGTAACTGTCTGGCTGTAACCTTGACCCTCATGCTGCTGTTCCCCTGCTATGCTGAGCGCCTTTCCCGTCAGGGCCATCCTGCGCCGTAGGGATGTTTCACGCTGGGCATCCGGGCGAACGCATTATCATGCCCGCACACAGTGCAGGCGGCGCGATCGTCATTCTCGAAATCCGGGCAGTGCATCAGCGAACCCCCACGAAATAGAGTGCCGACATCATCTCCTGCATGCGAGTTCTGAAGGGGCGACAAAGCCCCCGGGTCGCGCCTGTCACCCCGCTGCGACACCCGCTCTTGAAAACTAGAAACTGATGAGTGCGCAATTTCCGCCATCCAACTTTACAGATTTGTGAAATATATTGAAAAACCCATATGGATGGCGGACATATTGGCGCCTATCGTTGATCTATGGTCGAACCGGTCCAGAGTATGCCTTCATGCAAGCCGCCGGTCATCAACAGGGGAAAGCCATCATGACCGATACGCCTGAAATAGGCCTCTCACGTCGCGATCTTGCAACTCTGACCATCGCAGGTGCCCTCGCGGTGGGCACGGAGGCACAGGCGCTGGGCCAGAACCTCACACAGTCGAAGCCCGCCATCGAACCAACCAGATTGGTAAGTGCGGGTGAGACCCTGCGCCCTGAGATCGTCGGCAATTTCGGCATCGTCGCGGCAGGCCGCCATTATGCGGTCGCGGCAGGCACGCGCATGTTGATGGCTGGCGGCAATGCGACCGATGCCGGTGTCGCCGCCGTCTTTGCCGCAGCGGTCACTGAAATCTCCCATTTTGGCTTCGGTGGGGAAGCGCCGACGATCATCTATGACGCGAAAGCAAGGAAGGTGTCCGTGGTGAACGGGCAGGGGACTGCCCCCGCGCTCGCCACGCCGGATCGGTTCGCGGCGGCGGGCGTCATCCCCGGCAACGGCCCCAATGGCGGCACCATCCCGGCAATGGTCGACGCCATGGCGCTTGCGCTGCAACTCAACGGTACCATGACGCTGCATCAGGTGATGCAGCCAGCCATCGAACTCGCTGACGGGTTCGTCATGTATAATTTCCTCGCCGAGGTTTTCGCCAGCCAGCAGAAGGCAACGTCGAAATGGGCCGACGCCTATGCGGCCTATTATCCCGACGGAAAGCCGCCACGCACCGGCGAGATATTCCGCCAGCCGAACTTGGCCCGCACGATGCGGATCATCGCCGACGCCGATGCAGCGGCCTATGCGAGGACGAAGGACCGCAAGGCCGCGATCCAGGCGGGACGCGACGCCTTCTACAAGGGAGACATAGCCCGGCGGATCGGCGCGGCAATGCAGCGCGACGGCGGCCTGATGCGCTACGAGGATCTCGCGCGCTACAAGGGGAAGGTCGAAGCGCCCGCCACCACCCGCGCCTTCGGCTACGACATCTGCAAGGGCGGTTTCTGGAGCCAGGGGCCAGCCATGCTGATGGCGCTCAATATGGCCGAGGCGGCAGGCATTGCCGCGATGACGCCGGGATCGGCCGACTATCTCCACATCGTGGCGGAATTGATCAAGCTCGCCTTCGACGATCGCAACATGTATTTCGGCGATCCCGACTTCGCGTCCGTGCCGATGAAGGGGCTGCTCTCAAAAAGCTATGCCGTCGCGCGCGCGAAACAGATCGGTCCGCGCGCGTCGCTCGAGCATCGCTACGGCGATCCCTGGGCTTTCGAGGGCAAGCCGCGCACCACCCCGGTCTTCACGCCGCATATGCTGAAAGCTCCGCCGCGCCCGACGGCCGATACCACGGCGATCGAGGTGGTGGATCGCGATGGAAACCTTTTCAGCTGCACCCCAAGTTCCGGCTGGATGCTCGGAGGTGCCTATATCCCCGGCGATACCGGCGTTCCGATGAGCAACCGCCTCACCGTGTTCGACCTCGACCCGCAAAGCCCCAATGTTCTCGCGCCAGGCAAGCGGCCCCGCACGACGCTTTCGCCCTCGATCGTGATGAAGGACGGCGCGCCCTTCCTCGCCATCGGCACGCCGGGTGGCGACAATCAGGATCAGCAGATCATGAACGTGCTGCTGCGCGTCCTCGGTTATGGACAGCCGCTCCAAGCCGCGATTGAAGCGCCGCGGATCAATTCCAATCACTTCCACGGCTCTTTCGCTATCAAAAAGGATGAGCCGGGCGTGCTGGAAATAGAGGATCGCGTGCCGCAGGATGTCCGCGCCGACCTCGCCGCGCGCGGGCACAAGCTCGATGTGCTCGGCCCCTTCGGCGTGTCCACCGGCATTGTCGCGGCGGGCGTCCTTCCAGGCAGCAACACCTTGCGAGGAGGCGCGGACGTCCGGCGCGAACGCTATGTGTTCGGCTGGTGACCGCGCATAACAGGAGGAAATTGGCGCGCGGTTCGTTTTTGTATAGCAAGTCCCATCACCAAGGTTTTCGTAGTGACTCGCAGGCGGGAAATTTGGCCTGGCCCGTCTTATAGGCGTCCGAGAGATATATACTGGCCTGCAGCATTTCCCATAGTCGCCGCGCTGGTGATCAATTGTGTGGCAATTCCAAAGGCGACAGCGAAATCCGGATCGACCACGCGCTATGACATCGCGCCGCAGGCGCTTGCCGCTGCCATTCAGCAATTGGGTCTGCAGGGGCGCCGCCAGATCATTTTCAGCCCCGCAATCGCCAGCGGCATGCTCAAGCGGGCCCTGTCAGGCCGCATGTCGTTCGATCGCGCACTCGCTCGTCTCCTCGACGGTACGGGACTTGTCTTCAGCCAGACCGAATCCGGCGTAATCGTCATAGGCAGAGGACAGGAGCAGGTCGACATGGTCCCCATGTCGGCAGCCGATCGGCCGATAGCCACGCTTCCGGCTCTGACCGTCACTGGCTACCGCCGGAACGATCCTGCCGCATTCCTGAGCGATCTTCGCGTGCGCCCGCAGGAGCCGACGATGGCGGCACTTCTCAACAATAGTCTTGGTATCTCTAGCGAACCGGCTGGGTCGGGCCAGCAGGCACTGATTGTCCGCGGCGTCGGCATGGCGGGGGAAGCAACCACGGTTGTCTATTTCGCGGGTGTGCCCATTTCGGGGCCGTCCGGCACCGGCAGCGATTCCGCCCGCTCGACCAGTGATCTTGCTCTGGTCGACATCGGGCGGATTACCATATCCCGAACGGCGCGCAGCAGTGAACATGGGACGGGCTCGCTGGCCGGTGAAATAGAGATAGAGCCGGAGAACGCCCATCTGGGCGAATGGCAGGCGATTTCCACAGCACGGGTTGGCGTGAAAAAGGGCGGAGAGCCTGACGCGCTCTTCGTCGCGACGCTCAACGCACCGATCGGCGCCAATGCAGCCATCCGCGCGACCGGCTATGTGCATCGCGACGGCGGCTATATCGACAATGTCCGCATCGGCGCACGCAATGTCAATGATGACGATATTGCAGGCTTTCGTCTGGTCACGCGGGTCGTGCCGACGCCGGATCTCGACATTTCCACCCTCCTCGCCTGGCAGCATCGCCGCGTAGGCGACCCATCGTCCTGGTTCCGTGCTCTGGGTGCCTATCGGACGGATCGCTATTTTTTGGCGCCCACGACGCACGATTTCCTGCTTGCGCGGCTGGGGTTGCGCTACGACCTTGGCGACCTGGAACTGACCGCGCTGTCCGCGGCCTATCGCTGGAAACTGGACCGTCGTTATGATCGGACCAATGCAACCCTGCTCCAGGGTAGTGATCCGGACGGATGCCGCCGCTTTTTTGATCTGACGGCGTCAGCCTGCGATCCGGCGCAGGACCAGCAATATGCCGATTATGTATCGAGCCTGGCGCCATCCCTGCTGCATATTCCCATCCGATCCACCCGTCTGCTGCAAGAAATCCGTCTGGGCAGCAGGGCATCGACTGGTCTGAAATGGGGTATCGGCCTGCTTCTGGACCATCGCACCGAAAAGCTGCGTAGCGAACTGTCGTCAGTTCCGTCGGACCAGGGTGCCCAGCCTGTCGTGTTTGGCGCGCGCAGGCTCGGTATGCACCGGCGTCAAACCGCCCTGTTCGGGAATGTGGCCTATCGCGACGCCGATGGGCTGCTCGCTGCGGCGGGCTTGCGTTTCGACGATTATCGCGTCTCCTCACGCAATGACGTGGTCGTGCCCAATCTTTTGAGCGGATCGGTCAATTCCTGGCCGCTGACTACGGAAAAAACGCACGGCGTCAGTGGCAATGTGCATATCGACGTGCCAGTCATGCCAGGCGCGACCTGGCACACCCAGCTTGCACGCAGCATCCGCCCGGGCGGGGTAAATACCGCTTCGGTCCTGCTCCCCGATCGCCTGACTTTCGCTGGGGACAGCCTGTGGGGTGTGGAAATGGGGGTCAAGCTGCGGCTTGGGCGACGCGCCGATATGACGCTGATGACTTACATCAATAACTGGCAGGACATGCAATACCGGGCCTTGTCCGAAAATCGCTCTCACGCCTATCTCGTCAATCTGGGGAATGCGACGATCCTGGGCGCGGAACTGGAATTCGTTCTGCGTCCCGGGCAAGGAATTGTCGCGAAGGCACAGGCGAGCCTGATCCGGGCCGACATGGCCCGTGTGACCGGCGATGCATCGCTGGTCGGCGGCGCAGATGCGGGCGACAGCATTCCTTTCGTTCCGGCGCGCCGCCTGCAGGCCAGCGTCGAGCGAAGCTGGACTGTCGGACAGGGCGACCAAATCACGGTCGAGGGCGACTGGCAATATCAGTCCGGCTTCTCATCCACCTTCAATGCCGATGATCCGGACTATGTCGCGACGTCGGCCTTTACCCTCTTCGGCGCCCGCCTGTCCTACCGACGCGCCACGTCGGACATCGTGGTCCAGGTCCGTAATTTGTTCGACCGGATCGCAAATGTTCGAACCGTCACTAACGGATATGGGGTGGGTCAAACGTTCAGTTATGGGCCACGCACCATATTGTTCAGTTGGAATCGGCGCTGGTGACGATGGCTCGAGGGATAGGGAATTGAATATGTCGTCGGGATCGCCCGTGGCGCATGCATGGTCCGATCAGGGGCACAGGCCCGATTATATCGCCTATGTCCCGGCCTTGCGCCGCTATTTCGCGCGGCGCATCACCAACGCCGCCATGGTGGACGACTTGGTGCAGGATGTGATGCTGCGCATGCATGCCCGCGATTCGACTGATCGCATCGACAATCTGGAGGGCTATATTTTCCGCACGGCTTCCAGCGTGCTGCGGGACCAGGCCCGCCGCGATCGCGCACGCCAGACGCTGCATCATGGAGAGTTGACGGAAAAGGATCATCCTGCTGAGGAATGCACGCCCGATCGCGTCTTACTGGCAAAGGAAGAACTCGCGCAACTCGTAGCGGCTCTGGCGGACCTGCCGCAAAGGACGCGCGATATCTTCCTGATGCGGCGCTACGAAGGACTGCCCCATGGCGAGATTGCAGGAAAGATCGGAATCTCCGTCAGTGCCACCGAGAAACATCTGGCAAAGGCCATCGCCCATGTCGCCCGGCGCATGGCGCGATAAGGCAGGTTCTGCATGACGCGCACTGGGGACGATCCCCTGGACATCGCTGCCGCGCATTGGGTTCGGATGCAATCGGGTGAAGCGACTGATACGGAGCGGGCCGCGATCGAGCGATGGTGTGCCCAGGCCCCGGCGCATCGGGCCGCCATGGACGCCGTTTCGGGTGGCTGGGACCAGGCCGGTTTGCTTGACGGCCATGCGGACCTGACAGCGATGATCGGGGCGATGCATGCGCGCCATGATGGCAGGGGCAATGGCACATGGTGGCGCGGTGGCCTGCTGGCAGCATCGCTTGCCGCTTTCGTTATGGTTCCGGCCGGCATCTGGCTGCTGGATCGATCCGGCACTGACAGCGTGGATCTGCCAGTTCCCAAGCGTCAAATGGCGCAGAACAGGGGTATAAGGCTGGTCAGCCCTGCGGGCCATCGCCGCGACATTCTTCTGGCAGACGGGTCACGCCTGCTGCTTGATGCCGACAGTGCGGTACGGTTCCGCTTTTCGAAGGATCGGCGCGAACTGGAACTGGAACGTGGACGTGCCTTTTTCGCGGTCTATAAGGACCATGCCCGGCCCTTCATCGTGTCGACCGGTCAGTTGACAGCCACGGCGGTCGGCACCGCATTCGATGTGTCACGCTTTACCGATGGCGGGCAGGTGACGACGACCGAAGGGGTGGTGCGCGTCGTCACGCAGGCGGCGACGCGCGATGGTGGCCATGCCACGCTCGTACCCGCTGGCATGCGCCTGACGCAAAATGTCGGATCCGTGTCAGTCCGCGCCGTCGATGTCCTGCGGGAAAGTGCGTGGCGCGACGGTCGCATCGTGTTCACGGCCCAATGCCTGTCGGACGTGGCAGCACAGATGAACCGCTATGGTTCGGGACAATTAGTAATTTCGCCGCAGGCCGCACGGATCGCCATCAGTGGCGTGTTCGACATCGACAATGCCGATGGTCTAGCCGAAGCGCTGGAACAGCAAGGACTGGTCCACGTCAGCCGCAGCGCAGATCGCATCCGTCTTACGCCCGGCGTCGATGTTCATGGCGGCGACTGCTCGCACGCGGGTTGACCAACGCGGGACGCCTGTCGGCACCCCGCATTCCGCCTCCTATTTCCGATCGGCGGCTCCATAAAGCAGTGCGTTGAACAGGAATTTGAACGTGCCATAGGATTGGGCGCGCTGCGCGACTTCGGGCGTCATCAGCAGAAGTTTGCCCTTGCCCACATCGACATCGGCCACCGCGATCGTCCCGGCCAGCTTCTCCTGCCCAACGGCCCAGCCGCTGCGCAGCAGATCGCGCCCCTCGAACCAGCTTGCCTTGCCGTAAGGGGTGGCGTTGGTCGCGGGCACAAAAGTCTGCGACTGATTGAAGAAGACGTCCACCTGATCGGGCAGGCCATAGGCCAGCGGCTGACGATTATCGACACGCGCGCGCAGGATCGATCCGGGAATATAGAAGCTCTTGGTGTCCGGCATTTTCTGCGCGCCATCCACTTCCCGCGTCAGAGCCGGCTTGAGCGGCGTTCCGAGCAGATCGATGAACCGCGCCGAACTGCCGATCGCCACGACCGTTCCGCCGCCCCGTGCAAATTCGGCTACGGCGGGCACCGTCTTTGCGTCGGTCGCCTCGCCCAGCATCGGCTGATATTCGACCGGCGTGTCCTTCAATTCAGGCTGCTTGCTCGACCGGTCCGATCCCCAGGGGCCACTGGGCGGCAGGGCGTCGTCAGTAAACAGTAGGACATCATAATCCTTTGCCAGATTACCGGCATCCAGTCGTTTGGGATATAATTGGACAAAGGGAAATTCGAAGCGTTCGAGCAGGAAACGGGTCCAGCCCGACGACATGAGTCCACCATAACGATCGACCAAGCCGATGCGCAGCGGCTTAAGCGCGATCCGTTCGCCCTGCGGCGCGGCGCTTGCTCTATGAACGGTCAGGCCCAGTTCCACGACGGCCTTGTCCACGATCTCTTTCGCCTCTGACAAAGCCGGAACCCATATTGCGCCGGGTTGCAGGCTTTCGCCGTCCACCGTTATCCCCTGCTTCAGCCAGGCGGGCCGCACTCCAGCCTTGAGCAGCCTGTTGGTCAGGATGAAACTATTGTTGCTTTCATGGCCGACGATCCAGCCCGCCGTTCCCTGACCGACGATCCGGCCCGGGGGCGGCGTCAGCAGGTCTGACACCGGGGTAAAGTGCTGATCCAGTCCGTCGAGAATACGGTCGAATGCGATGCCCATCTGATAGGCCAGCGTATAGCCGGTCACATCATAGGGGGCGGTCGGCGGGCCGCCCGGATAATCTGTATCGTGCGGATGGTCCTGCGGCTCGAACATGTCGATTACATGCGGTCGATAGGCCTGCGCCGTGCGCACGATATAGGAACCGGCGACATAGTCTTTCCCGCCCGCCCGGAACGGCGCGTCGGCCCGCTCGACCTCCACGCCATTCTTGATAAGCGCGTTGAGGAAGGTGATCGCCGTCGGCAGGTCGCGCTGGTCGGCCGGGATGATATAGGCACGCGGATCGCGCTCGGCCGGGTCTTGCAGCATCGCCTTGTAAAGCGCCGGATCGACTTTTTTGGGGCCACCGGGCCGCGGACGATTATATTCGTCCTTGCCTTCCACTTTCACAGGCGCGGCATTGATCAGGCGATCGACCTTGGACGGCGTGACGGTCCAGCTGTCCTTGCTGCCCTTCTCGATACTGTTCGCGCCCATCTTCCAGATGTTGAACAGCAATCGCTCGCGATTGCGCGACGCATAATCGATCACCGCACGGTCGAGCGTCCATTGATAATCGAGCGAATCCTGCAAATGCCAGTCGCGCGGGCCGATCGGCATCATCTCGTCGCCGCGCGGCAACTGGGTCGTTGGGACCAGGGGGATTTTCGCCGGGGTCGGTCCGCCGATAATTTCCGTCAACAGGCCGATGCTGTTGTGAAAATAGGCGACCGACCGCTCCATGCCATTATGCCAAGTCGAATAACGGGCCGCGCTGCGCGTGCCGGACCCCGCCTTGCCCTCCGAAATCAGTCGCGAATGCATGGAAAAGCCGACTTCGTTCAGCTGCGACATGACGATCGGGTCGTAGTTGAAATTGAACGGATCGCGGAACGGCGGCACGAACACGACCATGCCCTCCGGCCCGGTCTGATGCTGGTTATAGACGATCTGGGGATACCATTGCCGGAACAGCACCCGATTGACATTTTCCGTCTCGGGCATGGCCGCCATATAGCTGTCGCGATTATTATCGTGACCGACATATTTCTGATAAAGCCGGGGCAGGGTCGCGAACTCCCGCTTCTTGGGGTCTGCATGCCGCATATACCAGTTGCTGACGAGTTCCATGCCATCGGGATTGTCATGCCCGAACAATATGATGCAATCGTCCAGCATCCGCATTGTTTCGGGGTCCGACTGGCTCAGCATCCGGTGGATGACCTGGATCTGCCCCTGCGACGTCACCGTCTCGGTCGCGTGCATACCTGCGTCGATCCAGACGATCGCCTTGCCCTTTGCCGCAAGGCGCTGCGCTTCGACAGCATCGACGCCATGGGCGCGGGCCAGCTTTTCGGAAATGGCGCGATAGTCGTCCAGCTTCGCCAGATTGCCGGGGGAGGACACGATCGCCATCCACTAAATCCGTCCCTCGGCCGTCCTGCCGATATCGACCAGCTTGATCCGGTCGGACTCTTCGGCCAGTTTTTTCAGATAGGCTTCATATTCGCTATAGTTGGCCAGATAATAATCCGTGCCTGGCGACTGTTTGAAAAAGCGTTCGGGCGGGGTGAGCGCGGCGATCGGTGTGGCGGGCAGCAGCAAGGCCCCCGACAAAAGAAGCCAGTGCGGTTTCATGCAATCTCTCCAGAGGACTGGTCGTTATCGATGGGGCGAACGGCCAGCGGCGGCCGTTCGCCCGTTTGAGGGTTCAGTAGAAGCGGACATTGTCCACCTGCAACCACATGCGCTGGCCGGGGCCACGCGATCCGCCGATTTCGACCTGAATGATACCGTCGCCGGTGAACGCCGGGCTGGCCTTGCCACGCCGCGACACGGGCTTGAACCGGGCGAACGGGACATCCTGTGATGCCCAGCCCGTGCCTCCCTGCACGGTCGCTTCCCAGATGCCGTCCAGCCCGTTCAGACGGACGGTGTAGGGGCCGTCGCCTTTCAGGTCGAAGCGCAGGCCCTTGTAGCCGCTGATTTTGGCAGGCGTGATCGAACCTCGGCTCAACGGAATGGCAAAGCCGGCATAGGCATTGTCCTTCACCGCCATGCGCGCGGAAAGCGCCAGCGCCTTGCCGCCGCCATCGCGCGGCACCGTCTGGGTGATCTCGACCGAACGATCGATGCCGCCATCGGGCGTATCGATCCGCAGCGTATCGATCGATGATCGCCGGTCGTCACGCTCGAAATCGTCCAGCAGGGCGGGTACGCTGATGGAAGGCAGGCGATTGGTCCTGTTGGCGGCGGGCAGGGCAGGCGCACCCGCACCATAGGCCAATTTGCCGTCGATCAGCACCTGCGACACCTTGTAGACATCCTTGATATTGGTCCAAGGCGTGCCGTCGACGAGTACGATGTCGGCGCGTTTGCCCACGGCGATGGTGCCGCGGTCGCCATCCAGCCGCATGATCTTCGCGCTGGTCTGGGTGCCTGCCACCAGCGCCTGCGTCGGCGTCAGTCCCGCCTGCACCAGCAATTCCATTTCATGCAGCGTCGATGGGCCATGGGGTGTTCCCGGCATCCCCGCGTCGGTGCCCAGCGCGATCGGGATGCCCGCGTCGAACATCGCCTTCACATTGCCCAGCGCGTAACCGAATTTGCGGAACGTCTGTTGCAGCCGTGGGTCGTCCGCCTTCACCTCGCCGCGCTTATGGGGGTCATAAACGGCCAGTGTCGGCGCCATCGCCATGCCGCTCTTGCGGATCACGGCGACTTCCTCAGCCGTGATCGGTCGGTCCTGAAGGCCATGCGCCAGCGAATCCACTTCCGCGCGACTTGCCACCAGTCCGCGATCGACCGTCACCGTATGGGTCACGACGGGCCAGTTGTGCGTGTGTGCGGCCTGCGCGACGGCGCGTAGCGTCCATTCGTCCATGCTCGTGTTGTCGGGCGACACGCCATAGCGCCAACCATCGGCAAACACCTTGATCAGGTCGGGCTTATAGGCGACCAGACTCTCGATCGCGGCGCGTCCCGCCTCGGGCGTGTTGACCCACAGCGTCGTCGCCTGATCCGCCCAGTCGGCACCATGGCCGCCGGGCGTGCTGACCCGCGCGGCAAAATGCACGTGCGGCGCGGTCATCTGGCCCAGCCAGGCACGCAACGGTGCATAGGCTTCGGGCGCTTCGTTGAAATCATTCACCGTTGTCACGCCCGCCGCGACATAGGCGTTCGCGATCTGGGGGAAGGTGCTGGGGCTGCCGCCGGGCGTCCAGTGTGTGTGGATGTCGAAGAAGCCGGGAAGGAGCGCCTTACCCTTGGCGTTGATGATCTTCGCGCCGCGCGGCACCTTCACGTCGCTGCCCACCGCCGCGATCCGGCCGTCCTGTATCAGCACCGTGCCGGGCGAAGGGGCCGCGCCGGTGCCATCGAAGATCGTGGCGTCCAGGATCGCGACGACACCGGATCCGGCTGGTGCCGAAGAGGATGCGGCGGGGTGCAGGGCGATCGGCAATGCAACGACTGTCGCGAGCAGGGCGGTAAGCAAGGATTTACGCATGATATTCCCCCTAGGAACGATATTATTCGGCGGTGGTGGGCGCGGCGGGCATGCAGAACCAGCATTCGGCATCGCTGCCGATCGGTGCGCCCGGCGGGATCGGTGGCGGCGGCGCAATCGGCTCGGCCAGCTTCGCGCGTTCATCGGATGAAGCGGTCAGCATCGTCGCCAGATAACGGTTGTGTGCCGTATCGGCCGCATCGCCGCCGCCCTTGCCCAGGCGATCGGCCAGGCTCTGCATATGCGCTCGGACGATCGCGATCGCGGTGGAAGACAGCCCTTTGTCATCGGCCAGCGAAACCAGACGCAGCGCATAGCGGGCACGGACCTGCCGCGCGATCTCGGCCTGCCGCCCCGACTGCGTCGTGGCCGTGACGCGATCGTCCAGCGTGCCCAGCAGTTCGTCGAGCGATAGCTGTCCGGCATCTGCGGCGCGCTGCGCTACCATCCGATTGAGCCGCTCCGGCGCCAGCAGCGCCAGCAGGCTGCCGTCTGCGGCCACTTCCGCCGCGCGCGCCCAGTCGAAAGCGGCGGCGGTTCGACCGGGCAACAGTTCGATCTCGCTCTGGCGGTCGGGCGTGCCCGACTGAACCGAAGAGAGCAGCGGGATCAGCCGATCGGGCAGATCCAGCGTCGCCGGATCGAGAGTCTCCAGCAAGGCGCGCAACGCCGCGCGCTGCCGCGCGGCGTCGACCACCAGTGCCTGCTCATGGCCGTCCCCCTTGACCGCATAGGCATAGTCGACCCCCCCTATGAGCTTCGATGCCGCCGTCAACTGATAGCGGTGGAACAGGTAGATGGGCACGATCATGCGGCGCAAATCCGCCGCTGCGGCACCGGCGGGCAGGTTATCCAGCCCCAATCGATCCAGCGCAATCCTTCGCACGGCCAATATATGGCTCAACTGCGCGACTGCATCCGTCCCGTCGTCCCACATATTGCCCCATGGCTGGGCGTCGCCATCGCCGCGCGTGTCGCCATCGGCCACGAAACGATAGCCCCTTGCCTGCGCCGCGCGCGCCATGGCGTCGAGCGCCGCTTTCTCGTCGGTGCCTGCCGGAAACTGGCGATATAGCCAGTCGATCGCGAACCGGTCCCACGCCCCGACGCCGGTCGCGTAGGCATCCGACAGGTCGAGCGCGCCGTCCTTGATGCTCACGCGCGGTGCGGGATAATCCATCACCGACGCGCTGTTCTCGAACGTCGATCCGGCAAAATTATGAGAGAGGCCGAGGGCATGGCCAACTTCATGCACCGCCAGTTGTCGCAGCCGCGCCCGTGCCAGCTGGATCGGATCGTCCGGTCCCCCCGTGCCTTCCTTCGCCGCGCCGACCAGCCCCTCGAAAATCAGCTTGTCCTGCCAGGCGCGTAGCGACCCCAGCTGAACTACGCCGCGCACGATCTCGCCCGTGCGTGGATCGACGATCGTCGTGCCGGTCGACCATGCCCGGGTTTCGCGGTGGATCCACGCCACGACATTGTAGCGCGCATCCATCGGATTGACGCCCGCAGGCAGTTCCTCCACCCGGAAAGCATCGATGAAGCCGGCAGCATCGAAAGCTTGCGCCCACCATTGCGCGCCTTCCATCAACGCGGTGCGGATCGCCTGCGGCGCGGCGCGATCGACATAGAAGATGATGGGCTTCTGCACGCGCGAGCGTTGGGCCGCCGGATCGACCTTCTCCAGCCGGAACCGGCGAACCAGCCGCGTCACGATCGGCTCCTCCAGGGCGGCAGCATAATTGTTGCGGATCACCTGCACCGACGTACCCGTGCGCGGATCATGCGCACGGGTATGGAAATCGTCGTCAGGCAGGCGAATGAAACTGTGATGGACCCTGACGGTCAATCCGCGCGCGTCCGGCAGCACCCGTTCGATCGCAGGACCCGGATCGTCGCTGGTAAAGGTCAGCGCCGTCTCGAACTCCACATTGTCGGGGAAGGCCAGCGTCTGCGCCGTGTCGATATAGCTCAGATTCGCTGCGATCTTGTAGCTGCCCGCCTTCGTCGCCTTTAACCGCCCGGCGACATCGAACGCGTCGCGCATCAGCAGTCCGGACAGATCGACGCTGATGCCTTTTTCATCTTCGCTGACGATATCGCCCGACCAGATCGGCGACCCGGAAAAGGAGCGTCGTACAGCCTGTTCTTCGCCCGCATCGCCATTAAGCGCACGAAAGCGCAGATTTTCGAACTCGGCCAGAACCCGGTTGCCGACTTTGCGGAACAGCAGGATCTGCGTCTCGCCCAACCGCGCACGGTCCAGGCCGATTTCCGCCGCGCCCAGTCCACCGGCGATGGAGGGGGTGTAGAGATAGCGCCCGATCCCGCCGTCCTTTCCGGCGACCGGAAGCAGAATGCGCTGCCCGCCCTTGTCGGTCGGCAGCAGCCCGAACAGGCTTTTGTCCGTGACGCTGCCAGGCGTACTGGACGGCGTTCTGGCAGGAGGAACTGGCTGGGCCACGACCTCGACGCTTCGGGCACTCAGGATGGTCAGGGCGACGAGGGGAAGGGCGCGCAGGGCTTTCATGAAATTCATTGATCCTGAACTGAAAAGAGGGGCGCCAACCCAGGGCCGGCGCCCGAAGGCATCAGAATTTATGGCTGATGTTCAAGTACCAATAGCGTTGCAGTGGCGAATAGAGCTGCCCCTGATAGCCGCTGGAGGACAGAGGCGGCGTCTTGTCGAACAGGTTGCGCACGCCCACACGAACGCTCGTTCCGTCCAGCGATCCCTGCGTGAAGCGATACTGGCCGTAAAGGTTCGCCGTCGTCGTCGCCTTCACCGCCCAATAATCGCCGTCGCTGTCGATCAGACCGGTGTCATAGACCTTGCCTGTATATTGGGCGAAGGCGCCGACCGTCACATTGTTCAGCGACCAGGTGAGCGACGCGGAACCGCGCCATTTGGGCTTGCGATCCAGCTGCAACAGGCTGCGCCCGCCCGAAATATTGATGGCGTTGTCGATATCGCCTGCATCCTGCGATGCCAGCAACGCCGCGATGCCCGGAGAAGGCTGCTGATAATATTTCAGGAAGTGCGAGGCGTTGACCGCAAGGTTGAAGCGACCGATGCCGGTTTCCGGGGTGCGATAGCTGAGGTTGAAGTCCAGCCCTTTCACCGTCTGCGGTTGCAGATTGGTATATTGGTCGAGCACGAAAAGGACCTCGCCCGCCGGGGCCAGTCCAGTTCCGGTGAACGCTTCGATGTCCGATGCGGTCGGCGCGGCGCGGATGACGTTGGCATTGCTCGATCCTTCCTTGCGCAGCAGATAGTCGAGGATCAATGCATTGCCCTCGCCGAAAATGCCGACGAGGCCTGTCTGCCGCACCCGCCACCAGTCAGCGGTAAAGGTCAGGTCGCCCGCACCGTCGGGAAGCGGCGGTTCCAGCACGACGCCGAACGACAAGGTCTTTGCGCGTTCTGGCTTAAGGTCGGGGTTGCCGGAACGACGCGCCGACGTGACCTGCGATCGCGAACATTGCGAAAAGTCGGTGATCCTGCCCGCCTGTTGGTCGGCTTCGCACAAGATCCAGTCGGTGCGCGTATTGGCACGGGTTACGACGGTCGCGTTGGTCTGCTCCAAATTGGGCGCGCGGAAGGACTTTGCCCATGATCCGCGGAAACGGATGCCGCGCACGACGTCCCATGCAGCGGCGACCTTGGGCACCGCGACATCGCCGAAATCGCTATAATGTTCGTACCGTCCCGCCAACTGGACGTCGAAGGAACGGATGAGCGGGATGTCCATGTCGGGCGAAATGACCGGCACGGCAAATTCGGCATAGGCACCGAATACTTCGCGATGGCCGCTGGTATCGCTGTTCAGCGCGGAGTTGACGAAATCGCCTGCGACCGCGCGCGTCAGCGGATCGGTATAGGTGATGGTGCCGTCGATGCGCCCATCGCGATCATCCAGTTGCGTTTCGCGCCGGGCCTCGATGCCGGACGCAAAGCCGACATTGCCGCCGGGCAGGGTGATGAGGTCCGCCTTCGATATCCGGAAGTCATAGGTGGCAAGGGTCGACTTGGTATAGCGGACCAGATCTTCGCGCATCGCGTCGATGGTCGACTGGCTGTTCACCGACGTGCCAAAGATATTATAGGCGTCGGGTGTCGAACGGGACAGATAGTCCTGCAATTGGGTGCGGCTGATATTGTCGCTGACGTCGCGCGCCCACGCCTCCGAATAGCCGACGGCGCTTTCCCAGTTGAAACCCTGATATTCGCCGCGCAGTCCGGCCAGCAGGCGGAACTGCTGGTTTGTCACCGTGATGTTCATCGGCCCAAAATCGTCGAACAGATAGTTGTTGATCGTCAGTGGCAGGCCCGCCGTCGGAGCATTGGTGCCCGCCAGGCGATTGGGATTGGTCGCGCCGTTGGCAAATACGGCCTGGCCAACGGGATTCCAGTAGTTGCTGGCCGGGACATAGACCGGGATCGAACTCAATGTCGCGATCGGACCTTGCTGAGCCTTCGTTTTGCTCCGATAGAAACCGGCCTCGGTGAAGAGGCTGACATCGTCGGTCAGGTCATAATGGCCGGTCATGAACAGGTTTATACGCTTCAGGCTGGGCATGATCGAAACGTCCTGTGCCTGCGTGTCGTAGCGCAGATCTCGGTCGGCGCCCGCCGTCGCCATCGCACCATTCTGAATGCAACGGTCGCTGCCTACCGTCGCGACGCAACCAGCGCTGCTGGTCGGTTGCAGATGGAACTGGCCCGACGCATTGGTCAGCGCCCTGCCATTATAGGTGACGGCCCGGTTGCCATAGGTGCGCAGATTGGCGAAGGGCGTAGTCACGGACCGGCCATCCAGCGAAGTCGCGCCTGCGAACCGGGTGCCTTCGAACAGATTACGCTTGTCCGACGATGCGGTAAAATATTGCTCGGTGGAGTCCAGTCCGGTGCCACGGTCGTAGCTGCCGAACAGGGTGACATTGCCCCGATTTTCGGCAAAATTGGTGCCGATCACGCCATTGGCGTTGAATTCGCGCAGGCCCGTGCCTTCCGCGCCACCATATTGCAGCGACAACTCGGCACCCTGATAGTCGGTCTTGAGTACCGTGTTGACCACGCCCGCTACCGCGTCCGCGCCATAGATTGCCGCCGCGCCATCGCGCAACACCTCCAGCCGCTCCAGCCCGTTTACCGGAATGGCATTGGTGTTGTAGCTCAGCACCGGCACCAGCTGGTCGTTCGCCTGACTGGTTGGATGGGCGACGACGCGGCGACCGTTCAGCAAAACGAGTGTATTGCCGATGCCAAGGCTGCGCAGGTCGAGCGACCCGATATCGCCGCGCGCACCGTTGGAACTGCCGGGCAGATACTGGCTGTTGAACTGGACGTCGCCGAATTGCGGGATGGACCGGAACAGTTCGTCACCGGATACGGCGGCCGAATTCTTGATTTCGTCGGTCGATACGACCGTCACGGGCAGGGCTTCGTTGATCTTCGCGCCTTTGATCTGGGATCCCACGACGACGATTTCAGCGGATGGCTCGCCATCGGCCGCCTCCTGCGCCATGGCGATCCCCGCGCTACTCAGCGCGACCCAGCTCATGGCGATCAGGCTTGCCGCGCAAGCCCCCTTGTTTCGATACGCTCCCATCGTCTTTTCCCCTGATCTTGGCGCGTCCGCATTACGCGGATGGGCATGCAAAAAAGGCGGCCCGCTCCATTTCTCAGGATGTCAGGCGCGTCACCTCTCATGATCAGGAGACGTCGGCGTCGCAGATCTCCACATCAAAAAATTTCATCTTTTTGACATATTCGTTATTGGGCGGTTTCGGCGCGTGGCGGGATAAGGGCAGACTGCTTTTTGCCGAGGATGTGATCGCACTCGTGATCGATCACCACCCGCACCGCGCGCTCGCCGACTTCCGGCGTAAACCTGTTCGTCGTTTTGCTCATACTGGCTCCGACCTTCTCAGAAGTTGAAGTCTCCGGTAAACCCGGCGCGATTCTATCTTCGACCGATCGTGTCGAAGATTTCCTAAATGTAAGGCTCCTGGGTGAAGGTGGTCAGCGCCTTCTCCGCTAGACGGCGTGGCTCAAGAAAGCCGGGGGAGTATCCTTTTCCGTGATCCGCCAAGCGCTTCGACAAATCGTTCCACGGCATAATTATATCAAACTCTAATATAGACATGAATATAAATATTCGATAAGTTCGAATCATAAATAGATCGATCGGGAGGAGGGTACCATGCGAGATGCGCATGGAGACGGAGAGTGTCTCCAACCAGCAGCCAAATCATGGACTATTGCGCCTCTCCCGGCGGGACTTTTTCATGGCTTCACGCCGTTTGACAGGGCTGCGATGCGCCTTTCCTTTCCTCCTGTTTCCATCTGAAAGAGGTTCCCCATGCTTTCCTGTCCGTTAGTGGAAGTTTATCGGTTGTCCTTGCTTTCACGGCGCTTTGAAGAACGGGTGGCGCGGCTTGCACTTGAAGGCTTTCTGCCTCCGATGTTGCATCCCGGTGCCGGCCATGAAGTGTCGCAAATAGCGGCGCTGGCCGCATTACGGCCACTTGATCCGGTTATCTATTCGCATCGTGGGCTGGCCTATATGGTGGCGCGGGGCGTCTCTTTGCAGGCCATTTTGTGCGATATTGCGGGCCGCGTTGGTGGGACCAACAACGGCAAGGGCGGGATCATGCACGTGGTGGATCCTTCGCGCGGCATATATGGAGAAAGCGGCACACTGGGCGGCGGGCTGGTGGTGGCGACGGGCATGGGCATGGCGCTTCAGAAGAAGAAGTCCGATGCGCTGGTGGTCCATTTCTTTGGCGATGGCGGTTCCAATCGGGGGCCTTTCCATGAATCGTTGAACTGGGCTGCGGTGCAGAAGCTTCCCGTGATTTTCGTGTGCGAAAATAACGGCTGGGCTGTGTCTGTGCCCGCGTCGCGCAGCACGGCGGTGGAAGATATTTCGCTGCGGGCGATCGGCTACGGCATTCCGGGGCACATCGTTCAGGGCGACGATCCGGAGCAGGTTTTCGCGACATTTGCCCAAGCGGCCGACCGGGCGCGCGCGGGCCAGGGGCCGTCGCTCATCGAAATCAAGGCCGTGCGCCTGCTCGGGCACTATTCCACCGATCCGCAGGATTACCGGTCCGACGTCGCCTCGGCGTCCGAGAAGGACCCGCTGCCCAAGCTTGCCGATATGCTGCTGGCGCAGGGCCTGGCGGATACGGCGGCCTTGAGTGCGATGGAGCAAGAGATCGAGCGCCAGATTGCCGATGCCGTGGCGCAAGCCCGGCAAGCGCCGCTGATAGATGCGCGCGAAGCCATGACCGATTTGTTTGCGTGAGGGCAGGATGACACACATTACATATGCGCAAGCGATCAACCGTGCGTTGGCAGAAGAAATGGAACGGGATGAAAATGTCATCCTCTATGGGCAGGACGTTGCGCATTGGGGTGGTATTTTCAAGGTAACCAATGGGCTGATGAATCGCTTTGGTGAAGAGCGGGTCTTCGATTCTCCCATTTCTGAAAATGTCATGGTGGGCGCGGGAGTCGGTGCGGCCATCATGGGTTTGCGCCCGGTGGTGGAACTACAGTTCGCGGATTTCCTGATCACCGCAGCGGATGAAGTGCTGTTCAAGGCAGGCATGTGGCGCTTTATGCACGGGGGCGCGTTCAAGGTGCCCTTGGTCGTGCGTTTGCCGTCTGGCAGCACAGGGGCCGGCCCAGAACATTCAACATGCCCGGAAGCCTATGTAATGCATTCGCCGGGGCTATTATGTGCGGTGCCTTCCACGCCGGCGGATGCCAAGGCGCTGCTGAAGCAGGCTATCCGCAACGATAACCCGGTCATGTATTTCGAACATCGCATGCTGTACCAGCAGCGTGGACCGGTGGGGGATGCGGACGATGTCCTGCCCTTTGGCAAGGCGCGCATTTGCCGCGAAGGACGATCGCTGACCATCGTGGCATGGCAATTCATGCTGTCGCGCGTGTTGGAAGCGGCTGAAACCCTTGCCGCGGAGGGTATCGACGTGGAGGTGATCGATCCACGCACATTATCGCCCTTCGATTGGGAAACCGTCCTGGCCTCCGTCCGCAAGACGGGCGGTTGTCTGGTCGTGGAAGAAGGGTATCGTTCCCTGGGTGTCGGCGCGGAAATCGGCGCGATGATCTGCGAACATGCTTTCGCCTATCTCGAAAGGCCGTTCCGCCGCCTGGCCATTCCCGATGTTCCCATCCCCTCTGCACCGGCGCTGGTGGATTATGTGATCCCCTCAGTCGCCAAAATTCTTCAAGAAGTTCGGGAGGTTATGAAGGGATGAGCGTTTCAGCTACTTTTCCTGTTCTTATGCCGCAACCTGCGGCTTCACCGCCTGTCCCTGCCGAGAGCGTTTCAGCTACTTTTCCTGTTCTTATGCCGCAACTGGGGCAGGCGATGTTGACGGGTATCATCATCGAATGGCATGTGGCCGATGGCTGCACCGTGGCGCAAGGCGCGCCATTGCTGACCATCGAATCCGATAAGGCCTCTTTCGAAATAGAGGCGCCCGCCAGCGGAACCTTGCGCCACATCATCGCACAGGGTGAATCGGCTGATGTCGGCATCGTGATCGGCCATATTGGCGATGCTGCGGCCATGGCCCAAGAGCCTGCACAAGCAGGGCCTGCCGCGGCCGCAACCGCCCCTGTGGTGCAGCAGGCCACACCCAACTCATCGCCAGAGCGCATCGCCGCGACGCCCAAGGCGCGGATGGCGGCAAAGGGGCGTATCGATCTGGCCATGGTCATACCCAGCCGGGCAGACGGGATGATTGATATTGCCGATGTGGAGCGCGCGCTTGCCGCTGCCGGGGGGAGAGCGGCGCGGTTGATAGCGAAGGCACCGAACTCCCAGCATCGCGCCTGCAATTGATCGACCGTCTGGTTCGGTCATGGCAGCAGGCGCCGCATTTCGTGCAAATGATCGACATTGATGCGACGGCGGTAAAAGCCGCTCTGGCCGCTGCCAAAGCGGCAGGAAGCACGATCACGCTTAACGATTTTCTGATCGAGGCCTGCGTTTTGGCGGTGCAGGCAGAGCCATCGGTCAATGCCCATATCCGTGGCACCAGGCTGGTCACGCATGGCCAGATTGTCATCAGCCTCGCGGTCGATACCGCGCGGGGTCTGCGGACACCCAAAATCCCGATTGCCGATCCATCGCTTGATGCCATCGCCCGGCAGCGTGTGCAGGCGATCGCCGCGATACAACAGGGTAGCGTGCTGCCCGATCAGGATCATCCGGCCGTCGTCACCATCTCCAATCTGGGCAAATTTGGCATCAAGGCGGGCACGCCCGTGCTTAATCTGGACGAGCCGGTGCTGGTCTTTGCAGGGGCCATCGAGGACCGGGTGGTGGCAATCGATGGCGCGGTGGTTGTGCGCCCTTACATGACGTTGAGCATCGCTTACGATCATCGGGTGGTGGATGGCATGCAGGCGGCACGCTTCACATCGGCCATCAAGGCCCGGCTGGAAAATACAGGAGTTGGCCAATGACCATGCAAGCCGTCGTCAAGCGTGGCGCCAGTCTCCTGCTGGAAGATATCGCCATACCACAACCGGGCAAAGGACAGGTGCTGGTGCGCACCACCCATTGCGGCATTTGTGGTTCAGATATTCACGCCCATCATCATTACGACGCCATGATCGATGCCGGGCGGCGCACAGGTTTGCCCACGGGCAATCTCGATCCGGCCAAGGATGTCATCTTCGGGCATGAATTTTGCGCCGAACTGGTCGATTATGGCCCGGAAACCGAAAAGAAGGTTGCGTTGGGAACATCCATTTGCGCCTTGGCGATGAACTTCGATGACGATCGCATCGAGGGCGTTGGTTATTCCAACCGCTATAATGGCGGCTACGCGGAATATATGGTCCTGACGGAAAGCTTGCTGCTGCCTGTGACCAATGGCCTGCCATCCGAACTGGCGGCGCTGACCGAACCCATGGCCGTGGCCGTCCATGCCGTCGCCAAGGCGGATCAGGCGAACAGTGCATACTATGTTGTTGGCTGCGGACCGATTGGTCTGGCGATCATATTGGAGCTCAAGGCGCGCGGATTAGGGCCGATCATTGCGGCTGATCTGCAGCCGGAACGTCGCGCACTTGCCGAACAACTGGGTGCTGATCATGTGCTTGATCCCAGCCAGTCAGATCCGCTTGAATTGTGGCGATCTTTGGGCGTTCCAACGGAATTGCTGGCATTGGGGATGGCATCGAACCCGCGACGCCCGGTTATCTTCGAATGTGTCGGCAGGCCCGGGCTGCTCAACACCCTAATCTGTCAGGCTCCGCCGGCAGCCCAGATCATCGTCGCGGGTGTGTGCATGGCGAAGGATCAGATTGAACCGATGATCGCCAACAACAAGGAAATCGATCTGCGCTTCGTGATGGCCTACACGGCGCAGGAGTTTTCCGACACCCTGCGCCGCCTGTGCGAAGGCGAGCTTTCCGCCGGCGCTTTGATAACGGGCACGGTCGATCTTGCGGGTGTGGCCGGGGCTTTCGATCTGCTCCACACCAATCCGCAGCACGCCAAGGTCATGGTGGCGCCGGGCAGTGGAAGGCATTTGTGATGACCGCCGCGCGCAAGCCGGACGATCTTGCCGGTAATATCATCCTCGTCACAGGCGCCAAGGGCGCAATCGGCAACGCAACGGTCGCATCGCTGGCAGCGGCGGGGGCCACCGTCGTTCCTACGGACATCGTGGGTGAGGGCGATGTGCTGGCTCATGATGTGACATCTCTAGAAGCCTGGCAATCCGTAGCCGCGCATATAGAGCAGCGTCATGGCCAACTTGACGGGCTGGTGCACAATGCCGGCATCAGCTTCACCAAAGCCTTTGCGCAGACCAGCATAGAGGATTGGCGCAAGGTTCAGACGATCAATGTCGAAAGTGTTGTGATCGGCACGCAGGCTATGTTGCCCCTGCTGATGACGGCCGGAGCCAAGAATAGCGCAGGGGCGTCCATCGTTATCCTGTCGTCTATCGCCGGTCTGCGGGGATCCTCCATGCATGCGGCATATTGTGCCAGTAAGGGCGCAGTGAAATTGTTGGCGAAATCTCTGGCGAACGAATTCGCAGACATGAAATTGGGCATCCGCGTCAACACCGTGCACCCAGGACCGATCGAAGGTGCCATGATGGAACATGTCGCCAGCGGCTTTGCCCAGGCGACAGGCCTTGACCCTGAGAAGGTGAAGACGCTGATCGATTCCGGCAATCCGATGGGCCGAATGGGCAAGCCCGAAGAGGTGGCCCACGCCATTCAATTTCTGTGCTCGGATGGCGCAGCTTTCATAACCGGCACCGAAATTTCCGTTGATGGCGGCGCATCCAGCCGTTGAGCGGCCATCTTGATGAGGAACATCCTATGATCAACATGGCCTGGATTTTGAAACACCGCCCCCAGGGCGATGATTGGCGCTCCGCCATCGCATATGAAGAGTTTCCGGTGTCGGCGTTGCAAGACGGCGACGTGCTGCTTCGCACGCTCTATATCTCGCTTGATCCGGCCAATCGCCTGTGGATGCGGGAAGAGGCATCCTATATCCTTCCGTTGCCTTTGGGGCAGCCATTATGGGGTTCGGTCCTCGCGGAAGTCGTGGAATCTCGATCCGATGCGCTGCAGGTCGGCGATATCGTCATGGCCCAGGCATCATGGGCGCAATACAGCGTCGTCCAAGCTTCGGCGGCCTATAAAGTCGCGGCCATTCCCGGCCTGCCGTTATCCGCCTTGGTCAGCGTACTGGGTCTTGTCGGCTGGACGGCGTATTTCGGTATCGTTGAGGTAGGAGCCGCCAAACCAGGCGATGTGCTGGTGGTGTCCGGTGCCGCAGGGGCGGTGGGATCCCTTGTGGGGCAGATTGGGAAAAACCTTGGGCTTCATGTGATTGGCATTGCCGGCAATGACGAAAAATGCCGCTGGCTGACGCAGGATCTGGGGTTCGATGCCGCGATCAATTATCGCACGGAAAATATAGCCGAACGCCTCGCCGTTCTGGCGCCCGCCAAAAGCGATTTGGGTGGTGGTGTCGATCTATATTTCGAAAATGTCGGTGGCGCGGTGGGTAACGCGGTTTACAGCCAGCTTGCGCACCATGCCCGTGTCGTGTTGTGCGGCCTGATCTCGCAATATAATAGTGATTTCAAGGGTGACGGCGCCGATCTCAGCCACATTCTGATGCGGAGTGCGACGATCAAGGCCTTTATCGTTTCCGACTATGCTTCGCGCATCCCCGAAGCTGTTCAGGCGCTTGTGGAATGGATTCTGGCAGGCAAGCTGAAATATGAACTCGATATTATCGATGGTCTGGACGGGCTGGCCGATGGTTTTGCCAGGCTTTTCGAAGCAGGGGGCGGCCATAAGGGCAAATTGCTGGTCCGGCTTGACGCCACGTGCGCATGATGTCCGAAATATGATGTCGTGAAAGGCACACCGGATATATTCTTGACGTAAATTTAGATCAAGGTATAAATTCAAATAAGCGTATGACATCAGAATCGAATATCTCGGGAAGTCGCGATATGGCGGTAAATCCAGCCTAGGGTTTATGGTCCCCCCTCCCGCAGATCTACAGGAAACATTCCGGTCGCTATGCTTCCGGAAATATAGGAGTATTGTCTGTGATACCGAGAAAAATATCCATAAACTTCAGCGATGTACCCCTTCACTGGACCAGGATTCCCGAATTTGCAACCATGCAGAATGCAGGCAGCCCCATTGCTTCGCAAAGCGAGATCTTCGTCAATGGAATGATGGCCAAAGCCAAAAAATATATTGCGCCGGAAAAAACCGGGCTACTTGAGGAAATGCGCATTTTCGTGGAGCAGGAATCCAATCACTGCAACCTGCATGCGTCGTTCAACAGAGAATTATATGCGCGCGGTTATCACGCGGTGCGCGAATATGAAGCGCGGATGCGGATTTTCTATAAGAACATGCTGAAAGATCGTTCGGTGCAATTTTGTGCGGCCTATTGTGCCGGTTTTGAGAATATCGCACTGTTCAGTTCAAAATTCGCTTTTGAGCATGCGCCTGATCTTTTTGAGGGTGGAGATCAGCGAATGGTCGATTTGTATAAGTGGCATCTTGCCGAAGAATTTGAACATCGTACCGTTGCTCACGCCGTTTTCAAGGAAGTGTCCGGTAACTATTTCATGCGTCTTTACGGAACATTCGTGGCATTCAGATCTCTTAATAAGTTCCAAAAGGATATATATGAGATAATAACGAAAATAGACTATCAATCCATTTCTAAAGAAGAAATCGAACAATCGAAGAAGAGAGAAAAGCGCCTAAAAAAGCGAATGGCATTTTACATCATTCCAAGAATGCTAAAAATTGTTCTGCCTTACTATAATCCAGAAAATCATAGCATTCCTCAGTCCGTTCAGGAATCTCTGGATTATTATGAGAAAATGGCAGCAGCATAATATAATAATAGCAATTAAAATGGAGAGGCACGCATGAGCGCTGATAGATTGCGCCTGTATGGAGACCCGCCCTTCAAGTTTAGGGGGACGCGATCTCTGTTGGTGATATATGCTGCAACCAAAGAGGATGTCGCGCCTTATCTACCGCCACAATTGCAGCCTGCAGATAATCCAATAGTCGTGTTCAGCGTTATGGATTGCCCTGATGTATCAGGTTTAGGGCCACATATAGGTGGATGCCTATCAATTTCTGCCAAATATAATAATGAAATTGGCAATTATGTGAGCTGGCTTGTCACTGACACGGAAGCCAGTCTTATTGGGTTTCGTGAAACCTACGGCTGGCCCGCAATCTTTGGTTCCACTGTTCTGGAAGAACGCAATGGGCTTGTTACTGCCAGGATCGAAAGAGGCGGCAAAGCACTGCTGAATATATCGGTGCAGGTCAGTGGCGATGTGATTACTGAATTTGCGGAGTCGGACAGCTTTTTGCTGAAGGATATACCCAGCTCATTCAATCCCCTTAAATATACTTCACGGATTATCGCTACGCGTTCGCATATTCATAACATCAAAATGCGGGCCGGAAGCGGCACTTTGCACTTCGAACCAATTCCCGAAATTGGGCTGTTGGCTCCGCCAGTCGGCCAGATGTTGACGGCGCTATATGGAACATGGGATGATATATATCCAGTTTCTGCAAGAATATTAGATTGATAATAATAACGGGGGGAGCATGAAAAATAACGATAAGAATAGATCGAAGCTCCAAACGCCATCGGCGGTGGTGCTGGCGGGCATGCTGTCGATGGTTACGCCATCCTTTGCTCACTCGATATCGTGGGCAGGCATGGCCCGAACGCCTAAAAACAAAGAGAACCATATAGTTGCTGGAGCATTTGCGACGCAGATGGCATCATCTGCTGAACCCGAAAATGCGCAAAACAAAACGAGAAACAGAGCATGATCCAATTCAATATGAACGGATCATGCTCTAGTGAAACCCTTAAGATATAAAGTGCGTCCCGAGTAATCGGTATTGTGTCACGGACTTCATATCCGGGTCGCTAGCATTCGAACCGACCGATGAATTATTGCGTGAGAGTATGATGAAATGGTGCATTTCGATCTTTCTGGAAAGACTGTTCTGATTACAGGCGCAAGCAGCGGGCTCGGTCAGCATTTTGCCAGGTTGTTGGGCAGTGCCGGTGCGCAAGTCGTGGCAACAGCGCGGCGTATTGAACCTTTGCAGAGCTTGTCGCGGGAAATATGCGCGCAAGGTGGCCAATGTGCATTTCGATCGCTGGATGTTACCGACGAGCAAGAGGTGGCCGAATGCTTTGATGCCCATGGCAATATCGATATTCTGGTGAATTGCGCGGGGATTGTATCTGATGGCCCTGTCATCGATCAGGAAAGTGCCAATTGGGATCAGGTGATCGACACGAACTTGCGTTCCCTGTTCCTGACATCGCGCGCCTTTGCCAGAATGGCGAAGGCGCAGAACCGTGGCGGTGCGATTGTCAATATCGCGTCTATATTAGGGTTGCGCCAGGCCGGGAACGTGGCCGCCTATGCCGTATCCAAGGCAGGCGTTATCCAGTTCACCAAGGTGCTGGCGCTTGAATTCGCGCGCCTTGGCATTCGCGTCAATGCACTCGCGCCGGGCTATTTCGAAACGCAATTGAACAGGCAGTTCTTTGAAAGCGAAGCGGGCAAAAAGCTGATCGGGCGTATCCCCTCGCGCAGATTGGGCAAGCCCGAAGAACTTGATGGCGCATTTCTGCTGCTATGTTCCGATGCGGCAAGCTATATAACTGGCAGCGTCCTTACCGTTGATGGCGGGCATAGCGTCAATTCCTTGTAATGGAGAGGACGCCAGTAGCGTAGGGCTGCGCGATGGCCAAGCCGAGCGTTTCCTGCTTTGTTTTGATGATGATATCCTGCTATCTCGTGCCGTATGATAAGGGTGATCCGCAGTGAGCTGGAGGCAGAGGCCTGATGACGAAAGACAGGGCGCCACAGGTCCGGCGCAAATTATCCGCGCGTAAGCAGAAAACCTATGTGCGCCTGCTCAAGATCGCCGTGGACTCGCTGGAAAAGCTCGGTTTCGATAATGTAGTTATCCGCGATGTGGCTCAAGAGGCTGAGGTTTCTCCGGCAACGATCTACAATGTATTCGGCACCAAGGAAGCGTTCCTGTCTGCCGCGCTGGAGCTTCGCACGCGTACCTTTATCGCGGAAAATCCGGTTGCGGAGGGCGTAGGGCTGGAGGGTATGGAGCAGACCAACCGCAACCTTGCGCAATCCAGCATCGGTTCCAATCAACTGGTCCGTTCCGTAGCGACGATGCTGGCCAAGGATTCGTCCCTATTTGGCGTTCGGCATATCTATCATGATGTGTATGCCACCTGCATCGCCGGTATGGCGCACACAGGTTTGCTGGCGCCCAATACCGATGCCAACGCCTTGGCTTTTCTGATGATGATTTCGCACAACGCTTCCCTCAACGTTTGGGCGTCGGGTGAACTTGGCGATGACAAGTTGGGCGTGCTGTTAGATCTGGCGTCCTACGGCCATCTGATGCCCTTTGCTTCAGAAGATTTTCTGGCAGTGCTGGATGAACGCTATGCGGCGAAGTTCAAACTGATCGGCGATGTGGATTTCAATTCTTTCCTGATGAGAGACCGGATCGGCCCTGGCGGCCTGGATGTCGCCGAGTTGGCACGCCTTGATCTGGGCCTCTAGGCCAGCATCCGTATGATAGTTCTGGACCTGGTCCACTGCATCCGCCGACCTTCGACGGCGGATGCAGATTAAGCTTATGGTTTGATTGATGGGAAAGCCTACAATCGTCAAAGTGGGTTTATACCAAAATGCGATGATGTTGCCCCATAGGGCGGTTCCCCGGCGCAGGCCGGGTCCAGTCCCATGCTCAGAACTGGACCCCGGCCTGCGCCGGGGAACAACTGGCTATAGGCTCCTATCAATGCAACCTGGTATTATGCATGTTATGGTACCAAACAACTCTTCGAAATTGCAAATTTCATAGATAATATTGTAGATATTTATCGATATTGTGTACGAAGATTAGAATGTCACGCTTTGCTGATCTGGCGTGCCGACCCGCCAGCGATATAGTCGACAGCTGCTCCGCCGTTCGCCTGCGACCACTGTTCTATCATTTTCTGGATCGTCATAGCATCTAGGATCGAGTGGAACTGACCATCCGGCCCGAAGTTCACGTTCGCGCCGTTGACGATGAACAGAACATGCGTGTCTTCGGTATTGCCTTCGGGCGAGACGACGGTGTGGAGCGAAGAGGCCGGCTCATACAGATAGGACCCAGGCACCTGCACCTGGTCAGGATATTCGGCGTAATACCAGCTGCCCTTCATCGTGAAACCATGCACCGGTCCGGTATGGATATGCATAGGCACGCTTGCGCCGGGCGCGAAAATCCCGATTACCGTCCACACACCCAGTTCCGGATCGACATAGAGCGGCTGAAAACTGACGCCTGGTCCGGCGGCGTCCTGCAAGACTGTAGTTTCATTGATATTCAGCGTCAGTAGACGGTCTTGCGGCAGGGAAAAGGCCGGGACATTGGCAGCAGCGGCAGTGGCGGTCATGATGATCTTCCTTCCTGTGATGAACGCAATAGAGTGTCGACTGATCGACACCGAAATCAGTGAGGGACAACGACGATCTTCGCGTCCCGTTCGGGATCTGCGAGGCTGGCGAAGGCGCCAGCGACGCCATCCAGTCCGACCCGGCTGGTGATAAGCGGCGCCACATCGAGTTTCCCCGATGCGATGGCCGCAAAGGTTTGGGCGAATTCGTCGGGTGTGTAAGTGATGCAGAAAATGAGGTCGATTTCCTTGAAGATCGCATAGACCGGTATGAACTGATCCAGTTCCAGGCAGACACCGGCTACGACGACTTTCGAACATGGCGGCGCGTTGGCCAATATCTGTTGGATAATTCCGGGGACGCCGACGCATTCAAAGATGACCGACTGTCTGAACGGGAATCCCATGAATAGCTGAGTCTGGCGACCCAAGCGCGCCGGATCAGACGCCCCCGCCAGCCCGCGCCAACTGTCATATGGTGACGTTTCGCGCGGATCGACGACGACATCGGCGCCAAGCCGTTCCGCCATTTTCCGGCGGGACGGGGAGAAGTCCGCAGCGACGATCGGACCGATCCCGCGCATTTTCAGCACGGCGATGATAGCAAGACCGATCGGTCCGCAGCCGATGACGATGGGCACATCATCCTTGCCCAGGTTTCCGCGATTGATGGCGTGTACGGCGACCGCCATCGGTTCCGCCAGGGTCGCGATATCGGCGGGGAGATCGTCGGGCACGGGGATCAAAAGGTCTTCGGACAATATCATGAATTCGGCGAACCCGCCCGGCGTCTCGACACCTGACAGCCCGATCATGACGGGTTGCGGGCGCGGCAGGAACGGCACCGACACGACCCGTGAACCCAATGCGTTCACCTTGCGCGTCCCTGGCCCGTAGTCGACCACCTCGGCGCAGATTTCATGGCCCAAGACGACCGGCTCGTTAATATCGAACAGTTCGCCCCCGGTCACCGCACGGGTACTATCGATCAACTGCTGACTATGGGTCACACAATGTAGATCGCTACCACAGATGCCGCAGGCCAGCGTCTTGACCAGAACTTCCCCCGCACGGGGAATAGGCGTGGGTATGCGCGCCAAATTGAGCATACCCTGTTGCATCACGACTGCCTGCATCGTCATCGCAGAAACCCTCTCCTCCAAGCGTCGTCGCGCTTGTTCTAGGGCATGGTCTGACAGGTCTGGATGCGGCGAACTTGACTTTGGACGAATCTTGTTTAACATTTCACGACTATGACGGACATGATCAGTGGCGCTGCGCTGCAACATTTCGTACCGCTCGTGCGCAGGCTTGGCGGTGATCCCGACCATTTGTTGCGCGCTCAGGGAATTCCCTTATCCGCTGCCGGCGATACCCACCATTTGATCTCATATCCCGACGTCGTCGCGGTGATCGGACGCGCGGCGATCGAACTCAATCGCCCGGACTTCGGTATGATATTGGCGGCGGAACAGGGTATCGATTTTCTCGGCCCGGTGGCGGTCCTCATCCGCAACTCAGAAACAGTATTGGACGCGATCGAGGGGGTATGTCGCTACCTATATCATTGCGCGCCGCCGGAAATCGCAACATTGGAGCGCGGGCCGACGACGTCAGCTTTTATCTATACAATAGCGTCACGCCAGATCGCTCATCGCGACCAGATCATCGAGAAGAGTCTTGCCGTCGCATTGAACGCCTTTCGCCTTATGATCGGGGAAGACTTCGTTCCCTGGCGTATTACCATGAGACATGGCCCGATATCATCGCTCGGCCGCTACCGGGAGTTCTTCGGCTGTTCCGTCGAATTCGGATCCAGGGTCAATGCGCTATATTTCCCGTCCTACTTACTGGATCACCAAGTCAATGGTCGCAATTCGGCCGCGCTGATGTTGGCTGAAAATTATCTGGCGCAAAACGGCAATAACTTGCCTCTTATTGAATATGTTCGGGAGACGATCCATCGCCTGATGAAGTTGGAACAAGCCGCGCTTGTTCCCGTGGCCGATGCGATGTCGATGCATCCCCGTGTTCTGCAACGCCGCCTGGCAGAGGTCGGCATGTCGTTCGAAGATATTCTGGACGATGTTCGACGCAGCAAGGCATGGCAATTGTCGACGTCCAATCTTCAGGTTTCGCAGATTGCTACGCTGCTCGGCTATTCGGAACAAAGTAGCTATGCCAGAGCTTGCAAGCGTTGGTATGGCGAAACCCCAAAGCAATTGATCGCGAGGCGGCGTGCGTCTTTGACCGGGCCCAATGATATGGGTCCCGACCGCATGGCGATGGCAACGACAATTGGGACTTGACCATAGTGTCCGATACTTCGCGAGATCAAATTATTAGCACGAGGATTTAAAGATTATCAGCCGAATTGTCTGATACAAAATTATCCGGAATGATTTTCGCACCTTGCGATCTTGTCGGCGACCTGTGTCGGGACGCCAGCAGGCCTGCCGCGATCGACACGACGGCCGCCCAGCGGCACGGATAATCGCGGTCGTGATCGACCACAATAGGCACCCCGCACTCGCCGACTTCCGGCGAACTTGTTCGTGATCTTGCTCATAAAGTCCCCGGTTTCTCAGGATTTGAAGCCTCCTGAGCAACCGGGGCGCTTCAATCGACGTTACTTGTTCTGACGAACAACCAGCGACTTCCCGGCATATTTTGCGGGGCTGACACTGGGGATCGTCTGCACGGTTCTACCATTTTTGCCCATGAAGGTAACTTCCACAGTCACCGGCGCCAAGGAGGTTAATCCAAAATGGACGGGTGCGGCATTTTCCGAATTATAGCCGTCGCCAGTGGAAACCTGCCGTGTCGCCAATATCTTGCCAGTTTTGTCGAGCAGCCGCACTTCCGAACCCATCTTGGTGAAATGGCCACTGGCATCGAGCACGGTAACGCTCAGGCTGCGGCGCGCTTCCGCCTTGGGCATGGCATTGCGGAACAGGAAGTGGCCGCCTTTGTCGGTATAACCGCGCATAACCGACAGATCGATCGCGCCATCGGCATCATAATCCACCCACTGGACGCCATGATCGCCCACGTTCAGTTTGGACGTTTCGGTCAGCACCTGGGTGAAACCTTTGCCCCCGTCATTGTGGAACAGGCTGTCCTTGGGCTGCTGCTGGTTGCGCTCGCCATGATAGGACGTGACGAACAGATCGATAAAGCCGTCATTGTCATAATCACCCCACACGGCGCCTACCGCGTGGTTGTCAATGCCGACGCCCATAGCTTTGGCCAGGTTGCTGAATGTGCCATCGCGATTATTGTGGTAGAGGGCGTTCACGCCGTAATTGGGCACGAACAAGTCCAGATAGCCGTCATTGTCATAGTCGCCCACGGCGCAGCCTACGCCGCCTTCCTCCTTGGTACGGCCCGGATTATCGACGCCGGCCTGCGCCGCGATATCGGTGAAGCTGTCGCCATCATTGCGCCACAGGGCATCGGTGGCGCCGGACTGGTTGGCCAGAAACAGGTCCAGATCGCCATCGCGGTCGGCATCGAACCAGCAGGCGCCGACGGTGGGACGCGGATCGGAAACACTGGTCCCTGCGAATATCTGCACGAATTTGCCGTTGTCGTTGCGGAACAGCGCGTTGGGACCGATACGGTTCGACGCATAGAGGTCAAGGTCGCCATCATTGTCATAATCGAGCCAACTGGACTGGCGGGCGGAGCGGCCCGGAATGGTCAGGCCCAGTTCCGGCGCGACATTGGTGAATTTCTTGCCGCCCTGATTATGGAAGACCAGGCTCAGCTGGTCGGGCATCGTCGCGCCACCCAAAAGGTCCACCCAGCCGTCGCCATCATAGTCGCCCCAAGCCACGCCGCGCATTTCCGGTCCGGACGACGGCAGGCCGAGGGCCGGGCCGATATTGACGAACTTGCCCTTGTCGTTGCGATAGAGGCGGATGTCGCCGCCCTTGAGCGAGACGGCAAGGTCGAGGTCGCCGTCCTTGTCGAAGTCGGCCCAGCTGTTGGAGAGCGATCCGGCAATAGCGAAATCAGTCGGCTGAATGGATGTAAAGGGCGGCTCCGAGGGCGTGGCAACAGCCTGGCCCCCGGCGATCGCCGGTTGCAGGGCAAGGAGCATCGGCAACGTGCAGGCCAGGGTCTTGGACAATGATGGTTTCATAAATATTCCCCTCGATCAATCAGATGCGGCTGGTGTTGCGGGTGTCGGGCATACGAAGGTAGACGATGAGCGAGACGCCGATCATGGCGGTGACATACCAGTAGAATCCACCCTCCATACCGTCCGCCTTGAGCCATAAGGCAATAAATTCCGCCGTTCCGCCAAAAAGCGTGTTGGCCAAGGCGTAGGGCAGGGCGACGCCGAGCGCCCGGATGTGGGCCGGGAACAGTTCGGCCTTCACCACCGCGTTGATGGAGGTATAGCCGGTAACGATGACTAACCCGGCGAGGACGAGCAGGAACGCGCCGAAGGAGGAGGTCACGGTTTCCAGCCGGGTGAAAATCGCGGTGGTGAACAAGACGCCGCCAAATCCGAAGGCCAGCAGCAGGGGCTTGCGTCCAATCCGGTCCGACAGCCAGCCTGCCATCGGCTGCAACAGCATATAGATGAACAGCGCGGACGCCATGATCGCCGTCGCGGTCTGGCGGCCGAAGCCCGCGCTGTTGACCAGGAATTTCTGCATATAAGTGCTGTAGGCGTAGAAGGCGAGCGTACCGCCAGCGGTCAGCGCCATGACCAGCAGCACCTCTCGCGGGTGCGTTTTGAACAGTGCCAGTCCCCCGGATTGTGGACGGGCTTCGCTGGCGGCGCTTTCCTCAAACTGTTCGGTTTCGCGCAGGCCCCGGCGCAAATAATAGACCCCCGTCGCCATCATGCCTCCCACGGCAAAGGGGATGCGCCAGCCCCAGCTTTCCAGCTGTTGCTCGGTCAGGACGAGTTGCAGCAACAGCAGCATGCACAGCGCCAGCAACTGCCCCGCGATCAGTGTCACATATTGGAAGCTGGAAAAGAAACCGCGTTGGTTGTCCTGCGCCATTTCCGACAGATAGGTCGCACTCGCGCCATATTCGCCGCCGACCGACAGACCTTGCATCAACCGGGCCAGCAACAGCAGGAGAGGGGCGGCGACACCGATCGATCCATAGCCTGGGATGCACGCGATCATCAGCGATCCGCCGCCCATCAGCAGGACGGACACGGTCAGGCCCGCCTTGCGTCCCTTGCGGTCGGCATAGATGCCCATGATCCAGGCGCCCAGCGGCCGCATGAGGAACCCCACGGCAAAGATCGCCGCCGTATTCAGCAACTGGGCGGTGCTGTCGTCGGACGGGAAAAATATCGGTGCGAAATAGAGGGTGAAGGCCGAATAGACGTACCAGTCATACCATTCGATCAGATTGCCGATCGATCCGCCCAGGATGGACCGCAGTCGGTCCTGACGGGAAATGGGTTTCGGCAAATCGGGAGTTACATGTTCCATGAAGGCGGATACGGATGGCAGCTGCCAATCTGCTAATCCCTATGCCGCAGATTATGTCTATTGGGCCGGCACCAGAATCACCGAATCGTCGTTACCCGCCACGGCGCGAACGCCAAAGCCATGTTCCAGTGCCAGCACGAAATCGTCCGACCGGCCACTGCGGAAGGTGCCGCCGACACGCATGCTGGCGATGGCCGGATCGCCGATCACCAGCGGGGTCGCGCGGTAGCGATTAAATTCTGCAACCGCCTGCTCCAACGTGTCGCCGTCAAATTCGATTTTCCCGTCTTCCCAGGCGACACGGCGCTTCAACTGATCTGCGGCAAGCGGCGTCACTGCGATGCTACCGCTGCGCACCGCCGCGCTCTTGCCGGCGTTGATGTGCCGCTGCGTCGACCCCTCATTCTTGACCGCGACTTCACCCTCTATCACCGTCAGTTCGGTCAGGTCGGCACGAAGCCTGACATTGAAAGCGGTGCCGACTGCGCGGACCTGCGTGCCGTCGGCATCCACGATGAACGGCCTGTTACGATCATGTGCGACATCGAAGCGGGCTTCCCCCTTCAGCAATTTGATCGATCGAACGGAATCGCGCATCGCCACTTCAATCGAGCTGCCGGTATTCAGGCGGACCACCGATCCGTCGTCCAGGCGCACCGCGCGCGTTTCACCCAATGCCGTGCGATAATGATCGACGGTGCCGATCAGGCGGAGCGCCACCGTGCTGGCAACGCCGATCAAGGCAGCCGCCACCGCCATCCCCACCAGTGTTCGACGATTGGCGAAACGCCTGGGGAGCAGGTCGGCAAATGGGGCCGTATCGTTCGCGCCCTCGTTAAATGTCTGATCGATGACCGCGGCGGTATCCTCCGACGGCGCCGCGCGACCGCGCAAATCGGACAGTTCGTTCAGCCGCTCGGCCAGTTCCCACGACGCCTCTGCCTTTGCAAAGGCAAATCCATGGGCGGGATCGAGCGCGACCCACGCATAGGCCGCATCCCAGTCTGCTTGGGTGTCGCCGGCACGCGCGTTAAGGTAGCGACGCGCCGCTTCGGCTTCTATCGCCTGTATTTCGTCCGCGCTTTTGTAGCGACCAGCCAAATCCCGAACCCTCGAACTGCCCAATGGCTTGCATTATCTTCACCGCGGCACGCGTCAAATGCTTGTCCACGGTAAATACGGACAAACCCATCTCTTCTGCTATCTCCTTGACAGATTTACCGTGGACGCGCCGCTCGATGAAGGCGTGGCGGCATTGCGGCGGCAGGGAATCGAGGATCGCCTGAAGATGGCGCAACTCGTCCCGCGCTTGCAGGGTGGCTTCCGTCGAATGGTCGACATTCAGAACATCCAGTTCGGCCACCAGTTCGAGCGAGACGATCTTTTCGCGACGGGCTTCATCTATCAACAGGTTGCGCGCGATCTGGAACAGATAGGCCTTGCCCGATGTCGTGCGGGTCACATCGCCATTGGCATAGGCCCGGGTCATGGACTCCGCGACCAGATCGTCCACATCGCAGGGGCGGTTGACGATCCTGCGCAGTCGAGCGCGCAGGGCACCCTCATGAGGGAGGATGGCCACCTTGAACCAATCCAGCCTGACCCTGACCGCTTCCATGCACGTCCCCTTTTTTACGTCGTTCAATCTCCCGCTCGATGCTCTGTGCAACGGCATTTCGGCAAGTTGGAGGATGGCCGACGTAAGGCTCATCACACTGCAATAAAAATGAGATATTTTAATGCATCGCTAGCAGAAACGTGGTGGACCTCCGTATCCACTATCAGAACATGCAAAAAATTTCAAAATGGGGGCTTTAATGACGCGAAATATTTTGCGGGCCATGGGTGCGTCGTCTGCGGCCATGATCGCTGTGGTGGCACCTTCTGTATCGGCGGCCACACCGGTGCAGTTCGACATACCCGCTCAGTCGATGCAGTCGGCGCTTAGCCAGTTCGCCAAGCAATCGGGCATTCAGATCCTGTTTTCCTATGACCAGGTCACCGGCATGCGCGCGCAGCAGGTCAACGGTCGCATGGCGCCGGGTGAAGCCCTGTCCCGCCTGATCGCAGGTAGCGGCCTTAAAGTGTCTCTCGCCAACAGCAACGTCATCGCGCTATCGCTGACTGGGGGCGCCAAGCAGACGCGGCGGACCGATGTCGCCAGTTTTTCGGCCGCCAATCTGCCTGTAACCATGCAGACCGCGATGATGGCGCAGGGGGCAACGGCCGGGGGTGGCGCGATGCCAGCCGCGCCGCAGGTCGCAGAAACAGAGGCTGGCACCGACATCGTCGTTACCGGATCTCGGGGGCTTCCCCGCACGATCACCGACAGCCCGACGCCGGTCGACGTGATATCCAGCAAGGAAATGGACAGCACGGGCAAGCCCGGCGTCTTGGCCGCGCTCAATACGCTGGTGCCCAGCTTCAACGTGCCCACCCGGGCCGGTGGCGGCATTTCGACCGTCATCTCCACCGGCGGTTTGCGCGGCCTGAACCCCGATCAGACCTTGATCCTGGTCAACGGCAAGCGCCGTCACAAGACATCGCTCATCAATTCGGTTTCATCTTTCTATAACGGGTCCGTTCCGGCCGATCTGGATTTGATCCCGACGTCCGCCATCGACCATATCGAAGTGCTGCGCGATGGCGCGGCGGCGCAATATGGGTCGGATGCGATCGCGGGCGTCATCAACATCATCCTCAAGAGCGGGACGAACGGCGGCGCGGCATCCTTTACCGCCGGACAGAATTATGACCGTTCCGATGGCGAAAACTATCTGGTGCAGGGCAATTGGGGCACGAAGCTGGGCGAATCCGGCTTCCTGGATATTTTCGCCAACGGCAAGATCCAGCAGGCGTCGAACCGCGCGGTGCCGGTCGCAGACAGCCTCGACCTCTATCCCCGGGTCAACGGCCAGCGCGACCCGCGTGAGGCCACGATCGATCGGCTCGTGACGAAAAATTACGGCGCCTTCCCGATCAGGGGATTCAATCTGGGCTATAATGTCGGCTATGATGCGGGCGACATCCATCTCTATTCGTTCGGCAGCTACAGCCAGCGCAATTCGGAACTGAATTTCACCTTCCGCGCGCCGACCGAGGCGGCGACCCTGCCCGAAGTCTACCCCAACGGCTTTCGCCCTCGTCTCGACGTGGTCGAGGATGATTTTGAATTTGCCGTCGGTTTGAAGGGCAAGATTGGCGGATGGGATTGGGACCTCAGCTCCACCTATGGCAAAAACTACGCCTATCGCCAGGGCTATGAGACCTACAATCCCTCGCTCGGCCCGACCAGTCCGACCGAACTCTATGTCGGCGCACTGAAATCCACCGAATGGGTCAACTCGCTGGATCTGACCAAAGGGTTCGACATGGCTGGCCATGTGCAGGTGTCGGCGGGCCTGCAGCACCGGCACGAAACCTATGAAATCTCCCCGGGCGAACCGGCCTCTTATGCGGCAGGCACCTACACCTATCTGCGCAACGGCGTCTTGCAGCGTCCCGCACCGGGCGGGCAAGCGGCGAACGGCATCACGCCGGAGGATGCGGGCCGCATGTCCCGCGACAATCTGGCGGCTTATGCCGATGTCGCCTGGGATCCCAGCCCCTCGACCACAATTGGCGCGGCCGCACGGTTCGAACATTATGACGATGCCAGCGGCGATACCCTGATCGGCAAGGTCAATTTCCGCCAGGCCTTCACGCCGTGGTTCTCGGTTCGTGGTGCGGCCAGCACCGGCTTCCGCGCGCCGGCGCTTGCACAACAAATCTACGCCTCCACCAGTGGCCAGTTCCGCAACATCAATGGGCAACTCAACCTGTTGCAGATCAAGACGCTGCCGGTCGGATCGGTTGCCGCCGTGGCGCTCGGTGCCGAGCCGTTAACACCTGAAAAGTCGACCAATTTTTCGGCCGGCTTCGTATTGACGCCGTTCCCGAATTTCAGCCTGACCATCGATGGATATCAGGTGAAGGTAAAGGACCGCATCGCCGTCACGTCGACCCTGACCGGCACGGCGGTATCCAGGATATTGGTCGCCAACGGCCTGTCGCCCGATATCAGCGCCCAATATTACACGAACGCCATCGACACTCGCACGCGCGGCGTGGACGTGGTGGCCAGCTATCGCCACACGATCGGCGACCTCAAACTGTCGTGGAACCTTGGCTATAATTACAACAAGAACAAGATCACCCATATCAAGAACAACCCGCCCGAACTGGCTTCGCTGGGCGCAGGCTTCGTACTGTTCGACCGCTTGTCGCAAATGAACATCACCGAAAATCTGCCCAAGACGAAGCTGTTCCTGGGCAATATGGCAACGCTGGGGGATTTCAGCCTGTCGACGCGTGTTACGCGTTTCGGATCGTTCAACTCGTTCGGCAATGCGACAGCGACGGTGAACGGCGTACCGGTCTATGGCAACGACAATAGTTTCAGCCCAAAGATCATTACCGACGCCGAATTCACCTGGCAGGCGACCACCGCTCTGGCAGTCTCGGTTGGCGCGAACAATCTGTTCAACGTCTATCCCGATTATGATCCGGCATCGGCCAATCCGCGTCTGGGTTCCGGCTTCTATGCGACCAGCGGTGCCTATGGTTTCACCGGCGGCTATTATTATGGCAAGGTCAGCGTAAAGTTCTAATTGCAAACCCATATGCAAGCCAAGGGGGGCGGGTGACAATGTCATCCGTCCCCCTTTGCATCGGCATACAGTCGATGCGCCGCAACTAAAATAAATCCCGGCCGAAGTTAGCAGAAGTCGTCCGCCCCTCCGTATCCCCCATTGACGCATTGAATGAAATATCGGGGGGTTTCTTTATCATGTCGCGTAAATTGCTTTGTTCTGCCAGCCTGATGTCGACCGCTATGGTGGCGGTGATAATGACGCCGTCCATCGCCATGGCGCAAGATGCGGTGCCGCAGATCTCTGACGATGCCGGATCGGCCATCGTCGTGACCGGATCGCGCGGTCAGCAGCGCACCGTGGTCGATAGCCCGACGCCGATCGACGTCATTTCCGGCGCAGATCTGGAACGTACCGGCAAGGCAGGCGTCTTTTCCGCGCTCAACACGCTGGTGCCAAGCTTCAACCTGCCTGTGCGCGCAGGCGGCGCCACATCGACCGTCATCGCGACCGGCGGTCTGCGAGGATTGAATCCCGACCAGACGCTGATCCTGGTGAACGGAAAGCGCCGCCACAAGACCTCGCTTATCAATGCGGTATCGACGCTCTATAACGGTTCGGTGCCGTCCGATATGGACATGATCCCGGTGGCGGCGATCGATCATATCGAAGTGCTGCGCGATGGCGCCGCCGCGCAATATGGCTCCGACGCCATCGCCGGCGTCATCAACATCATCCTGAAGGACGATGCGAAAGGCGGTTCGGCATCGATTACCGCCGGACAGAATTTCGATCGTTCGGACGGCGAAAATTATCAGGCGGGCCTGAACATCGGCACGAAGCTGGGGGAGAACGGCTTTGTCAATTTCTCGCTCAACCTCAAAAAGCAGCAGATGTCGAACCGCTCCCTGCCGCTGGCGGACTGCACCGTGCGCGCGACAACGACTTGCCTCTACCCGCTGGTGGGCGGCGCGCTCGATCCCAGGGATGCGGCGGCCGTGGGAACGGAGCGGATCGTGAACATCAGCTATGGCGTCATGCCGTCACGCAGCATCAACACCGCCCTCAATGCCGGTTATGATCTGGGCGACGTTCAGCTATACGCCTTCGGCACTTACAGCCAGCGCCGGTCGGACCTCTGGTATTCCTATCGCTATCCCAAGGACGTCAACAACGTCATGGGCATCTTCCCCAATGGCTTTCGTCCCCATGTCATGATCGACGAGGAAGATTTCGAATTCACCGTGGGCGCCAAGGGGCTGATCGCCGGATGGGATTGGGATTTCAGCACAGGTTATGGCCGCAATCGGGCGCGCCAATCCTCGGAAGGCACGCTCAATCCGACGCTCGGCCTGCTCAGCCCGACCGAATTCTATATCGGCACGCTTAAATCTTCCGAATTCGTCACCTCGCTCGATGTGACGCGCGGCTATGATGTGGGCGGCGGCAACCTTCAGGTGTCGGGTGGCGCGCAGCATCGTCACGAACGCTATCAGACCTTCGCCGGCGATCCGGCGAGCTATGCGATCGGATCGTTCATCACCCCGGGCATGACACCGGGCGCGCAAAGCTCCGCCGGGTTCCAGCCTGACGACGCTGCCTATATGTCGCGCGACAATGCGGCGATCTATGCCGACATCGTATGGGACCCCAGCAAGGATTTGACGATCGGGGCGGCCACGCGTTTCGAACATTATAATGACGACAGTGGCAATACGCTGATCTGGAAGGTGAACGGTCGTTATGCCGCGACCCCATGGCTGGCATTCCGAGCGGCGGCCAATACCGGCTTCCGGGCGCCCGCCGTGGCACAGCAAATCTATACGCAGACGACCAATCAGTTCCGCACCGTCAATGGCGTTGCCAACCAGCTGCTTCAGATCAAGACGCTGGCCGTTGACTCCCCGGCTGCCATCGCCCTGGGCGCTGAGCCGCTGAAGCCCGAAAAATCCTTCAATATCTCAGGTGGTATCGTTCTGACGCCCATGCGCAATCTCAACCTGACGATCGATGCCTACCAGATCAATGTGGACGGCCGTATTTCGGTTACCAGCACGCTGACGGGTACGCTGATTTCCAACATCCTGATCGCCAATGGCATCCCCAGCAACATCAGCGCCCAATATTATACCAACGCCATCGACACGCGCACCCGCGGCATTGACGTGGTCGCATCCTATAAGCACGGCCTGTTCGATATCGGTCAGATGCAGTGGAACCTGGGCTATAACTACAACAAGACGGTCATCACCGACATCATTCCCAACCCCACGGCCTTGACCGCGCTCAGCACGGAATTGTTCGACCGCAGTCGGCGTAGCAATCTGACAAGCAATCTTCCGCTTACGAAACTTTCGATCAGCAATGTTGCCACCGTCGGCGATTTTGCCGTGTCCACGCGTGTCACACGCTATGGTGCCATGGACCTTAAGGGCAATGGCGTGGTCGCCAATGGCGTCACGACCTTTCCCAATGACCGCTATTATGGGGCGAAGTGGATAACGGATCTTGAAGTGACGTGGCAGATCACGCCTGTAGTCAATCTTGCCGTGGGATCCAACAACCTGTTCAACGTCTATCCCGACCCGCGCGGCGAAGTCAGCCCGACCCTGGGTCAGGGCCTGTATCCGGGGACGGCACCCTACGGATTTACCGGCGGATCCTATTATGCGCGGGTTGGCGTGAATTTCTGATGCGGGTGCGAACAAGGAGAACAACCATGCGACCAATTTTAATGGGTCTGCTTCTGGCAGGCAGCGCGCTGGCTACGCAGGCATCGACAGCGGCGCCATCGGCATCGGCCAAATGGGGCGGCGGGGAAATTCTCTGGGACAGTTTCGGTGTCCCCCATATCTACGCCAAAACGGAAGAAGGCGGCTTCTATGGCTTTGGCTACGCGCAGGCGCAAAGCCACGGCAATCTGCTGCTGCACATGTATGGCGAATCCCGTGCCCGTGCGGCCGAATATTGGGGCGAGAAATACGACGCCCAGGATAAGTGGCTGGTCGCAAACGATGTGCCCGCGCGTTCGGCCCTGTGGTTCAAGCAGCAGACCCCCCAGATGCAGAAGGATCTAAACGCCTTCGCTGCCGGGGTGAACGCCTATGCCGCCGCCTTCCCGGACAAGATCGATCCGGCGGTGCGCGTCGTGCTGCCGCTCACTGGCGTTGACATCATCGCCCATGCGCAGCGACTGATGAACTTTGGCTATATCGCATCCGATCGAAAGGTCCTGGCAGATCCCACGATCAACGAAGCGGGCGGGTCGAACGCCTGGGCGGTGGCGCCCTCCCGCTCCGCCAATGGCAAGGCGATGCTGCTCGCTAACCCCCATCTGCCCTGGGCGCCCAGCCAGCTCACCTATTATGAGGCGCAGATCACGGCGCCGGGCTTGGCGGTCTATGGCGCGACGCAGGTCGGGCTGCCGGTGCTGCGCTTTGCGTTCAACAACGATTTGGGGTTCACCAACACCGTCAACACCATGCAGGGCTTCACCAATTATAAGCTGACCCTGGCGGACGGTGGCTACAGCTTCGATGGCAAGGTGCTGCCGTTCAAGTCGGTCAGCAAAAGCTACAAGGTCAAGCAGGCGGACGGATCGCTCAAGACCGTTACGTTCGAACAGAAGAGCACGGTCCATGGCCCGGTCTTCACTTTGCCCGACGGCAAGACGACGATCGCTGTCAAGGTGGCGGGCCTCGACAGGCCCGGCGTGCTGGAACAATATCTGGAAATGGGCAAGGCGCGCACCTGGGCGACCTTTGAAAAGGCGCTGCGCAAGATGCAGGTGGTGATGTTCAACATCATCTATGCAGATCGCGCCGGCCATATCCTCTATCTCGACAACGGCCTGCTGCCCAAGCATCCCGATGGCGATCTCAAATATTGGAGCGGCCTGGTGCCGGGCGATACGTCGAAGACGCTGTGGAAGGATGTCCATAGCTATGACGACATGCCCAAGGTGCTCGATCCGGCCAGCGGCTTTGTGCAGAATGCCAATGATCCGCCATGGCTCGCGACCTGGCCGCGCCAGCTCGATCCCAACGCTTTCCCGGCCTATGTCGCGCCAGTCGGTCCCGTCAGCCAGCGCGCCCAGATGTCGGTCAAACTGATGACCGGCAAGGACAAGATGAGCTTCGACGATTTCGTCGAACGCAAGCTGACCACGACGTCGCTGATGGCGGAACGGATGATCCCCGATCTGGTGGCCGCCGCCGCCGGATCCACCGATCCCGACATTCGGACCGCCGTCAATTTGCTCAACGGCTGGGACCGCAAGTTTGAGGCGGACAGCAAGGGGGCGTTGCTGTTCGAGACCTGGGCGGCGCTGTTTGCACCCAAGAATTTCACCGATCAGTCCAATTACGCCGTGAAGTGGACGCTGGATGATCCGCTCCAGACTCCCCGCGGCCTGAAGGATCCGGCCGCTGCCGTCGCAATGCTCAAAACTGCGGTCGCCAAGACAAAATCGCTCTATGGCGCCGTCGATCGTCCCTATGGCGATGTGTCGCGCTTCCACTTGGGCGATGTCAGCCTCCCGGCCAATGGTGGTTTTGGCAACACCGGCGTTTTCCGTACCATCACCTGGGGACCGATGAAGAATGGCGAGCGCACGCCCGCCCACGGCGAAACCTGGGTATCGATGGTCGAGTTCGGCACGCCGATGAAAGCGGTGGGTATGATGAGCTACGGCAACAGCAGCCAGCCGGGATCGAAACATAACAGCGACCAGCTGAAATTCCTCGCCGACAAGAGTTTCCGGACGCTTTGGATTGACCGGAAGGATGTCCAGGCACATGTCGAAGAAGTAACGAAATTCTGATGTAAACGGATTGGGTGCTCGCTCGTGTGTATTTAAGCACATGAGCGAGTATATCTTCTTCTGATATGCGTGTGTGATCCGAAGTTAAGGCGAGCGGTATCGGCAGGTGAGCTTGATGGCTGGTTTTGCGAAACTGCCAGGGATCAAGGATGTGGACCGATACCACTCGCTAAAACATTGTCGAAGCAGATGGCATCATCTGCTGGCTCGGATTATGCTCCAGCGCCCGCATGACGCAATTGAAGCCTTTCTCCTCAGCCACACAATGACCTGCTCAGGTCACTCCCCTCAACTCGCCCCTCCGATCGCGCCGGGCGTCAGGATCAGGGTGAGGAGAATGAGGGCAAGGCCGATATAGCCCCAGGCGCCCATGCCGCGCCAGGCGAGCGTCACGCCGGCCGTTTGAGATCGCGACGATTTGGCCAGCCGCATCGCGTAGATCATCGTGCCGGTGACAGACATGGCAGTCAGCATGACGCCGAACAGGAACCAGATGACTTTCGTCCACAGACCTCCGAACGTGCCGAAATGCAGAGGATCTGCCATCTCGGAAATACGCTGATGGACGTTCAAGCTACGCCCGTCCAATTGCGCGACGACTTGTGACGTTGCAGGATCGACGGCGATCGCGCTGGCGCGGTCGCGCACCAGCCAGGCGGACGACTGTCCCAGAAAAATAACGCCATTGTCCGGCGTGAACCGGATTTCCCGGATGTCGAGATCAGGATCGGTTTTGCGCGCTATGGCGACCAGCCGATCCAGTGTGACACCGGTGGGCACCGTACTGGCCGCCACCTCCGGCAATGGGGGGACTTTGGCGTTTCCTCCCAATGTCTCGACCAGATACCACAGGCCGGTCAGGGCGATGAGCGCCACGAACCACAGGCTCCACAAGCCCATGAGGCGATGCAGATCGCCGGTCATCCGCCGACCATCCCCGCCGCGTGGCGCTCGGAAAAAGCCGCGCCACCATTTCTTGTAGGTGACGATGCCCGAAACCAGCGATACCGCAAGCAACAGGGCGAGCGAACAGACGATCGGTATGCCGATCTTCGTTGGCAGCATCAGGTGGCGATGGGCCTGTCGCAGAAAGCGATGGACATTGGCCCAGCCATGCCGGCCTGTAACCTTGGCCGTCCATGGGTCGACATAGACACGGTCGGGCGCGCCTGTGCCGCGGCTGACCCAGGCTTCGACCGTGAACCAGGGATCGATCGGCGCATAGAGCGTCTGGAGTCGGGCATCCGGTGCCGCGCTGGCCGCCGCCTGCGCCCATGCCCCCCATGACGCGACCGGTTCCGACCGGGGCGACACCTGCATGGCAGGCGTCACCAGCCAGTCGATTTCATGCGCGAATACGGCGAAGGTGCCGGTCGCCAGGATGAAGGTCAGAAAGATCGACAGTTTCAGGCCGATCCAGCTATGCACCACCCACCAGAGCGAACGGCCCTTCTTTCCTTCCGCCTTGGCCATGATCAGAATTGGAAGCGGAGTTCGGCCAGAAATGTCCGCGGTTCGCCCGGGAAATGCCCGCTCTGCGCCGAAAAGCCCGATGCGGCGTAGACCTTGTCGAACATATTATCGACGCGCAGCAGCAGTTCGGCAAAGCCAAGCCCCTTGGTGATCGAGGCGTCGAAGATCGTATAGGGTTTTACGGTCTGCCCAGACAGGCTGATGCGCTTCGACACATGTTCCCCGCCAACCGCAAAGGCCGCGTCGATCGCGGGCACCTGATAGCGGGTCCAGAAGCCGACCTTATGTTTTGGCGCATTGGCGAAGCGGTTGCCCACCGCATTGGTGATCGCCTGTCCCGCGATCGTGCCGGTGATCTTCGTATCATTATAGCCATAATTGACCAACGCCACCCAATTGGGGGTAATGTCGGTCGATAGATCGATCTCGAAGCCCTTGCTCGTTACCTCACCGATCGGCCGCAGCTGATCCTGCCCGTTGACTGGCGGCAGGCTGGCGTCGGCTTGCAGGATGTTCTTGCGCACGATGCGATAGGCCGCCAGGTTCGCTTGCAGCCTGCCGTCGAACAGATCGGTCTTGATCCCGCCTTCGAACTGATCCCCGGTGACAGGCGCGAAGGGACCGCCGACATCGCCATTCTGGCTCGCCGCCGTTTGCGGCTCGAAGCTTTGCGACCAGCTCAGATAGAGGGAAACGTCCTTGCGCGGCTTGTAAATAGCCCCGGTTCGAAACGTGACATCGTCATCCTTGTAAGAGGCGGCATTGACCACGCGATCTGAAAATTTGTCGTACCGAACCCCGCCCACCAGCATGAAGGCGTCGCTCAGGCTGACCTGATCCTGGAGATAGGCGCCCTTGCGCTTCGTGCGGGTGTCGGTGACTGTGAAAGGCAGCAGCGCCGCGCGGGCCACATCCCGTGCGCTGTTGGTATAGACCGGATTGCTGAGGCTGAGCGGCGTCACGCCCGCCCGCAGGATGCGCGAATTGAGCAGGCTCGTTTCGTCATACCAGTCCGCACCGGTCTGGAACTTGTGCTCCATGCCGAGCAGGTCGACCCGCGCGGTCAGGTTCGCGGAGAAGGAAAGGCCGTCGACATCACGAATCTGGTCGCGAAACTCGCGCGCGACCAGATCGGTGCTGCCAGCCACCAAACCGCGCGGTTCGTGATATTGCTGCGTTTCGGTCGCCTTGAAATAGCGCACACCTGCGTCGAACGTGATCCGGTCCCCGATCGCGGTCGCGTAACGCGCCTGATAGGCCTGCGATTTCAAATGCAGAAAGTCGGTTGGCTCGTTCGCATTCCAGCGAATGTCAGTGCGGAAAGTACCGTCATCCTTCGTCAACACGCCGCGCAGGCGATTGCCCTGCAAGTCATTGTCATAGACCGTCGCCTGCACAGTCAGCTTGCCGCCTTCATTGGTCTTGATGGCGATGCCGCCATCGCCGATCAGCGACACGTTCTTCGTATTGCGGCGATAGGGATTCATCGCCTCGTAAAAGCCCCCCAGCCGGTAGGTGACGATGCCGTCCTTGTCGATCGGGCCGGTCGCTTCGGCGGATATCCCACGACGGTCGTAGTTACCGGCGGTCGCCACCATGCGCATCGACGTCTCGTCCCCCGGCACCTTCGACACATAGTTGATGATGCCGCCGGGCGATCCGGGACCGAAGAACAGGCCCGCCGGCCCTTTCAATACTTCCACACGTTCGATGTTGAACAATTGCGGCACGGAAAAGCCGATGAACGGATTGCCCCGCATCCCGTCATAGAAGGACTGGTCCTGGCGAAAGCCGCGGAAGGTGACACCGGCATAGCTGAAGAAGCTGACGCCCGAAATATTGCGATAGATATCGGTGGCGTCGCGCGCACCCTGATCGGCGAACAGGTCCTTGTTGATGACCTGCAACGCCTGCGGAATGTTCAGCGGGTCTTCGGCGGTCTTGCCGACCGTGGTGGTTTCGGTCCGATAGAGCCGCTGCGCGCGGCCAGTGACGACGATCTGGTCGCCTTCGGCCATTGCGGCATTGGGCACGACATCGGGCGCTTCCTGCGCAAAAGCCATGGACGCACAGAATGTGGCAGACGCAAACAGCATCGCGCGAAAAGTGAACAAAACAATCCCCATTTAATCGCTAATGATAGCGATTCGCGATAGAGGCTCCGGATCGATGCGGCAAGCTGCTAAATATGATTTTGGGTTATCCAGAACGACAGGCAAGTCGATCTCAGGACCGCGCCCGTGCCGTACCTCTTGGTCCACTTGCATTTCCGGCAAGGGCAGGGCACCCCGCCCGGATGCACACGGAGAATGATCTGGAAACCACCCTGCTAGGCCCGGTTCTTTCAAACCGCACGTGCGGCGACTGCACGGTTTGTTGCACCATTCTCACCGTGGATACGCCTGATTTCAAAAAGCCGGCCGAAACGCCTTGCACGCATTTGTCCAACCAAGGATGCAGCATCCATGCCGTCCGTCCGCACATTTGCCGGACCTGGTTTTGCGCCTGGCGCAGGATCGCGGACCTGCCCGAAGCGTCCCGTCCAGACCGATCCGGCATTTTGGTGTCGCTTGATTTCGTCCGGGAGCCGCGCAATTGCTTCGAAGGCGTGTCGATCATGGTCCGCTTGCTCCCCGGCAGCGAAGCGATTGCCAATGGCATGGCTGGCGCCGTTCTCGACAGGCTTTGCGATCAGTTGGTGCCCGTGTGGTTCACCGACGGATCGAAGAAGATGCTGATGCACCCCGATGCCAGCGTTGCGAGCCTCGTCTTATCGGGCGGTGCCGCGCCCGCCCATTTGCTATCCGAGGTGACGGCCTGGCGAGAGCGCTATGCCGCGTTCGCGACGAAAGACTAGCCGAGGGCAGAGGGTTTGAACCCGTGGCAACGGCAAGTGGCAAACCCGATATAGTCCCATAATAAATAAGACTATGTTGATCCACATCATGGCGCCCGCCTGCCATACGCGATTACATGAACGCGACCCCCTCACTCATAAACATGCGTAAGAAGTTTCCGGCCATTTTATCATGCGTCGTCAACGCTTGCTTAACGACTCCAGTAGACCTTCACGATGGGGAAGTTCGAGGCGAAGATTTTGTTACGCATACAGAACATTATACTGGAGATGATCGCGAAGGGAGAAGGGATTCACGACACGGCCGATCGGCTGTGTCGTGAAGCGGAAGCGATCGTGCCCAACATGGCCTGTTCGATCCTGACGGTGGATCGCGCCGGTCGCCTGCATACCCTGGCCGCCCCGTCTCTGCCCGACAGCTATTCTTCGGTACTGGAGGGGGTGGCGATCGGGCCGACTGCCGGTTCCTGTGGAACCGCTGCCTATCTGCACGAATCCGTGACCGTGGAAGATATAGCGAGCGATCCGCTCTGGGACGATTACCGCCACCTCATCCTGCCGCTTGGTTATCGGGCCTGCTGGTCGACCCCGATCATCGACGGGGGCGGCACCATATTGGGCACGTTCGCCTTTTATTATCGCCAGTGCCGCGGACCGTCGGCGGCGGAACGGGATCTGGTGGACGCCTGCATCCATCTGTGCGTGATCGCCCTCGAACGCCATGACCGGGTGCTGGAACGTGAACGGATGGCGCATGCCGACGGCTTGACGGGCCTGGCCAACCGGGCTTGCTTCAATGCCGCGCTCGACGCGCTCGACTGCACCCAGGCCGGGGCCTGGGCCTTGCTCGCCATCGATCTCGACAATCTGAAGGTCGTGAACGACACATTCGGCCATCATGCCGGCGATATCTTGCTCAGGACGGTGGCGTCCCGGCTCGCCGATGCGGCGGCGCCCGATCGCGCCTTCCGCCTGGGCGGCGACGAATTTGCCGTCATCGTCCACGCCCCGTCCAATCTCTACGATATGGAGGGGTATGCCAACGCCATATTGGAACGGCTGATCCCACCGGTCGAATGCGCCGGACATACGCTTTATCCCCGCGCGACCATGGGCGGCGCGATCCTGTCGCCGACAGACCACCTGCCCGACAATGTCCGTCAAAATGCCGACTACGCACTCTATCATGCCAAGGAAACCGGGCGCGGCGGCTTCGTGCGCTACTGGCCGGGTCTGGGCACGTCGATCACCCAGCGCCTTTCGGCGATCCAGGCCGTGGGCGCCGCGCTCAAGGACGGGCGCATCGATGCCTATTATCAACCGGTGCTGCGGCTCGACACCGGCGAAATCGTCGGCGTGGAAGCGCTGTGCCGGATGACCACGACCGAAGGCCGCGTCTGTTCTGCGGCCGAATTTTACGAAGCGACCACGGATGCGACGATTGCACGCATCCTGACCGATACGATGCTGGCGAAGGTCGCGCGCGACGTGCGCGACTGGCTCGCCATGGGCATGGCGTTCCAGCATGTCGGCCTGAACGTCTCTTCGGCCGACTTCTATCGCCCCGTCCCGCTGCACGAGCATCTAAGCGCCGGTTTCGCCAAGGAGGGCGTGCCGCTGCACCATCTGATCGTCGAAGTGACGGAGGGCGTCTATCTGGACGATCGCGACAACAGCATCGGACAACAGATCGAAGCGATGCGCCATCATGGGTTGAAGGTCGCGCTCGATGATTTCGGCACCGGCTTCGCGTCCCTCACCCATTTACTCACGGTCCCGGTGGACATCATCAAGATCGACAAATCCTTCGTCGCGCGGCTGGTACGCGGCGGCGCCAGCGCGGCGATCATAGAAGGCCTGTCGCTCATCGCGAACAAACTCGGCATGCGGCTGCTGGCCGAAGGGATCGAACAGGAAGCGCAGGCCCGCCAATTATGTGATTTCGGGTGCATCATTGGCCAGGGCTTTCTCTATTCCCCTGCCGTTCACCGTGCCGAAATGACCGATTTGCTTTTGCATTATGCGCAAGGGACAGGCCGATCGCTGCGCGCTGCGGCGCATCGATCCTCATCTTCACCCGCCATGGCGTTGCGTGGCCGCGCGGGTTAGGCGCTACACCTGATCATCTCAGTGCAGCGCCAGCCGCACCGGCACCGATTTCGCCGCCGGAACATGGCTCTCTGCGGCATGATGTTCCAGCGAGATCAGCATATTGCACTCGGGATAATAGGCCCCCATGCACCCGCGCGGAATATCATAGGGCGTCACGATCAACCCGTCGCGTCGGCGCAGCACGCCATCGCCGGCATCGCTTTCCAGTGCGACGATCTGACCCTGGGCCAGGCCATGCGCCGCTATGTCGTCGGCGTGCATGAACAGGACGTCGCGTGTGCCATCCACACCGCGAAACCGGTCATAATAGCCATAGATGGTCGTATTGAACTGGTCGTTCGACCGCAGCGTCATTAGCCGGAAGCGTCCATCGGCCGCCTCGAAACCCGTGGCGCATAGCCCGGTCGGGGCCAGAAACTCCGCCTTGCCGCTCGGCGTCATCCACACGCGCTCGGCCGCCTTGTTCCCTTTCCAAAATCCGCCGGGGGTGAACAGGCGCGCATTGAAATCCTTGAATATCTCGGGATAGGTCGCCTCGATCGCATCGCGCACCAGACTATAATCGTCGACCCAGCCGCTCCAGTCGACCAGAGGATTGGGGGGCAGCAGCGCCTGCGCGATACCCGCCACGATCGCCGGTTCGGACAGGAGATGCGGACTGGCGGGCGTCGCCTTGCCGACCGATCCATGGATGCAACTGCTCGAATCCTCGACCGACACCGCCTGCGGGCCGCTTGCCTGCATGTCGCGCTCGATCCGGCCCAGGCACGGCAGCAAATAGGTCTTGCGCGCCGGGATCAGGTGATTGCGGTTGAGCTTGGTCGCGATCTGCACCGACAATTCCAGCCGGGGCCAGGCTTCCTCCATCGCGGCCGTCTCGGGCACGGCGCGCAGGAAGTTGCCGCCCAGCGACAGGAACGCCTTGACCGATCCGTCGATCACACCGCGACAACTGCCGACGGTGTCCAGCCCCATCTCGCGGGGGGGCGCGAAGCCATATTGTTCCGCCAGCCTGTCTAGCGGCGCCAGTTCAGGCTTTTCGGTGATGCCGACCGTCCTCTGGCCCTGGACATTGCTGTGGCCGCGAACCGGCGTCGGCCCGGCGCCGGGCTTGCCGATATTCCCGCGCAGCAGCAGCAGATTCATTACCATGCGGACATTTTCGACGCCCTCCACATGTTGCGTCAGCCCCATGCCGTAAATCGCCAGCACCGCCTTCGACCGGGCGTAGACCTGCGCTGCCGCCTCCAGGTCGGCGCGCGACAGGCCGCTTTCCTCCTCGATCGCCAGCCAGTCCGCCTGCCGGACCGCGCTCAGGAAATCGTCGACGCCATGGGTATGCTGATCGATGAAGTCATGATCCAGAACAGCGGTGCTGCCAGCGACCTTTGCCGCATCGTCCCATTCCACCAGATATTTGGCGATGCCCATCATCGCGGCAATGTCGCCGCCCGCCTTCACCTGATGATATTGGGTCGATATGCCCGTCTCTTTCAGCGTCACCATCTCGATCGGGTCTTGCGGGTCGGTGAAGCGTTCCAGCCCGCGCTCCCGCAACGGATTGAAGGTCACGATTTCCACGCCACGCTTCCGCGCGGCGCGCAGGTCATGCAGCATGCGCGGTGCGTTCGACCCGACATTCTGCCCGAAGAAGAAAATCGCGTCGCACTGCTCGAAATCCTGGAGCCGGGTCGTACCGACGGGCACCCCGATCGCCGACTTCAATCCGACCGATGTCGATTCATGGCACATATTCGAACTGTCGGGCAGATTCTGGCTGCCATAAAGCCGCGCCATCAAACCGTACATATAACTGGTTTCCAGGCTTGCCCGTCCCGACGCGTAGAAGACCACGGATGTGGGATCGAGCGGCCTCAGCGTCGCGCCGATATCGACAAAGGCCTCGGCCCAGGACACGGCGACATATTTGTCGGTGGTGGCATCATAGCGCATCGGATGGGTCAACCGCCCATGCTGCTCCAGATCATAGTCGCGCCAACCCCGCAATTCGCTCAGACTATACTGCTGGAAGAACTCAGGCGTCGTGCGCAGCGACGTCAATTCCCAGGCGGTCGCCTTCGCACCTTCCTCGCAGAATTCCGCAGGATGGTGATTGGCCGGTTTGGGCCATCCGCAACTGACGCAGGCGAACCCATGCGGCTTATTCTGTCGCGCCAGTTCGCGCAGCGTTTCCGGACCCACTTTTTCGCGCGGCAGGATTTCGGCCAGCGACCGGACCGACCCCCAACCGCCCGCCGGGCCTTTGAAGGGGGTGACATCCGGCTTATCCGATCGTTGCTTGGTCATGCCAGAGGAACGGGCGAACAGCCGGATTGTTCATGGGAAGCAGAGGGAAATGCAACGGAATATGGGGCACAACTGACGGCCTTTGCCAATCGGGCAGAGCAATCGACGGGGTTAGTCAATGCTGCTTTGCAGCATGACCGGATTTTTCCCCTGCTTTCCGCATCATATGCCCCGGATAGTCGCTTCTGACCCGATCGGGCAAGCTATTGGATGACGTCCCAACAGGGGCAGGCCCCATGATGAAGATATATCGAGATCAGTTGAAGATATATCGAGATATAGCCTTTAGGAACGATATGTCAGGTAGATTATCGCGCGAATGGTCCGCACAGGCCGCGCAATTCATCTGTCGTATGAAACTGAATAAGTCATTGAAATATCGAAATATATACTCACTCAGAGACGAAATCGTAAAAACGCCCACAACTGTCCATTTCGGTGTTCGCAACGGCGTTCCCGTGCAGACTGCGCAGACGCCTGCATCCCGCGCACAGACAATGGGGCGGCGCCTATGAGAGCATTATTTCCCACCGGCCCTTGTTCGCCAGCCTCCATCTGCCATATTGTGCAATGCAGCAAAGACATGAGGGCAGCACGAGCAGCGGGGGCGGCTTTTAACATTCGGAGATCATGACGTGAGAAAGCTATCCGCGACCATTGCCCAACTCGCAGCCATGCGGACGGTCGGGATGGCGTCCGTCGCGAACCATCCGGACAGGCTTCAGGATCTCCAGGAATTCGGCTCCAACCCCGGTGCGTTGAAGGCGAAGACCTATGTTCCAGAAACGCGCAAGGCTCGTCCTGCGCTGGTAGTGGTCCTGCATGGCTGCACGCAAACGGCAGGCGGCTATGATCATGGATCGGGCTGGTCGCGGCTCGCCGACGATCATGGCTTCATTCTGCTGTTTCCCGAACAGCAGCGCGCGAACAATCCCAATCTGTGCTTCAATTGGTTTTCGAGGGAGGACATCACCCGCGACCGGGGCGAGGCGCTGTCCATTCGCCAGATGATCGCCACCATGGTCGATACCCGTGCCATAGACCCGTCCCGGATTTTCGTGACCGGCTTGTCGGCGGGCGGCGCCATGGCCGCCGCGCTGCTGGCGACCTATCCCGAGCTGTTTGCCGGAGGCGCGATCATCGCCGGCCTGCCTTATGGCAGCGCGTCCAACATCCCCGAAGCGCTGCAAGCCATGCGCGATCCGGGCAAACATAGCGGCACCGAACTGGGCGACCGCGTGCGGCGCGCTTCGCCGCATGTCGGACCCTGGCCGGGCATCGCCATCTGGCACGGCACGGCCGATGCGACCGTGACCAGCAGCAATGCCGATGCCAGCCTCGCGCAATGGCTGTCCGTCCATGGCCTGGACGACAAGCCGAACGCGACGGAAACGGTCAGCGGCCACCAGCATCGCATCTGGACGAACGCGACCGGACGACCGGTCGTGGAGGATTATCGTATCGCCAATCTGGGTCATGGCACGCCGCTGGCCACGACGGGTGAGGACGCCTGTGGCAACGCCATGCCCCATATGCTGGAGGCTGGCATTTCCTCCACCCGTCGGATCGCCGCGGCCTGGGGCCTGTTGGCGGATACCGAAAGCCATGCCGCACCGCGCCGCATGGAAAGCCCGCCATTGCGTGCCGTCGCCCCGAAAGCGCCCACGCGACCCATCCATGATGATCCGACGCCAGCGTCGTTGCCGAAGACCCGCGTCCAGAAAGTCATCGAGGACGCACTTCGCAGCGCAGGCTTGATGCGCTGATTCAGCAAGGGAAGGGCGTTCGCACAGCGCTGCCGTTCACGACCAAGGGCCACGGCCCGTCACAATCGGCGCTGCGCTATGGTGACCGAACCGTGGCGTCCTGTTGACTTTCATCCGGTCTTGACGCATATGGGCGAGGCTTGACGTCGTTTGTGACGGAATTGTTCCTTTCCGGATACGTCTTCCTCTCTCGCGCTTTCAACCCCGCTCGCATTTTTGCTGGCGGTACTCTGCCTTTGAGAAGGGAAACATCCGGTGCCGTCGGGCATCTCGTCGTTCGTCGTGCCAACTTAAGGCTATGCTGTCCTCGCGGCTTCAGATCGCAATCGGACAGAGTGCAGCCCGTTGGCCGTAGCGACGTACAAGCATCACCCAGTTGCTCGGGAATTGGCCTTACAGCCGCCACATCCTTGGCTGACCCGGCCCGGCCCCACAGTCAATCCGCGCCATCATGGCGCAGTTCACTTCAATATCGCGCGCTCAGTTGTGCGCATCAGGATCTCTATGCATTTCAATACCGCTTATACCACCATATCTTCCAACCCATCCGCCACGATCACAAAGATCCAGCGCGCGCCCCATCGGCATGCGCCGACAGGCGTCCTGCCGCTCCGCGAGTTGCGCCGTATCGTGGCTGAAATGCTCGGCTAAGGCGTCATGCACGCGCAGCGATGCGTTCTCCTGCATCCTGGCTGAATCAGGCAGGGGCGTTGATCTTTATGTGACGAAGCGCTTCCAGGATCGGCGGCGCTTCGGTCCGCACCAGCCAGTCGGGGCTGACGTCCGCAAAGCGGACGATCCGCTGCTGATCGATGATGATGACGGCAGGCTGGGGGAATTCCGCAGTGCCCGTGCCGGTCAGTTCGCCGATCCATCCTTCGCTCTGCGGCTCCTCCGGCACGACATCGCGGTCGAAGGTGATACCAAAACGCCGGGCCAGACTATTGTCGCGATCATGGGCGACCGTGTAGCGCAAACCATGTCGGTCCCGAATGGCCCCTAATCCCTTTTCGGGTAGATGCGGGCTGATCGCCACCAGAGCAGTGCCGCTCCCGGCGACGTGCGGCCACAGGTTGCGCTCATAATAGGGCAGGGCGAGATTGCAGGCCGGGCAACCGGCATAGCGAAAGAAGATCAATATGGCGGGGCCATCCGCCAACAATCGATCCAGCGTGACATGGTCACCATCGGCATCCGCCAGCGTGAAAGCCTCGACCCGATCGCCGGGCTTGATGACTTTTGCCGGATCGAAATCCGCGACCAGCCGCCTGCGTCGGTCGACATTGCTCGCAAGTTGCTCTGGCGCCCAGGTCCGCACCCGTTCGGCATGCAGTGCCTCAAATTGTTCGGTTAGGCTTTCGGTCTGGGTGTCTGCCATGACATCGTCTCCGTAAATTAGGACGTTGTGTCGTTTGCGCCGTCGTAAGAATTGGATAGCACGACGTAGCGCTGCGCTGCCGTCTCTCCGTCATCCCGCAACCATGGTCCTCATCCGCCTAGTTGCAGGGACCGTCTCAGGATGAAGCCGTCGTGCGTTCATGATCACGTCCCGTTGGGCTGAATAACGGCTCGACCAATAGCCAAGCGGCGCGACGCTGAATAACGACGTCTTCTCATAGGGCTATTGATGCTGCTGATGTAGGAAGTGGACGTTGAGGGTGCTCCCCTATGAGCCGAGCAGTGCTGTGCGATACATTCGAAATCGCTGGACGGCATGGCGGCGCGAACACCCGCGACCGCATTTTCCGGAAATAAAAATACGTATGTGGTTGGCAAAAAGATTTCTTCTTTTATGGGCATTGGGTAGAGCCACGCGATTGAAACGATAAACATCAGGTCACGGAGCCAAGATACCGCGCTATCGAACCGGATAGTGACGATCGAATAAAAGGGAGGATGAGGGTTTGAGAATTGGCGCCCCAAAAGAAATTGTCCAAGGCGAATTGCGCGTCGCGCTGACGCCCGATAGCGCTCTACAATTGCAGAAGCTGGGCCATATATGCCTTGTCGAGAGCGGCGCAGGCAAGGCGGCCGGCTTCGACGATGACAGCTATCGCGCCGCTGGCGTGCAGGTGGTTTCAACCGCTGGAGAATTGTGGGCCGCGTCTGACGTCATCGTCAAGGTGCGTCCACCCGAAGCAGAAGAGGCTGCCCGGCTCCAACGGGGCAAGTCCCTCATTTCCTTTTTCTATCCTGGACAGCGCGGCGAAGAATTGGCTGCGGTCAGCGCGACCGGCGCCAATGTGCTGGCGATGGACATGGTGCCGCGCATCTCGCGCGCGCAAAAGATGGATGCGCTGTCCTCGATGGCGAACATCACGGGCTATCGCGCCGTGATCGAGGCGGGCGCCAATTTCGGCCGCTTCTTCACAGGCCAGGTGACCGCAGCGGGCAAGGTGCCCCCGGCCCGTGTTCTGGTGATTGGCGCCGGCGTCGCGGGGCTGGCCGCGATCGGCGCGGCCACATCGCTCGGCGCGATCACGCTGGCCTTCGACGTGCGGCCCGAAGTCGCCGAACAGATCGAATCGATGGGCGCGCAATTCGTCTATCTCGATTTTTCGGAAGAACAGCAGGATGGCGCGGCGACCGGTGGCTATGCCGCCCCGTCCAGCCCCGAATTTCGCGCGGCACAACTCAAGAAGTTCCGCGAGTTGGCGCCCAATGTCGATATCGTCATTTCCACCGCGCTCATTCCGGGCGCGACGCCCCCGTCCTGTGGACGAAGGACATGGTCGAGGCCATGCGCCCGGGATCGGTCATCGTCGATCTGGCGGCCGAACGCGGCGGTAACTGCGAGTTGACGGTGGCGGATCAGAAGATCGTGTCCCCCAACGGCGTCACCATCATCGGCTATACCGACTTCCCCAGCCGGATGGCGGCACAGTCGAGTTCGCTTTACGCCAGCAATATCCGCCACATGCTGTTCGACCTGACGCCGGGCAAGGATGGCGTGATCGTCCATAATATGGAGGATGACGTGATCCGCGGCGCGACCATCGCCTTTGAAGGTGCGGTCAGCTTTCCGCCGCCGCCGCCCAAGATCAAGGCGATCGCCGCCCAGAAGCCCAAACCCAAGGCGGAGGAACTGACCCCCGAACAGAAACGGGCGAAGGACGTCGCCGCCTTCAAGGCGCAGACCCGTTCGCAGGTCACGACTTTGATCGTCGCCGCGATCGTATTGATCGCCGTCGGCGCCGTGGCGCCCGCCAGCTTCATGGGCCATTTCACGGTCTTCGTGCTGGCCTGTTTCGTCGGTTTCCAGGTAATCTGGAATGTCAGCCATTCTCTGCATACGCCGCTGATGGCGGTGACGAATGCGATTTCGGGGATCGTCGTTGTGGGCGCCATGCTTCAGGTCGGATCGTCCAGCACGATCGTGCTGGTTCTGGCGACGATCTCGATCCTGATCGCGTCGATCAATATCGTTGGCGGCTTCCTGGTCACGCGCCGGATGCTGGCCATGTTCCAGCGGTCCTAAGGGGGTAGATTTCATGTTCGATACCGGTGTGGTGTCCGCAGCCTATCTCTGTGCCGCGGTCCTTTTCATTCTGTCGCTGGGCGGCCTTTCCAACCAGGAAAGCGCCAAGCGCGCCGTTTGGTACGGCATTACCGGCATGGCCCTGGCCGTGTTGGCCACCCTCTTTGGCCCCGGCGCGGCCAATCTGCCGATCGTGGTCGGCACCTTCGCCGTCGCCGCCGTCATCGGCTGGATCGTCGCGATGCGGGTGCAGATGACCGAAATGCCCCAGCTTGTCGCTGCGTTGCACAGCTTCGTGGGGCTGGCGGCCGTATTCATCGGCTTCAACGCGCATTTCGAACTGGAAACGGTGAACGCGCTCGATCCTGCCGCCCGCGAAGCGCTGACCGGCTTTGCCGGCCTGCTCGCGCACAAGACGCCGGTGGAAATCAACATCCTCAAGGTCGAGGAATTTCTGGGCATCTTCATCGGTGCGGTCACCTTCACCGGGTCGATCGTCGCCTTCGGCAAGCTTGCGGGCAAGCTGGACGGCAAGGCGAAGAAACTGCCCGGCGGCCATGTCCTCAACGCCTCGGCGCTGCTGGCCTCGCTGGTGCTGCTGGTGATGTATGTCGGCAATATCGGCGTGGAGGGCCGCGAACTGACCGTCCTGCTCGCCATGGCGGCGCTGGCGCTGTTCATCGGCTTCCACCTCGTCATGGGGATTGGCGGCGCGGACATGCCCGTCGTCGTCTCGATGCTCAACAGCTATTCCGGCTGGGCGGCGGCCGCGATCGGCTTCACCCTGGGCAACGATCTGCTGATCGTCACCGGCGCGCTGGTCGGCTCGTCGGGCGCGATCCTGAGCTATATCATGTGCAAGGCGATGAACCGTTCCTTCGTGTCGGTGATCCTGGGCGGCTTCGGTGGCACGACTGGCCCGGCGGCGGAGATCGAAGGCGAGCAGGTCGCGATCGACGCGGACGGCGTGGCGTCGGCGCTCAACGATGCGGACAGCGTCATCATCGTACCGGGCTATGGCATGGCGGTGGCGCAGGCGCAGCAGAGCGTCAGCGAACTGACCCGCAAGCTGCGGGCCGCTGGCAAGACTGTTCGCTTCGCCATCCACCCCGTCGCAGGCCGCTTGCCGGGGCACATGAACGTGCTGCTGGCCGAAGCGAAGGTGCCCTACGACATCGTGCTGGAAATGGACGAGATCAACGACGACTTCCCTTCGACCGACGTGGTGATCGTCATCGGGTCGAACGATATCGTCAATCCGGCCGCGCAGGATGATCCGAACTCGCCCATCGCGGGCATGCCGGTGCTGGAAGTGTGGAAGGCAAAGCAGGTCTTCGTGTCGAAGCGGGGGCAGGGCACGGGTTATTCCGGCATCGAAAACCCGCTTTTCTACAAGGACAATACGCGGATGTTCTATGGCGATGCCAAGGTCGCGGTGGACAGTCTATTGGGGAAATTGACCTGATATCTTCGCGCAATCGCAATGCACGAAGGGGCTGGCGGACATATCCGCCAGCCCCTTCGTGTCTGGACCTCAAATCAGGTCAGGCACGGATAAAATGATAGTCGCCCGACCCTATTTCGATATGCACGATATCCGCATGCGGTCGCGATACGCTGAAGTCAGGATGGCCTTCCACTCTGTGCCCTGCTTCGGTCCACTGTCCAGCGGGCAGCTCGACCAACGCCGTGCAATTGGCCGGGATGGTGACGGTCAGGCTGGATAGACCTGCCGCATCGCCTTCGACCTTCGTCGCGATAAGGCCCGTGATCGCTTCATACCGCGCCGACACATCGCCCGCCTCCTTAAACCACAGGGGTTTGATATCGACCCGCCTAAATCCCGGCGCGGCAGGCGCAATGCCCGCGAGGCGGCGATAAAAGAAGCCGACCACCGCGCCGAATGCATAGTGATTATAGCTGTTCATCGACAGATCGCCGACATCCCCGTTCCAGCGCTCCCACACCGTGGTCGCGCCGACGCTGGGCATGTAGCCCCAGGACGGATAGGCGGTCTGGAGCAGAAGCCCAACGACCTCTTCCCATGCGCCTGCCTTCGCCAGCACGTCGAGCAGATAGGGCGTGCCCAGGAACCCGGTCGACAATGTCATGCCGCGATCGCGGATATCCTGCGCCAACAGGTGCGCTGCCGCCGCCCGCTGGCCTTGCGGCACCAGACCCATATAGAGAGCCAGCACCTGGCTGCACTGGCTGCCATTGCCCGCTTTCCCATCACCGTCGATGAGTTCGGCGGCAAAGGCTTTCCCAATCTCCGCGCGTAGCGCCTCGTACCGCGCGGCGTCTCCGTCACGGCCCGTCGCGCGCGCCATGTCGGCCATCAACTGCGCGCTATAGGCCCAATAGGCGGTCGCACACAGGATGCGCGGCGTCGTTTCGTCATCGGGCTGGATCGCATCGACGGACAACCAATCGCCCAGGTCCAGCCCCCGGTCATTCCGCCAGATATGATCGGGATTGTCCCGCGCGACGAACGCCATCCATCCTTCCATCGCATCCCAATTTTCATCGATGACGGCGGTATCGCCATAGCGCTGCCACAACCCATGGGGCAGGATGATGCCCGCCTCGCTCCATCCCGCCGTCACGACATCGGGGAAGGAAAGAGGTTGCGGTACGACGATGGGATAGGCGCCGTCGGGCCGCTGCGCTGCCCGCGCTTCCAGCAGGAAGCGACGGATGAAGGGATCGACCTCCATGTTGAACGCGGCGGCGTCCAGGAAAACCTGAATATCCCCCATCCACCCCATACGCTCGTCGCGCTGGGGACAGTCGGTGGGAACGGCAAAGAAATTGGACCGCTGGCTCCATAGCGCATTGTCCCAGATGCGCTGGAGGAGGGGCGAGGCGAAGTCCATCGTGCCGGTTTCGCGGCAGTCGCTATGGACGACGATGCCCTCGATATCGTCCAGCGTGGGTGTACCAGGATACCCCTCCACCTCGACATAGCGAAACCCATGATAGGTAAATTGCGGCGCGAACGTCTCGCCTGCCGCGTCGCCGCGCAGAATGACATGATCGGTGCATGCGGCCCTGCGCAGGTTGGACTGGTCGGCCGTACCATCGGGATTGAGCAGTTCGGCAAAGCGCAGGGTGATGCAGCGTCCCGCTTGCCCCTTGGCATATAGCTTCACCCATCCCGGCATATTCTGGCCGAAATCGAACACGAAGCGGCCAGGCGCAGGTTCGGTGACCGACAAAGCGCGCATGGTGCGGGTCGCGCGCAGCGGCGGCGCTGTCTGGGCGATCAACTGCGCCGGTGGCGTCGCACCGATACGGACTGTCCGCCACGCGCTGTCGTCGAAACCGGGCAGATCCCAGCCGGGCTGTTCCTGCCGCGCATCATATGTCTCGCCGCCATAGATGTCGGACTCCAGGATCGGACTACCGCCGATCCGCCAGTCGCTCCCGGTCTTGACCCAGTCGCTCGATCCGTCGGCATAATCGATGCGCAACTGCGCCAGCAACCGGCGCGGCGCAGGCCCGAATCCATAGCGCTCCATGCGCCAACCAAAAGCGCCAGCATAAAAGCCATCCGCCACGGTGAAGGCCAGCGCATTGAGGCCTTCCTGCAGCAGCGGCGTCACATCATGGCATTGGTAGAGGATATGGCTCTTGGCGACACTGATTTCTGGCGCCAGCACATGGTTCGATACCGGCTGCCCGTTGATCCGCGCTGCATACGTCCCCAGCGCCGTAGCATAAAGACGCGCCTCCACCACGGGACCGCGCGCATCGAATTCGGTGCGCAACCGGATCGCCGGTTCCTTGGGGCGTGGGTCGCCCTGCGCGTGCGAACCCGATGCCTGGGCAGCGTCCCAATCGGCAGCGTCATAGTCTGCGGTGGTCCAGTCTTCTGGCGGATCGGTCTTCACCCGCCATTGCGGCCCGCTCACCAGCCTCTCAATGTCACCATTGCCGCGATTTAGCCGGATCAGGGCGGCCATAGCCCCGCCATCGACGGGAAAGAAGCCGCTGGTGTCCGCCGACGCCAGCAGGCAGAGGCTGTTACGCCCGGGCCTTACCTGCCCCTCAGTCGGCAGCAGCGTCCCCCAATAGACAAGATCGGGAAGCGCGGCGGGTTCGCCGTTCAACCAGACGCCCAGCAGATTGTCCTTCGCGGCGATCAGTATCTCCGCGTCGATCAGGTCGGCGGGCGCATCGAAATCCAGCCGAAAGCCATGGAGCCGCGGATCGAGCGGATCGGCGCTCCATATCCATTGCAGCCCCGCCGCGCGATCGGCGGCCGCCCCCTCGTCCTCCGCCTCGATCCAGCTTGCCCGCCAATCCTCCGGAGCGATCAACCCGCCTTCGAACCAGCTGCGTTCCGATCGTGCCCGCCGACCCCGATTGTCGCTAATCTCGACATCCCACCAGATGCGCTGCATCGACTGGAGCGGGGGGGCGCCATAGGTGATGTCGAAACAGGCGTCGCTGTCCACAACGCCGCTGTCCCACAGCAGCGTTTCGCCATCGGCGTCGGCGCTCGCCCGAATGCGATAGCTCGCTTGCATGACGCCCCGGCCCTCGCTTTCCAGACGCCAGGACAGGCGCGGATGCCGAACCTCCATCCCCAAAGGTTCGACCAGATAATCCGCGCGCAGATCCAGGACATGCAAGGCATTGGGGGTGGTCATGCTGTGGCTTTCAATAGGATGTGAAGAGGGCGTCGCGGGCCAGCTTCATCGCGGCGACCGCATCCTGCCGATCCTGCGCCGCCTGCATCGCCTCGAAATCCAGCTTGTCGAGTGCGCGCTCGATGACCTTGAGGAAGCTGATGGCGGCATTGGCGGCTTCCACGCTGTCTTCGCGGAAAGGGAATTGATCCAGTTGCCAGACCCCATCCCATTTATTCTTGCGCAGTGTGTAGAAGAATTCGAACAGCTCGATCGGATGCACGGATCCGGCGATCATGTCATCGTCCCAGCTGCGGAAATTGTCGTTCACGTCCATCCCGAACAGGCGGCCATGATCGATCGCCAACTGCGCCGCATCCGCAGGGGATTCCCCGCCATAGAGCGAATGGCCGAAATCGAGCAGGATGCCGACATTGGGCAGGCCGATCTTCTCGATACCCAGCAACGTGCGCGCCACGCTGTCATAGCTCATATGATTGCGCGGTTCGCGCGGCTTATACTCGATGACGAACTTGAGGTCCGGATTCTGGCTCGCCAGTTCGCCGACGCCGTCCATGCTCATCTGCCACAATTTGCGGTGGTCGCACTGGAAGGGATAGTCCCAGCCATCCTGCCCCGGCCACAGCTTCACATAGTCGGCGCCGAAATGGCGCACCACATTGGCCGCGTCGTTGACCATCTCGTTCGCCAGGCGGCGGACGCCGGGATCGGGATTGGTGAAAGCGCCTTTGGCGAACTGTCGCGTGTAGATTTCAGGGGTGATACCGATCACGGACAGGCCGTTACGCTTCAACGCGTCGCCCACCGTATCCAGCGACAGGCTGGGATCGACGAAGGGATAGTTGATATCGACCACCGTCAGATCCTGAACCTGCCCGGCCAGGTCGATCATCTCGATCAATGACCGTGGCGGGCCGTAGCCGTCGGTGGCGTAGCGATCCACATAGGTGGCGAAATGCCAGATCCCGGCGCCATATTTTTGCGTGCTCATAGCCTGCTCCTCATCTTATGATTGTCGCTGTCACGCCGATCGGCGCCGATGCCCGCCCCTGATCGGGGTCAGGCGATGATGATTTTCACGCCGATAGCTTCGATGGCCTTGCGGTCCTGATCGCGGATGCCGTCGTCGGTGATGAGGACATGAACCAGGTCCAGCCCCCCCAGCGATGAAAAGGACCGCTGGCCGATCTTGCTGCTGTCTGCGACCAGGCAGACCTGATCCGCCGCGCCGATCATCGCGCGCTTGACGGCGATGTCCGACAAGGCGGGATAGGTCAGGCCATTATCGATATCGATCGCCGCCGTCGCCAGGAACAGGCGCTGGACGTAAAGGCCCTTGAAATAGTCCGCCGACCTTTCGCCCGACAGCGACAATGTCGGCGCCTTGAAATGGCCGCCGGTCATATGGACTTCGAACCCCGGCTCCGCACCCAGCATCAGCGCGATGTTGAGCGCATTGGTGATGACCGTCAGGTCACGCCGACCCAGCAGATGCGTGGCGACGGCCGTGGTGGTCGACCCGCTGTCCAATATGACCGTCTCGCCATTGCCGACCAGCGCGGCGGCGGCGCGACCGATACGGTCCTTTGCATCCAGATGGCTTTGATGCTGCAATGCCATGGATCGCACCTGTTGCGGCACGGATTTCAGGAACGCGCCACCATGTTCGCGCTCGATATGGCCCTCGGCCTCCAGTTTCTCCAAATCTTGGCGGACAGTGACTTCCGACACGCCGAAGGCCTCGGCCAGCGTGCGAACCCGCGCGCTGCCTTCTTCCTGCAACCATTCCAATATCTTGAGCCGACGCGTCTCGCCGAGAAGCCGGGTTTGCGCGCTATCCTTCATCGCCCTATTCTCCAGATCATGGAAAGGGACGGTTCAGACACGATACTCTCCCAACACCGCCGCACGCTTGCGGCCTTTGTGCACCACTAATCCAGTTTCTCGACGCTTGTCAATTTCTAGCAAAATTTGCTGAAACGAAAGAAAACGAAAGTTAAAAGCTTGCGTATTTTTTTACATATCGGTACGAACCACCGCAGGGAGAGTTTGCCAGATGACAATGATGTCCGTTCACGCGGCTGGGGAAAAGGGCGTTCAAAGCCCCCAAGCGCGCGCCGATCATGTGCGGGAGCGTGCGAACTGGATGCGCCGCCGCCTGCTCAAGATGATCGTCGACGCGGGGCAGGGGCATCCGGGTGGCGATCTTTCGGCCACGGACATCATCGCTACGCTTTATTTCGATATTTTGCGCTTTGATCCGTCGGAACCAGCGGCGCCGGGTCGCGATCGCTTCGTGATGAGCAAGGGGCATTGCACCGGCGCGCTCTATAGTGCGCTAGCCGCGGCCGGCTACTTTCCCGAAGCGGAGCTGGACACCTATCTGAAGCCGGAATCGCGGCTGAACGGCCATCCCAACCGCACCTATCTGCCGGGCGTTGAAACCAACACCGGGCCGTTGGGCCATGGCCTGCCGGTCGCGGTCGGCATCGCCGTCGCGGCGCAGATCGACAAGGCCGACTATCGCGTCTTCGCGTTGACCGGCGATGGAGAATTGCAGGAAGGATCGATGTGGGAGGCGGCGATGTTCGCTGGCCACCGGGGGCTTGGGCAACTGACGGTCATCGTCGATCGCAACCGGCTGCAACAGGGCGCGGGGACCGAGGACACCAATGCCCTGGAGCCGCTGGCCGATAAATGGCGGGCTTTCGGGTGGGAGGTGGCGGAGGTGGACGGGCACGACCATGCCGCATTATTGTCGGCGTTCGACGCAGCCTGCCTGCCTCGTTCGAAGCCGCTCTGCATCATCGCCAATACGCAAAAGGGGCATGGCGTCAGCTTCATGGAAAATCAGGCCGGATGGCATCATGGCGTGCCCAATGCGGATCAATATGCGCAGGCCCTTGCCGAACTGGAAGCGGAGATCGTCGCATGAGCGCCGCTGCCGCACCCGCTGGCCTGTTCGATTGCCGCGACGCTTATGTCCGCGCTGTCGAGGAACTGGCGATGGCCGACGATCGCATCGTCGCCGTCGTCAATGATTCGGTGGGGTCTTCCAAACTCGGCAAATTCCGGGATCGCTTCCCCGAACGGCTGGTCAATGTCGGTATCGCCGAACAGAATATGGTCGGCGTCGGTGCAGGTCTGGCCAATGGCGGCAAGATTCCCTTCGTCAGCGGAGCATCCTGTTTCCTCAGTGCCCGTGCGCTCGAACAGATCAAAGCGGATTGCGCCTATAGCCACGCCAATGTGAAACTGTGCGGCATTTCCAGCGGTGTCGCCTATGGCGAACTGGGCGCGACCCATCATAGTATCGAGGATATTGCCTGGCTGCGCGCCATCGATCGCCTGACCGTCATCGTGCCCGCCGACCCATGGGAAACGGCCGAAGCGATCAAGGCGGCCGCCGCCTATGACGGCCCGGTCTATATCCGCATCAGCCGCATGCCGGTCCCGGAACTGGCCCGCGACCATGCGCACTTCCGGATCGGTAAGGCGGAGCAACTGAGGGCAGGAAACGACATCGCGATCATCGCCAACGGCACACTGGTTCATCGCGCCCTCGCGGCCGCGCAAGCCTTGGCTGCGGATGGCATTTCCGCCCGTGTCATCAACATGGCGACCGTGTCTCCGATCGATACCGACATGTTGGCGCAAGCCGCCGAAACCGGCGCCATCATCACGGCGGAGGAGGGGCTGGCCCATGGCGGGCTGGGCGGAGCCGTGGCGGAATATTGCGCGATCAACAGGCCGGTGCCAATGCGCATGATCGGCTTCCCGGGTTTCCTGCCGACCGGATCGGCCGCATGGCTGATGGATCGCTTCGGCCTTAGTGCCGATGGCATCGCTGCTGCCGCGCGTGATCTGCTCAAGGTTAAGGCACGCTGATGCGCAGCCCGGTCATCCTGGCGATCGATCAGGGCACGACCAATACCAAGGCCCTGCTCGTCTCCCCGGCGGGCGAGATCGTTCGGTCCGCATCACGCGCCATGCAGATCGCGCATCCCCATCCGGGCTGGGCCGAACAGTCGGCGACCGACATCTGGGATGCGGTGACGGCGTTGATCGCGGAACTCGTCGCGGCCGAACCGACGGCAGAAATCGCCGCACTGGCGTTGTCCAACCAGCGGGAAACGATCCTGCTGTGGGATGCTCGCACCGGGGAGCCACTGGCGCCCGCGATCCTCTGGCAATGCCGCCGATCGGAAGCGCGCTGCGCTGCGCTGCGCGATGGAGGGCATGAGGATAATATCATCGCGCGCAGCGGCCTCGGCATTGATCCGCTTTTCCCTGCGGCAAAGATTGGCTGGCTGCTCGACAATCTGCCCGATGCCCGCACACGTGCGGCGCGGGGCGAATTGCGGTGCGGTACGATCGACAACTGGCTGTTGTGGAAACTGACCAATGGTGCGGTGCACGCCACCGACTATAGCAATGCGTCCCGCACGCAGTTGTTCAATATCGACACGCTGTGCTGGGATCCTGCGCTCGCCGCCCTGTTCGACGTGCCGATGAACCTTCTCCCGCATGTGCGCGGATCGGACAGCCGCTTCGGCACCGTCGCCGCCGGTCTGACGCCGCTCGCCGCCGATACGCCCATCCACGCCATGTTGGGCGACAGCCATGCCGCACTGTTCCACCACGGTGCGACGCAAGCGGGTGCGACGAAGGTGACGATCGGCACCGGCAGTTCGATCATGACGGCCACGCCCGAAGCCGTTCGGTCCGCCCATGGCCTTTCCAGCACGATCGCCTGGCATCGGGGCGGCGCCGCCCAATATGCGCTGGAAGGCAATATCTCCATTTCCGGTCAGGCGGCCGCCTTCGCTTCCAATCTGTTGGGCTTGGCGGACGAGGACGCTCTCACCACGCTGGCCGCCAGCGTTCCCGACAATGGCGGCGTCGTCTTTCTGCCTGCACTGGTCGGGCTGGGCGCGCCGCACTGGTGCAGCGAAGCGCGGGGCGCGATTTCCGGCCTGTCGCTTGGCACCAGGCCCGCGCATATCGCCCGCGCCACGCTGGAGGCGATCGCCCTCCAGATCGCCGATGTCGTCGCCGCGATGGAGGCGGACCTTGCCTTGGACATGCCGCAGATTGCGGTAGATGGCGGCGCAACGCGCAATGCGCTGTTGATGCAGTTGCTCGCCGACCTCACCGATCGCCCGGTCCTGCGCCCGCATGTCGCCGAGGCCAGCGCCCTGGGCGTCGCACACCTTGCCGCCGAAGCGATCGGCCTGGCGACGCCACGCCTGCACGGCACGCAGACCGACCGCTTCATGCCGGCCATGTCGAGGGAAGAGCGACAGCGGATCAAGGCGCAATGGCGGACCGCTTTGGCCAGCGCAGTGCGTGTGGCGAAGACGACACCAGCCGATCAAGAGATGCCGACATTCAGGGAAGCCAAGGCGGGGTGATGACCTGATCTGCCAAGACGGACTGCCGCCAAGATAAAGAAATCAGCGGTTTATCATTACAAAGGAGGGGATTGACCATGACAATTCATGCTATCAGCCGTCAACGTAGCCAGGCGCTGCGCGCCATCTGGCTAGGTGGTTCGGGCATAGTCGCTTTGCTTGCGACACCGGCCTACGCGCAAATCGCGCCGCAGGAAGCACAGGACGGCAGCAGTGCCAGCGCAGCGGACATCGTCGTCACCGGCAGCCGTATCGCATCGCCCGCCCTGACTTCGCCCAGTCCGCTTCAGGTGCTGACATCCGAAACGCTGGAAAATAACGGCATCGTCAACGTCCAGGACGCCTTGCAGCAGAATCCGGCGATCGGCCTTCCCGGTTTCAGCCGGACCACGACCGGCAACACCACCAATCCCGGCCTCGCCACCGTCAATCTGCGTAACCTGGGTGCGGATCGCACCTTGGTGCTGATCGACGGGCGGCGTTCGGTCGCCGGCGTGCCCGGCACGGCGCAGGTCGATCTGTCGATGATTCCCACGCCCTTCGTCGATCGGGTCGACGTGCTGACCGGCGGCGCATCCGCCGTCTATGGGTCCGATGCCGTCGCCGGCGTCGTCAACTTCATCTACAAGAAGAAGTTCGAGGGTCTGCAACTCAATGCCCAGGGCGGCATTTCGGAGCGCGGCGATGATCGCCAGATCGCGCTCAACGCGACCTATGGCCATAATTTCGCCGACGGTCGCGGCAATTTCATGATCTATGGTGGCTATGTCAACGAAGGCCCGGTGGATGCGCGCGGTCGCGACTTTTCGCGCTTCGACTATACCAGCCTCGGCACCATTCAGCGCGCCGCAGGCAATAACGACGCAAACCTGACCGCCGCGCAGAATATCTTCACGCGTTTCTACAATCCTTCCAACGTCGGCCCGGGCGGCATCTTCGTCATCGGGTCGCAGACGAACCGGGTCATCCTGCCCGATGGCAGCTTCCGCGCCTATAATGCGGCGACCGACGGCTTCAACCGTGCGGAATGGGGCCTGCTGGCCTCGCCGTCCGAACGCTTCACCTTTGCCGGACGCTTCAATTTCGACGTCAGCGACAGCGTCAATGTCTTTACCGAGGTCACCTACTCCAATGTCGTGACCCAGGGGCGAATGGAAGCATCGCCGATGCGCACCGACGGCGCGCTGGGTGCTTTCACCGGGACCAACGGTTTCTATCCCATACAGTCCCGCGTTCTGGTGCCGGGCGGCAATGGCGCGACCGTGCTGGTCAACAATCCCTTCGTACCGCAGGCTGTCCTGAACGCCGCGACCGATCGCACCGGCGATGGCCTGAAGGATCTGAGCTTTCTTCTGCGCACCACGGCCTTTGCGCCGGGCACGCGCACCATCCCGACCGAGCGCGACAATTTCCGCGCCGTGCTGGGCACGACCGTGGATTTGAGCAGCAACTGGAAGTTCGACGCCTATTATCAATATGGCTTTACCAAGCAGAAGCAGTCGATGTCGGGCCTCGCCAACCTCTACAACCTGGCGGACGGGTTGCAGGTCATCACCGATGTCTACGACTTCGACCGCGACGGCAGCACGACCGATGCGGTGTGCGCCAATGCCGACGCACGGGCACGCGGTTGCGTACCGGTCAACGTCTATGGTGAGGGCAAGCTGACACAGCAGATGGTCGACTATCTCAAGGTCAGCCTGCAACGCGATTCCAAACAAACGATGCATGTTCTGGCCGCTAACCTGACCGGAACGCTCTTCACTCTGCCGGGCGGCCCCGTACAGGTCGCCGTGGGCGGCGAATATCGCAAGGAAGAAAGCCGCGACATCTTCGATCCGCTGACCAATGCGGCGCGCAATGGCTATGTCCAGTTGACCGATACGGCGGGCAGCTTCGACGTCAAGGAAGCCTATGGCGAACTGGTCGTGCCGATCCTGTCGGACACGCCCTTCTTCCACAGCCTGTCGCTGCGCGGTGCGGCGCGCATGTCGGATTATTCGACCGTGGGCACTTTCTATGCCTGGAACGCCGGCGTGGAATGGGCGCCGGTCGAGGATATCCGGTTCCGCGCCGTTTACGCCCATGCGGTGCGTGCGCCCAATATCGGCGAACTCTTCGCGGCGCCTGCGGCGGGTATCGTCACCATTACCGATCCGTGCCAGGGCATCACCCTGACGACGCCGGGGGCGATCGCCGACAATTGTCGTGCAGTGCCAGGCATCCTCGGCAACATCCAGCAAAACGGGTCGTTCGTCCTGACCCAGGCCGATCTGTCCGGCGTGGGCGGGGTGACGGCCGCCAATCCCGGCATTCGGGAAGAAACCGGAAAGACGTTGACACTGGGCCTGGTCATCAACCCGAAGTCGATCTCAGCGCTGCGCAACCTGACCTTCACCGCCGACTATTTCGATATCAAGCTGGAAGACGCCATCAGCCGCGTACCTGCGGCGACCGTGCTCAACAAATGCTATCGCGAAGGCCTGTCGGACTTCTGTCAGTTCGTCACCCGGCGCACCGTTGCTTCGGGCGCCTATAGCCTGGGTTCGGTCGAACAGGTCGTGCGCGGCCTTATCAACAGCGGCGGCTCTTTCTCGCGCGGGCTGGATTTCACGTTGAACTATAGCCACGAAATGCTGGGCGGCCGCGCCAACGTCTCGGCGGCATGGACCCATCTGCTCAAGAACGGGTTCCGGGCGCTGACCGGCGACGCCTATGACAATACCAAGGGCGAACTGGGTACGCCCAAGGATTCGGTGAATGTCGGCGTCAACTGGGCCAATGATGCGTTCGGCATCACGATCAACAATGAATATATGGGGCCGCAGGTTCTGGATTATGAGAATTTCCAGACGCTCTATCGCCTGGCCGATGGATCGGTGCCGGATTCCAAATATTTCCGCATCAAACCGAAAATCTATACCGACATGCAGATTCGCTTCACATCGATCGCGAACTTCGAATTTTACATCGGCGCGAAGAATATGTTCGACGTAAAGCGTCCGCCCGTCTGGGGCGGGCTGCCTGGCAACGTCAATGGCACCTATGACGTGCTGGGCCGCCGCTTCTACACCGGCGTGCGCGTCAAGCTCTGAACCTTATAGGTCGGGCGGCGCCGATAACGCCGCCCGACCCTCTTTCGGATCATATAAGATCAGACGTCGGCGAGATGCCGTGCCCGCATGAGCGCACCGGGATCGGGCGCGCGGCCCAGAAAGGCCTGGAAGGATTCCATCGGATCGCGACTGTCGCCTGGCGCTAATATCTCCGTGCGGAAACGCGCAGCCAGCGCGGAATCGAAAATATCCCCGCTTGCCACGAACGCCTCGAAAGCGTCAGCGTCCAGCGCCTCGGACCAGGCATAGCTGTAATAGGCGCTGGCATAGCCGCCGTCGAAAATATGTGTGAAATAGGGGAAACGGTGGCGCAACCCGATCTCGGGCGGCATGCCCAGCCGCTCCAGTTCGGCTTCGACAAAGACCTGCGGATCGGCACCCGCCGCCGCCGCGCGATGCAGTGCCAGATCGACCAGCGCGCAACTGATCAGTTCCACCGTGGCGAAACCCTGACCATAGGCGTCCGCGTTCCGAATGGCATCGATCAGACTATCGGGCACGCCAAAGCCCGACAGCACCTCGCGACTGACGATCCAGTTTTCCATGAATTTACTGGGAAATTCGACAAAGTCCCGCGCGACCGCCGTGCCCGATTGGCTGGGATAGGTCACGTGCGACAGCAGGCCGTGCAACGCATGCCCGAATTCATGGAACAGCGTGCGCGCTTCGTCGATCGACAGATGCGTGGCAGCCGTATCGGGCGGCGGCGCGGCGGCGAAATTGGCGACCAGATAAACGACGGGTCGCACGTCCCCGTCCATCGCCTCCTGCACACGCAGGCTGCCCATCCACGCGCCGCCATGCTTTTCCGGCCGCGCCAGATAATCGGTGAACAACAGGCCAACCGGCCCACCCTGTGCGTCCGTCACTTCCCATGCCCGGACATCGGGATGATAGCCCGCAATGTCGTCACGCCGCGTGAAGACCAAACCATAGAGCTTTGTCGCCGTGTCGAACGCTGCCTGCCGCACCGCGTCCAGCCGCAGATGCTGCGCCACCGCCGCGCCATCCAGCGCATAGCGGGCGCGACGCACCTTTTCCGCATAGAAGCGCCAATCCCATGGCGCGAGCGCGAAGCCGCCGCCTTCCGCGTCGATCAGTGCCTGCAACTCCGTGGCTTCCTCTGAGGCCCGGCGTTTGCCCGGCTCCCACAGGCGCGCGAGCAGATTGGCAGCGGCGGCAGGATCGTGCGCCATGCTGTCTTCCAACGCATAATGAGCATGGTCGGCATAGCCCAGCAAAGCCGCCCGCTCCTGCCGCAGTGCCAGCGTCTCCGCGATGATCGGCCAATTGTCGTGCGGACCATCGTCGCAGCGGTCGGTAAAGGCCCGCCAAAGCGCCTCGCGCAGATCACGCCGCGTCGAGAAGGTCAGGAAGCTCTCATAATCGCTGCGATCCAGCGTTACATGATAGCGGCCTGTCTTTCCTTTGGCCGCCGCGCGCCCGGCAGCGGCGTCGCACAAAGCCGGCGGCAGGCCTGCCAGATCGTCCGCGCCGATATCCAGCACCCAGTCCGCCGTCGCGGCCAACACATGATGGCCGAACGCTACCGACAATGCCGCCAGCCTCGCATCGATGGCCGCGAAGCGCGCTTTCTGCTCGGGGTTCAGTTCCGCCCCACCGCGCCGAAATCCGGCATGGCTGCTTTCCACCAACCGGATCTGATCGGGCGTCAGTCCGGCATCGTGCCGGTCGGCATGTACCGCCGCCACCCGCACGGCCAGCGCGCTGTCATGGCTGATCGCCGTCCCATGGGCGCTTAGCATCGCGGACACATCGCCCTCTATCGCACGGATGCCGGGCGTCGACTGCGCGGACGACAAAGTCCAGAACAGGCGACGCACCCGCGCCAGCGCCTCGCCGGACCGTTCAAGCGCGGCGATCACATTGTCAAAGGTCGGGGAGGCGCCCTCCGCCGTGATCGCTGCAATTTCCTGCTGATGCCACACGATCGCCGTTTCGAACGCAGGCAAGAAATCGTCTTCTCGCACCTGCGCGAAGGGCGGTGCGCCCAGCGGCCCATCCCAGGGTTGCAGCAATGGATTGGTGTTACGATCAGTCAATGGATGGAACCTCGTCGGTATGCACTTCGAACCGCACCAAATTCGCCGGGCCGAAGGCCGTGGTCAAGGCGACATCGGTCGCATCGCGCCCGCGCGCCATCAGGATGCGGCCGATCCTGGGCTTATTGTGGCGCGCATCATAGGTGTACCATTCGCCGTCGATATAGACGTCGAACCACGCGCTGAAATCCATCGGCGCATCCACCGGCGGGATGCCGATATCGCCCAGATAGCCGGTGCAATATCGCGCGGGTATGTTCATGCACCGGCACAGGGTGATGGCGAGATGGGCGAAATCACGGCACACACCTTGTCGTTCCTGATAGCCGTTCCAGGCCGTCTTGTCCGACCGGGCGTGGTGATAGCCGAACTCGATATGGTTGTGGACGAAATCCACGATGGCATCTACCCGCGCCCGTGCCGTGCCATGATGCGCGAAATTGGCCCATGCCACGTCCATCAGCCGATCCGTCTCGCAATAACGGCTGCCCAGTAGGAAAGGCATCACAGCATCGGGCAGATCCTCCACCGCCGTCTGCGGCGCGTCGGGCGCGCGCGCATCGGCCAGGCCGCTATCCTCGATCACGAAATCGCATGACAGCGTAACGCCGCCGACTGGAATGGTCAGGCGGGTCGCGACATTCCCGAAGCCGTCTTCGAAATGATAGAGTGGGATGTCGGGGCTGGCCATCAGTCGCTGGGGCGTCTGCAAATCATGATGTCGCGACGGATGCAGGCTCAGCATCGCCATCATGGCGGTCCGGCTATCGGTCTCGAACCGTATGTCATATCCGCAACGGATCAGCATGCACGTCACTTTCCTGCAGCGCCGACGGATCGGCTGTTGATGGCGCCATGGGTCGTGGCCGGGAACAGACTGGGATCGGTGCGCCGCACATCGACGGTCACATCCATCCCCAGGAAGCTGGCGGGCAGGCCAAACCAACTGCCCGACAAAGGCAGCGCCTGATAGGGATCGCGCGCGACGGCGACGCGGATCAGTCCGCGATTGCCGATGATGCCATTGGTCGGATCGAACTCCACCCAGCCCGACCCCGGCAGAAATATGCGCACCCAGGCATGGGTGTTCCCGCCGCCGACCACATCTTCGGACCGTGAGGGGTTGTAGACATAGCCCGATACGAAGCGCGCCGCAAAGCCCAACGCCCGCACCGCCTCGATCATCAGAACGGCGAAGTCGCGGCAGGTGCCCTGGCGCTTCTTCAGCGTTTCTATCGGCGGCTGGGTGCCTTTTTCATGACGCGGCACATAGGTGAAGTCGCGCTGGATGCCCGTCGCCATACGGGTCAGCAGGTCTACCGTCCCGGTGTCGCCATGATTGCTGACGAACGCGCGCGCCCAATTGTCGACGATCCGTTCGGGGTCGTGATAGGCCCGCTCGATCGACCGCAGCAGGTCGGGCATGTCTTCCGACGAATAGGTAAAGGGGAACAGCCGGGCATAGGCTTCAACATCCACCTGCCGCTGCGCCAGCGGCGCATGTTCCAGCATCGCTTCGCTGGTCACGACCAGATGGGATGCGCGCCGCGTGAACGAAGCGATCGCTACCGAATTGCCGAATACGTCGTGCAGCCAGCGCAGTTCGCTCGGCACAGGATCGATATCGAGCCGGGCGGACAAGAGGCGCTGGTCAAATGCCTCGCGCGGGCGCATCATGATCCGATGTTCACCCAGCGACACCGGCTGCTGATAGCGATAGCTGGTCACATGATGGATTGTCAGCAACGGCATGAGGGAAAGTCCTGATGGCCGGTGGCGCGGCGGATGATCTTCTGGGTCCGGACGATCCGGTGCCGTTCGGGCTATTCAACGCGACAGGACGATCCTCGTTCCTGCTGATCGGCGATCATGCCGGATCGGCGATCCCGAAGGCGTTGGGCGACCTGGGCCTGGCCGCGACCGATCGCGCTCGCCACATCGCTGTCGATATCGGGACGTACGGCCTGGGGCGGACCTTAGCCACCTTGCTCGACGCGCCTTTCCTGCATCAGGTCTATTCACGCCTCGTCATCGATTGCAACCGGGACATGGATCACCCGACCGCCATCCCGACCGTGTCGGACGGCAGCCGGGTCGAGGGTAATGAGGCCCTGGACGTCGCCGACCGCGCCAGGCGCATAGCGGCGATCCACACGCCCTATCATGCAGCGATCGCCGCGACGATCGCTGCCCGACAGGCGGCTGGGCGGGAGACGATTCTGCTCTCGCTGCACAGCTTCACGCCGGTGATGGACGGGATTGCACGTCCCTGGGACGTAGGCGTGCTTCACTGGGACGGACGCACGGATTTCGCACTGGCGCTATTGGAAGCGCTCAAGCAGGAAGCGGATCTGACCGTGGGAGACAACCAACCCTATCAGATGGACGCCACCGACTACACGGTGCCGCTGCATGCGTTTGCGCAAAGCCTGCCTTATGCAGAAATCGAGGTGCGACAGGATCTCATCGACGGCCTGGAAGGCCAGACCGTCTGGGCAGGCCGCTTGCATCACGTCGCGGAGGCGGCGCGCCGTCGGCTTATCTAATGCTCACCTGATATAGAGCGATCCGACAATCTGCTTAACTCGCGCGCGCCCTTGCGCCGCAACCGTCGCGCGTTCGCCATCGCCTTGCGATGCACCGGCGCCAAACTATCCGAACCCAGGTTGGCACCCGCTTCGATGGATTCCAGCGTAAGGGAGGCGGTACGGCTGCCAAGATCGGCCAGTTCGGTAAGCGTTGGCGCCCGGCCCCGCATCGCCATCGACCCGATATGCTGCATCTGTCCCATCCATGCGACCTGCATCGACCATAATGCCGCGACGGTGACGGACCCGGCCTGGCTGAAGGCGTCGACCTTTTCAGGCACCATCCGGCCAAGCTCGGCCAGATCCCCTGTCAAGGGCGACTGCATCGCCGACCCAATAACCTGCGATCGTTTGGCGATGACCTCGTTGGAAGCGTTGATCGTTTCATAGGCGCGCATGCCCGTCTGCGCCATCGAATAGCCAGAAGCCATCAGGCGGGTCCATCCGGACAAAATGTCATACGTCATCTTGGGGATCTTTCCTGGATATCTGTTGCTCGGCCATGTCGGCGGCGTAAATCAGGCTGCTGCCCGTCTGTCTTGCAGCATCCACGGTCATCGTGATCGCGACCCCATTGGGACCATCCAGCACAACAAGCCCGTCTTCCGCGCTGGCGACCCCGGGCTGGGTCTGGGGCTGGGGGGTGTTGGGCGATATAGTCATGACGGGGGCCTTTGGCGCGAGGACGAAGCTTCGGCGGTTTGGAGGTCGATGTAAAGATAGGCTGGATGAAACTGCCCGCGAACGGCCAATTGCTCCGGCTCCAATATGTCGACGAGGGACGAGCGGAAGACGCACAGCTTCTCCTCGCGAAGCTGCCGCAACACCCGGTTGATATGGACGTTGGTCAGGCCGCAGATTTCTGCCAGGTCCGACTGGATCAGCCCCAGCGCGAACCGCCGACCGTCGCTCAGGCCCGCCGACATCAAACGCACGTTGGTTTCGCTGATGAAATGCGCGACCCGCCCGACGGCGTCGAGCCGACCGAGGCGGAACAGCCAGGCGCGATGGATGGCCGCATCGATCAGGGTGGAGAACCAGAGCTTGCGCATCATGTCGGGATGGTCGCGTGAGATCGCATCGATTTCATCATGCGGCACGATGGCCACGGTTGCGGCTGTCATCGTTGCGACGTCATGATCCAGCACCTTGAGCGGAAAGGCGTGGAGATCGACGAAATCGCCGGGCACATGGACGGCGACCAGCTGCCGCAACCCATTGCGATCATCGATGTAGCGCGACATGAAGCCTTCGAGCAGCAAGAGACTCTGGTCGAGCCGATCTCCCGCCATCACGATATTCGTGCGCGGCGGCAGGGTCTTGATTTCGCTGATCGCCGATTCCAGCCGCGCGCGTTCCCCGCTTTCCAGATGAGCGCCGCGCCTGTGCCTGAGAAATCGCTCGGTGAACATGAAATATATCGGTCTCGCAAATGGGCAAGTGCGCATCAGCGGGAAGAGTCTGTGCGGGACTATAACGGGTCGCCTACAGGGTCGTTGCCTGCCGCACTGCGATAATCGTTATGACCCAGGTTAATTGGGATCGGCGGCCATCTGTCAGGCATCACGAAGGCAATGGCGTCACGGCCAGCGTCAGGCTTTCCTCCGCATTGGCGGCGATCTGGAGCGTGTAGCGACCCGGCTCCAGCCTGTAGTCGACCATCTTGCGTATGCCTGTGCAATCCGGCCCATGACCGTGGGCGATCGATGTCGCGGCCCTGCCATCCTTCACGAAATCGACCCATGCGCCCGATCCCAACGCCACGCGCCATGTCCCCGCTCGCGCGACCGTGAAGCTTGCAAGGCCGCCATAGCTGACAGAGCCGCCGGTTTTTTCGGGACGGACAGCGTAGGAGAGGGCCGACGTCCGCAGCAAAGCCAGGGTGACGGTCCGCCCCGGCGTCATCGCGGCGCGGACGCTCGCCTTGTTGTCGGCACCCGCCTTCAACGCGACGGGGCTTCGCCAGGACGCCAGGGATGCAGGCAAGGGTGCGGGCGCGCTGCATTGTACCTGACCATGGTCCATCTGCGCAAAGGCGGGATGGGAAAGCATAGCCGCCACAAGGACAGACAGGCGTTTGACGCGGCGCAAAGACATGCAGGGCTTCCTTCCCGGATTCAAACCTATATATGCCGCGATATAGCGAGTCGGACGACCGGCAAAGGGGAATTTCATGCGTATCGCACTGGCCGCCATATCGCTGGCGGGCACCATCTTCACGGCACCGGCGCATGCACAGGCCGAGGCCGCGCCCTTGGCCGACCAGTCCGATCGTTTCTCGCTGGGCCAGATCATCGTGACCGCCCCCCGCACGCACGGAATTGAGATCGACAGCCATACCCTGTCGTCCGATGCCATCTACACATTCGGTCGCAATGCGCTGGACGACGCCGTCAACCTTATGCCCGGCGTCGCGGCCGGCAACAGCGGCGGTACGCGTAACGAGCGCCTCGTCTTCGTGCGCGGTTTCGACCGGTTCCAGGTGCCGCTTTCCATCGACGGCATCCGCGTCTACCTGCCAGCCGACAATCGGCTCGATTATGGCCGCTTCCTGACCACCGACATTGCCGAAGTGCAGGTGGCCAAGGGCTATGCCTCCGTACTGGACGGGCCAGGCGCGATGGGCGGCGCGATCAACCTCGTCACCCGCAAGCCGACCAAGGCGCTCGACATCGACGTGCGCGGCACGGTCAATTTCGACAATGACACCGATTATGCCGGTTACTCGACGTCCGCCATGGTCGGTACGCGGCAGGACAGATGGTATGCGCAGGCCAGCTACGCGCGCAGCTTCACCGATCATTGGAATTTGCCCAAGGATTTTACCCCGCCTAATCCCGTGTTGGAAGATGGCGGAGAGCGGGACTTTTCGCGGACGCGCGACTGGCGCGTCAATGCAAAGGTCGGGTTCACGCCCAACGCCACCGACGAATATGCGCTCAGCTACACCTATCAGGAAGGGGCGAAGAACGCGCCGCTGCATATCAGCGACACGGTGACGACGCCGCGTTTCTGGGACTGGCCGGAATGGAACATCTCCAGCGTCTATTTCCTGTCGACCACCGCACTGGGTGACCGGGCCACGCTCAAGACCCGCGCCTATTACAACCAGTTCGATTCCATCCTGCGCTCGTTCAACGATCGCACCCAAACGACGCAGAGTCGTCCTTTCGCGTTCGATAGCCCCTATGAGGACCGTGCCTGGGGCGGATCGGCTCAGCTGGACTTCCGCGCAAGCGAAGCCGATACGCTGCGCCTGGCCTTCCACTACCGCCATGACAAGCATGTCGAGTTCCAGACCAGCTTCTCAACTGCGGGTGTGCCGACCACCGAACCGCGCCAGACCCAGACGGAGGAAAGCTTCTCCGCCGCGCTGGAGAATGAATTGCAACTCAGCCCCAACCTCCGTTTCACGCTGGGTGGCAGCGTCGACTGGCGCAACCTTATCAAGGCGCAGGAATTTGGCGCGCCGCTCGGCACGTCGGGCGCTTCGGTGCTTTACAGTTATCCGCGGCGCGACGCCGACACCTGGAACCTCCAAGGCCGTTTCGACTGGCAGGCCAGCAACGCGCTGAACCTGCACGCCAGCCTTTCGTCGCGCGCCCGCTTCCCGACCATCTTTGAACGGTTCAGTCAGCGCTTCAACACCGCCATTCCCAATCCGGATCTGAAGGCGGAGCGCGCCACCAATGCGGAAATCGGCGGTAGTTGGACCAGCGGCCCGCTGCGCGTCGAAAGCGCCCTTTTCTATAGCTGGGTCAGGGATGCCATATTCAGCGTTCCGACACCTGCCTATCCCTGCACCGCATCGACCACGCCGCCAGCGGTGCCGCGCCCCGGTTGCGCGCTCACCAACTTGTCGCAAAGCCGCAACGTGGGCAAAGGCCATTATTACGGCGTGGAACTGTCGGTCTCGGCGACGGTGATGCCGGGCCTCGACATCGGCCTCAATTATAGCGGCACAAAGCGCGATCTCGATTATGTCGCCAACCCGCTGTTCCGCGCGACCGGGGTGCCGACGCACAAGGGGTTCGCCTATGTCGACTGGGCGCCGGTCGACCGGTTGCACATCGTCCCCAGCATCGACCTGGCCTCCAACCGCTGGACGCTGTTCACGGCGCGCACGGCTGCACAGTCGCAGCTCTATTACCGTACCGGCGCTTATGCGAATGCGGGATTGCGGGTTGACTATGCCCTGACCGACACCGTCGAAATCGGCATAGGCGGCCGCAACCTGTTCGACGATTATTATGTGCTGACCGATGGGTTCCCGGAGTCTGGCCGGACCCTGTTCGCCAGCATCCACGCCCGTTATTGACGGCATCGTCGGCCCTGATGCGCTTGCGCATCGCGACCGACGATCCACCATCTGACATCAGAACTTCTTGCGGATCGTCCCGAATATCTGGCGCGGCGAACCGGCCTGCATCGTGTTGTTGAGCGATGTCGCATTGTTGAAGAACTGGCCGGAGCCAAGCGCGGCGATATAGTCCTTGTTGAGCAGGTTCACCGCGTTCACCTGAAGCTCAACCCCGCCCAATACGCCGCCCGCCGGAAAGCGATAGCCGATGGCGGCGTCGAACAGGACATAAGCCTTGACCGTCAGGTCGCCGGTATAGGTCAGGTTGCGCTGGGACGTGTAGGCACCCGACAGGTTGCCGAAGAAGGCGCCGTCATCATAATTGACTTCGCCCTTCGCCAGATGCGCGGGCGTGTCGACGGTGCGGACGCCTTTGGTCGGGACCGACGCGGTGCCGTTGACCGTATCGTCGTCATAGCTGCTGTCATTGTAGGAATAGGATCCGATCAACGACAGGGCCGGAGTAAGGCGATAAGTCGCCCCGATTTCGACGCCCCGGCTGGTCACGCTGCCCACATTTTGCAGGATGCTGGGATTGCCCAGGATGTTCGCGCCGCTGAACGCCGCCAGCAGGCGGTTTTCGAACTTCACGTCATACAATGTCACGACGCCGCGCAACTTGCCCGCGTCGAACCGCCAACCCGCTTCGATCGTGCGCGACGTTTCCGGCTTCAACGTGCCCCGGATCGCTTCGAACCCGGCCTGCGTCGTGCCGAACGGTCCCCGGAAGGAGCTGATATAGGCGCGCATATTCTCCGCATAATTGGCGAAGAATTCCTGACGCCCGGCCTTGTAGGTCGCGCCGATCTGCGGCTGGAACCAATCCTTCGCGGCGATCTTGCCGTTGATGAACGGGGTGCCGGCGTTGGTCGTGATGCCATTTTCCACCCGCGCGCCCTTGAACCCGCCCGCGATCGTCAGCGCATCGCCCAGCTGCCAGCTGTCGCTCACATGGAACTGGTTCGTGACGGTGGTCAGGTCGGTCAGGAAGTCGCTAGCGAACGGGTTCTTCAGGAAATCGGTAACGTCCGGCCGGTTGGTCTGGCTGACCGCATAATAGTTGCGATCGGTGATCGCGTCATTATCCTCATGCCAATAGCCGATCTGGAACGTGTGATTGCCCAGGCGCGCGGTGGCGTTGGCGATGCCGCCATCGCGGTTGATGCCATATTCGGTGGTCCGCACCGACAGCGGGAACCCGTCCGGGCTGAACTTGGCGGGCGTGTAGATGCCGCCGCTACCCTTGTCATAATGATGATAATAGGTGGCCGACAGATCCAGCCAGTCGCTGACAGGCACGTCCAGCGTCACCGCGCCCAGAACGTCTTCGCGTACCCCTCCGCTGTCATAATAGGTGTCGTTGACATTGGTGTAGGGCGCCGGGAAGCTGGTGCCTGCCGTGGGGAAGGGCAGGGCGCGCCCTGCGGCGGCGGCCGTGCGGTTGGCGTTCACCTGCGACATGCGCACCGCCGTGTCGAAGTCCGGCGCCAGGAAATCCAGATCATAGCCGATCCGGTTGAGCGTGGCGGGCGACAGGTCCGCATAATTGCGTTCCTTGTGCAGCGAATAATTGACCCAGCCAGTCAGCGTCGCGTCGCCGATCTTCTGTACGACCTTGCCATTGACCTTGCGATCGGTCTGCTTGCCGAAACCCTTCCACTTGTCGGCGTCATGATAGACGCCCGACAGCGAAATCAGCGTGCCGCTTGGCAGTTCGCCGCTTTCCAGACGCGCATAGATATGGGCGGTATCGTACATGCCGTAGGTGGCGGCGATTTCCCCGCCCATCTCCTGCGACGGCGCACGCGACACGAATTCCAGATTGCCGCCCAGATTGCTGGTCGACGCGATGCCCAGCGCGCCAGCGCCCTGCGACACATCCACCCGCGCAATATTTTCCGCCGCGATCGCGCGGCTGACATGCAGGCCGTTATGGCCGTTGTAGAACATGTCGCCCAGCGGCACGCCATCCAGCGTATAGCCCATCTGGCTCTGGTTGAAGCCGCGGACCGACAGGCGCGTGCCCAGTTCATAGGAACCGAACGGATCGGAACTCTGCAACGCCACGCCGGGCAGGCGCGCGACAGCCTTCAGCGGTGAACTACCCGGCGCGAGTATCTCGATCGCCTTGGCCGACACCGTCTGTTCCTGCCGCACCTTGCCCTGGCCATAGACCACGATTTCGTCCTGCGCCGCGTCGCCCTCTGCCGGGGTGGCTGCGGGCGCATTGCCCTCTCCTGAAGACGTCTGGGCCTGCGCCGCTGCGTTCAACAGCAGGATGCAGGTCGCGGACGTCGACAGAATTGTCCTGAACTTCATGCTAAATTTCCCCCCGATCTGGATGATCGGTGGTGCGCCGCTACGCGCACGGCGCGACAGTGACGCTACGGTTTGGTTGCAATTTGAAGACAGGACTCCGAAACGTCATGGAGCAGTCACGAACCGCCGGTAGAGGCTACCACCATGTCCTCCCCGATATTCTCTGGCACCGCCGCGCCCTTATGCAGGCCATGGCGGCTTTTGCCGTCGCTGCGCCATTGTCCTTCGATGCGCATGCGCGCAGTCTTGCCGATCCTTTCGCTCTGGGCGTGGCGTCGGGTGATCCGGACAGGGATGGATTCGTCCTCTGGACTCGCCTCGTTGGCGTCGATGCCGCGCGGCTCGCGGGCCATGCAGTGGCGATCCGCTATGAAATCGCGTCGGACGAGGGCTTTCGCAACATCGTGAAGGCAGGGCAGGGGCTGGCCCGGCCCGAGCGCGCCCATGCCGTGCATGTCGAGGTGACGGGGCTGTCCCCCGGACGCCCCTATTGGTATCGCTTCCACGCCCTGGGCGCGACAAGTCCCGTCGGCCGGGCCGTCACCGTGCCGCGCCAGGCCGATCGGCTGCGCCTAGCGCTGACCTCGTGCCAGCATTGGGAACAGGCCCGCTTCGGCGCCTATCGCGATATCGTCGCGGCCCAGCCCGACCTGATCCTGCAAGTGGGCGACTATATCTACGAACAAAGCTATGCCGGACAGGCGAAGGTCCGCGATTTCGGCGTGCCCGAACCGCGCGATCTGGCCAGCTATCGCCTGCGCCATGCGCTCTACAAGACCGATCCCGATTTGCAGGCGGCCCATCGCGCCGCGCCGTGGATCGTCACATGGGACGATCATGAAGTCCTGAACGATTACGCCAACCTCGCCAACCGGGAAGGCTTGCCGCCCGAACAATTCGCGCCCCGGCGCGCAGCAGCCTATCAGGCCTATTTCGAACATATGCCGATCCGCCCCAGCCTCTGGCTCGGCAGACGCGCGCCTCGCCTCTATCGCGCCGTCGATTGGGCCGAACTTGCGTCCTTGTCGATACTGGACACGCGCCAATATCGCAGCACGCCGCCCTGCGCGCCCGCCAATGTCGCACGCAATGGAGAACTGACTAATTGCGCGGAGGCGTCGGCGCCAAACCGCACGATCATGGGCACCGCGCAGGAGTCCTGGCTGGCGGGACGCCTGACGCGCGAGCAACGCCCCTGGACCATAATCGCGCAACAGGTCTTCTTCGCCCCGCTCTGGCTGGATGGCGGACATCGCAGCAGTTTCAGCGACCAGTGGGACGGCTATGCGGCCAATCGCGACCGCCTGCTCGGCGGCCTGGCTCAGCCTGCGGTGCGCAATGCCGTGGTGCTGAGCGGAGATGTTCACAGCTTCTGGTGCAACGACCTGAACGATGGGTCCGGCAAAGCAGTGGGCACGGAAATCGTCACATCGGCAATCGCCGCCGCCTCGCCGCCACCCGGCCGGTTCGGCGACGTCAAAGCCCATAATCCGCATATCCGCTTCAGCGATACCCGCCATGCCGGTTATGTCCTGATCGACATCAGCCGCCATGCGCTCGACGCGGATTTCCGGGCGATCGCGGATCTGACCCGGGTGGACAGTCCGCCGTCCTCGCTGGCGCAATTTAGGATAGAGGCGGGCAGCCGCATATCCCGGAAACTATAGGTGCGCGGCCGACTGGGTCAGTCGGTCGCGCACCCCTTATTTACATCTGCCCCAATAACCGGGAAGCAGCCAATCCGACCTTAGAAGGCGTAGCGTACGCCCAGATTGAACTGACGGCCGCTATGCGTCAGCACGCTCAGGCGGTTGGTTTCGTCAACGAACTGATCGTTCTTCGTGTCGGTCAGGTTGATGCCTTCGATGCTCAGCTTCAGCTTTTCGGTCACATTATAGCTGGCCTGCGCATCGACGTTGATAGTGCGGTTGGTGCCGTTATAGGCATTGCCCTCTGTCCCCGGCACAGCGGTCAGATATTTGGATCGATAAGCCACCGAACCACGGATCGCGAACTTCTTGGTCTCGTAATAGACCGTCGCGTTGGCGGCATGCCTCGAAAGCCCGACCAGCGGCGCGGTCACCGATGCGCTGCCGTCGGCAACGGTCAGATACTCGATATCCGACTTCACGAACGTATAGTTGGCCAGCACGCCGAAGTTGGACAGCCAACCGGGCAGGAAGCTGAGCGGCTGCTGGATATTGACCTCGAACCCTTTCAGGATGCCGCCCGACGAATTGACTGGCTGGCTGACGATGAAGATATCGCTCGGCGACGCCGTCGTGCCGACCAGCAGCGAATCCGGCAAGCCAAGATTTGCATAGGGCACGCCCACGCTCAACGTCTGGACGAACGTGCCGATATCCTTGCGGAACGCCGCCAGGGCATAGATCGCGCCCTGCGTCGGATACCATTCGATCGACACGTCCAAATTCTTGGACGATGTCGGTTTCAGGTCCGGGTTGCCGGACGAGAAGCTGCGATTGCCACCCGACACGTTCAGGTTACCGCCCGGCGTCAGCGAAGAAATGCCGGCGCGGGCCAGCGTCTTGGCGGCGGCGAAGCGGACCTGAAGGTCGTCGGTGATGTTGCCAACCAGATTGATCGAAGGCAGCCAGCGCTTGTAGGTGCGATCCGCCGTGACCAGGTCGACCCGCGACCCCTGGCTGCGATAGCCGGTCGAAAACTGGTCGGTCTTGACATAGCGCAGGCCGATATCACCGCGGATCGGCACCCCGGCGTCGGCCAGGTTGAACTGGGCCATGCCCCATGCGCCCAGATCCTTTTCCGTCACGGTGATGAAGGAACCGCGCGCGGTCGCATTTTCGATTCCGCCAGTGGCGTAGGTCGGGTTGCTATATATGCCGCCCTGACTGATGAAGGCGTCGAGATCGGGGATGATCCATGCGGTCGGCGTGCCGGTGGGGATGTTCAGCCCCTTGCCGAAGCCGTCGAACAGGGTCGTGCTGCCCGCAAGCTGCGCCGATGTCAGCGGTACGACCACGGTTTCGCCCGACAGGCGGCGGCGTTCGGTCGAGGAATATTCGAATTTGCGCCAGTCCGCCCCGGCTTTCAGGGTCACCATGTCATTGGCTTCCCATTCGACGAAGCCCTTGGCCGTGGTGAACGTGTTGTCGACGGTCTGGGGCCGTATGCGCACTTCCGACGTGCCGTTGATGAAGCTCCATGTGGATGGATTGGCGACATCGACGCCCGGCGAAATATTCGGGAACCGGCTCGTGAAATCATATTGGAAATTGCCGGTATTGGCCGCGTCGATCGTTACCGTGGTCTGGATTGGGTTGCGGAATTCCGACTTGGCGCGACCGCCCATCACGTTGATCTTCACCCGGTCGCCCAGTTGCTGGTCGATCGATCCGTTGACCTGGTAGAATTCGGTCTTCAGCACGTCGTAGCGCGCCTGAGAGCGCAGATCGACATTGTCGAACCGGCCGCTGATGATGTTGTTATTCTCGTCCACCACGCCGTCGCGGATGATGGTCTGCGGCTTGCCGGTGCCCGACCGGCTGAAGCTGATCGCCTGCAACTGCGCTTCCTTGCGGGTGCCGTCCAGACGCGAATAGAGGCTGTCGATCGAAATGGTGGTGCGATCGGTCGGCTTGAACTGGATCGATCCCGCCGCACCCAACCGCTTCTGCCCGATGTCGTAGCTGACAAGGCCAGGGATACGCGGGTGGAACAGGGCGGTATTGGGATTGGGATCGTTGATTTGCCCAATCGTCTTGCCGGGCAGGGTGGACGCAGCGTTGAACCCGTTGTTGAACCCGCCATAGGTCCAGCGGGTGATGTTCGCGCCTTCCTCGATGATCCGGCGTTCCTCATAGGCGACTGACAGCAGCACGCCGAAACGGCCATCGTCCGTCTGCGTCGCGACCAGCCCCGACAGGCGCGGCGTCGTCTTGCCGCTCAGGTCGTTATAGCTCGCCGCCGCCGAAAGGACCGCCGTGGGCTTGCGATAATCGAGCGGACGCGCGGTTTGCAGATCCACGACGCCGCCCAGCGATCCTTCCTCGACATCCGCCGTCGCAGTCTTGCGCACCGAAAGGTTGCTGAACAGGTCGGACGAGAAGATGTTGAAATCGAAGCCGCGACCGCGATTGACGCCGCCCGAATTGTCGGTGCCGCCGGTCGTGCCGATCGCTTCCATCCCATTGATGCGGACGCGAGTATATTCAGGGCCAAGGCCACGGACCGTCACGTTGCGACCTTCACCGTTCACGCGGCTGATGGCGACGCCGGGAATGCGTTGCAACGATTCGGCCAGGTTCAGGTCGGGAAATTCGGCGATATCCTCCGCCTTGATCGCGTCGATCGATGCGGTTTCGTTGCGCTTGACGTTCAGCGCGCTGTTCAGGCTGGCACGAAAGCCGGTCACGACGATATCGGCCACAACATTGCCGTCCTGCGCAACGGTGGCGGGCGGCGACGCAGCGTCGGCATCGGTCTGCGCCAGGCTGATGGGCGCCAAGGCGATCGTGGTGATCGCGCTCGACACGCTCAATATGGTTTTGAATCTACGGGTGGCGTTCATGGCCTTATCACTCCCCTAATGCATGCGCGGTGCGCTATCGTTGCCCGCCCTTGACGCCGGGTCGGTCCTTAATCGATAGACCCGGATATCATGCATATGCCATTCCCAATCCGGCATGGATCGATGCGCGACATGCACTAATGGCCGATTGCGATGCTTATCCCTGCCCCAATCATGCCAGGAAATGGCTGGATCATGCCTCATTTGGACTTGGACCATATGGGATCGCGACGCTAGCCTGATCCATCAGCGCATCGACCGCCCCGTCAGACGGGCAGCGACCATAAGGAGAGCCTTCTTTGACCCAAACTGTCGTTGCCGACGCCGTGCCAGCCGCAACGCCGATCGAGCGTCCGACCCATGTGCGCTACAGGATCATCGCGCTGATCTTCCTCATCACCGCGATCAACTATGCCGATCGGTCAACCTTCTCCATCGCGGGCAACGCCGCCGCCGGAGAGTTGGGGATTTCGCCGGTGCAGACAGGCTTCATCCTGTCCGCCTTCGCATGGGCCTATGTGCTGGGGCAGATACCGGGCGGCCTGCTGCTCGACCGTTTCGGCACGAAGCGTATCTATGCCGGGGCCATCGCCATCTGGTCCATCTTCACGGCGGTGCAGGGCACGATCGGCCTGATCGTCGGCCTGCCGGTCGTCGCGACATTGTTTGCGCTGCGCTTCATGGTCGGCGTGGCCGAAGCCCCGTCCTTTCCCGGCAATGCGCGGCTGGTCGCCGCCTGGTTTCCCGGCGCGGAACGCGGCACGGCCTCGGCGATCTTCAACAGTGCGCAATATTTCTCGCTCGTGGCCTTCGCGCCGCTCATGGGCTGGCTGGTCCATGATTTCGGCTGGCGCGCGGTGTTCTGGGTCATGGGCGCGCTGGGCCTGCTCGCCACCGCCATGTTCATCCGCTTCATTCACAGCCCCGCCCGTCATCCGGCCATCAACGCGGCCGAACTGGCCCATATCGAAGCGGGCGGGGGCCTCATCCATATGGAGGATGGCGCAGGGCAGGCGGCCAAGGCTTCGACCTTCACCTGGAACAACGTCCGCCAACTGCTTGCCAACCGCATGATGCTGGGCATTTATCTTGGCCAATATTGCATCAATGTGTTGACCTATTTCTTCGTCACCTGGTTTCCCATCTATCTGGTCAAGGAACGCGGCCTTAATATCATGGAGGCTGGCTTCGCAGCGGCGGCCCCGGCCTTGTGCGGTTTCGCCGGCGGCCTGCTGGGCGGTTTCGCGTCGGACCGCATCTTGAAGCGCACCGGCAATCTGGATCTGGCGCGCAAGGTGCCACTGGTGTTCGGCATGTTGCTCGCCACCGCGATCATCGCCTGCGTCTGGGTGGAGGCAGAATGGCTCGTCGTCACGCTGATGGCGGTCGCCTTCTTCGGCAAGGGGATCGCGTCGCTCGGCTGGGCGATCATGGCCGACGTCGCGCCCAAATCGCTGGCGGGGCTGTCGGGCGGGGTCTTCAACATGTTCGGCAATGTCGCGGGCATCGTGACCCCGATCGTCGTGGGCTATATTGTCGCCGTGACCGGATCGTTCGACCTGGCGCTGGTGTTCGTGGGCGCGCATTGCCTGCTCACCATCTTTTCCTTCCTCGTCATCACCGGGCCGATCCGGCGGCTGGAAATCGCCTGATGCGGATCGACCGGCGGCGTTTCCTGGCGACGGGCGCGGCGGCGATCGCAGCGCCCGCCCAGGCGCGCGATACCCGCCCGCAACTGGTGGCGACGACACCGATGGCCCCGCCGACTTGGGCCGTCATGCAGCGCCAATTGCTCGACGCCAATGTGCAGGCATGCGAGGCCTTCTACGCCCAATATGTGGACGACCGCGATCGGCTGAAAGTCTTCGAACGCTGGGGCGCCAATGACGGGCCGGACGATGCGGCGGAAGCCACCAACGACTGGTTCCTGCTCCATGCGCTGGGCGCAAGCGACCGGATCGCGACGCTCGCCTCACGCTTTTGGGAAGGGCATATCCAGCAATTTACCGCCGCGCACACGGTCGACGTCCCGATCGCGCGTAAAGGCATGTATTATCGCGAATTTCCCGTCCAGATGGACTGGCAGCACAATGCAGAGGGGCTGACCAGCTTCAACGTCATGGGCCTGTCCCGCCCGCGCGACACAAAGCTGCTGGATCGCACACGCCGCTACGCCGATTTCTATACCGGGCGCGACCCGACCGTGCGAAACTATGACCCCGCTCGCCGGATGATGCGCAGCCTGCTGAACGGCAGTCGCGGACCGATGCTGCGGCAGGCGACGCCGCTGGACTGGGCCGGCGACCCCTTCGATCCCAAACCCTTCCACATGGAGCATGGCGAAACCAGCTACCGGGAAACGCTCGATCATTATGCCGAATATGGCGACGTGATCGGCGACAATCCGCTCAACCTGCAATCCACGACGCTGGGCCTCAACGCCTATGCGCTGGGCGGCGGGGACGCCTATCGGCGCTGGGCGCTCGACTATCTGGACGCATGGGTCGAACGCGCGGCCAGGAATGGCGATATCCTGCCCAGCTTCGTGCGACCCGACGGCACGGTCGGCGAAGATTGGTGGAAGGGCACCTATGGCTGGGGCTTCTCTCCCCTCGTCCCACAAACCGGGGTGCGGGAAGATCGCAATCGCGTGCCCCGGTCGATCACGGCTTTCATGGGTGCGGTCGTGATGACCGGCGACCTTGGCTATATAGACCTGTGGCGGCGGCAGAATGCGCGCATCAATGCGCAGGCGCGCGCGACGGATGGGGTTTCGTCCGTGCCAACCATGTATGGCGCACAGGGTTGGTATGGCTGGAAACCCGGCCCCTATCGCGTCAATGGTTTCGAAATCTGGTACATGTCGCAGCGCCCGGACGATCGGGCCGCAGCGGGCGATCATCCGTGGCTGGATTATCTGGAGGGACGCAATCCCGCCTATCCGCAGCAGGCTCTTGCGAAGGATCTCGCGCGCGTGGCCGAACGCGTAAAGGCGCGCGAAATGGACACCACCACGCCGCAGACGCGGCTGGCGGACTGGCCGATCGGCATCAACCCCGCCAGCGTCACCAGCCTGGTGCAGCTCATGACGGGCGGCCTGCATATCGCCCGTCCGCCCTGGTCCAAGACGTCGCCACCGCAGGGGGGCGTACCGCTCCATTGCCGTCTGCGCTATTTCGATCCGGTGGCGCGCCGCGCTGGCGTGCCGTCCGATGTGGCGGCCCTGGTGCAGGCGATGGACGACCGCTCGACGCGCGTCGCTCTGGTGAACCTCAACCCCCGCGAAGCGCGCAGCGTGACCATCCAGGGCGGGGCCTATGCCGAACATCGGATCGACAGCATAACTCTGGACGGGTGCACCGTCATGACAGGCGGGCGCGATGTCACGATCCGGCTGGACCCTGGCTGCGGCGCGCAGCTGACGCTGGCGATGACGCGCTACGCCAACCGCCCGACGCTCGATTTCCCCTGGAACCGGGTCTGACCGATCAGCCGCCCGGCTTGATATAGGGCGCGACCGCGAACAGCAGCCGCTCCTCCCGGCGCGGATCATCCTCGATCCGCAGCCTACGGTCGAAGATCATGGTCGATCGCCGGGTCAGGTCATAATGCGGCCATGCCGGGCGACCACCGCCATTGGGATCGCCGGTCCGGCCCAGGGCGATGAAGGCGTCGGCCATCTGCCCGGCCAGCCGCCGCGCATCGGCGCTGACACCCGTCCGCGATCCGCGCGCATCGACATTGTCGAACACCAGCGGAATGTCGAGCGTGTGGAAAGCGCCCAACAGGCCGCCCGCCTCGGGACAGGGGAAATCCAGTTGATACATCCATGTCGGCGCACCGATCTTCGCGCGCTCTTCCGCCTGGATCAGATGTCCCGGCCAGGATCGCCCGGCCGTGGTCGCCGCCAGCAATATCTGCCCCGGCGTCCGGTCGGGATAGAGGGCGCGATAGCGCGCGATCACATGGTCGGGCGCCATGTCCTTGGTCGTTTCCCGCGCATAGCGTTCGGGCAGATTATCCCATGTCGTGTCGCCCGCGCGCAGCATCTTTTCGATCCACAGCGCGGTTTCGTCACGCGTGTTGCCCACGATCAGGGGAATGTGCGCCGCCTCGCGCGGCGCGTCCGGCACGAAGGGGTGGCGCGGTAGCACGCCATGATCCAGCGTGGAGGTAAAGCTGATCTCCCCCTTATTCTCCAACGGATCGACCATGGTCATGGCCTCGACCAGTCGCTCCACCGGCAGTGTCATCAGCGTGGCCAAGTCTGGCGCGCCGGCCTTGGCCATCCATGCTCGCGCCCGCGTTGTGGCGTGCATAGGTCCGGCGGCGGTGACATGCTGGCCGCTCATCGTGGCGGCGGCGTGGAACAGCGGGCGCGCCTCCGGCATCGCCATCAGCGTCACGACCTTCGCCCCGCCGCCCGACTGTCCGAACAGCATGACCCGGTTCGGGTCGCCGCCGAACCCGGCGATATTGTCGCGCACCCACCGGAGCGCCAGCACGATGTCGAGATTGCCGACATTGCCCGATTCCGCCGGACCACCCAGACCCGCCAGATAGGCATAGCCCAACCCCGCTAGCCGGTGGTTGAGTGTCACCACCACGACGTCGCCCCGCCGAACGAGGTTGCCGCCATCATAGAGCGGATCGCTGCCCGACCCATGGGCATGCGCCCCGCCGTGCAGATAGACCATGACCGGGCGCTTCCCCGCATCCAGCGCGGGCGTCCAGACATTGAGGAACAGGCAATCCTCGCTCGTCGGTTCATCGGCCTTCGTCTGCGGTGCGGCTGCGCCATAGCGCGTGGCGTCGGCAATCCCCGTCCAGGGTTGCGGGGGCAGGGCGCGGCGAAACCGGCGCGGCGCGGTATCGGCGCCATAGCGCACCCCGCGAAACACCAGGACATCCTTCTCGATGGTCCCGCGCACCTTGCCGAAGCGGGTCGATGCAACCGGACTGGCCCGGCCTTTCGCATAAACCTGTGTCGGCAGCGCCGCCGCCGCCAGCCCGGCCAGAAGCACGCGCCGATCCATGTCCGTCATCCCACCGCGCTTTCCGAACAGAGCTGCCGCATCGTCGGCAGCGCCGGATTATGATTGTCGCGCCGCCACGCCATATGCAGTTCCACCGGTCGCTCCTGCGGCATCATCAACCGCCGGAACTGCACGTCCATCATATGCAGGCCGGTCGCACTTTCCGGCACGATCGCGGCGGCGAGTCCCGCATGCACCAGCCCCAGCATCGAATGAATCTGGGTCACATGCTGGACATAGAGCGGCGCGACCTCCGCCTCTTCGAACAAATTGACCAGCATGTTGTGAAAATAGCTGGCCCCCTGCCGCGAATACATGATGAGCGTTTGGCCGTCGAAATCGGCGGGCGTCAACACCGCCTTGGACTGGCGCGGATCGCCGGGGGGCAGGGCGGCGATCAGCGGTTCCTTCAACACGCAGCTCGTTTCGAACTCGTGTCGGTCGACCGGGGGCCGTACGAAACCGATGTCGATCAGCCCGGTCAGAAGCGCATCGACCTGCTCGGTCGACACCATTTCACGCAATTCCAGCTGGATATTGGGCAGGGACGCCCGCGCCTGCGCCACGATACGGGGCACGACATTATAACCCGACACCGCCGTAAAGCCGATCGCGACTCGCCCGGCATCGCCCTTCGCCACGCGCCGCGCCGACAGCGCGGCGCTATCCGCCAACCGGACGATCCGTCGCGCTTCGATCAGGAAGACACTGCCGGCAGGCGTCAGGCTGACCTGCCGACTGGTCCGTTCCAGCAATTGCACATCCAATATCCGCTCCAGCAGCTGTATCTGGCGACTGAGCGGGGACTGGGTCATGTTGAGGCGCTGGGCGGCGCGACCGAAATGCAATTCTTCGGCGGCGGCGACGAAGCAACGGAGCTGGCTGAGTTCGAACATCATGCCAGACTATCCGCGCCCGTCGCCCAAGTCACCTTCCATGCATCACGCCGCTGCGGACAGAAGTTCCGGTGACGCCTTTTCGATCAGCACGCGCAGTTCGGCTTCCTCGGCCGCCGACAGGTCGGTGAGGGGCGAGCGGACCGGGCCTGCGTCACGACCGATGATCTTCATGCCCGACTTCACGATCGACACGGCATAGCCCTGTCCTTTGTTGCGCAAGGCGATATAGGGCAGCACGAACTGGCGCAGCTGCTCCATCACATGGACCTGGTCGCCCGCGCGCACCGCCTTGTAGAAGGCCAATGCCCATTCGGGCATGAAGTTGAAGATCGCCGACGAATAGGTCGTGACGCCCATGGTCAGATACGGCGTGGCGAACGTCTCGGCCGTCGGCAATCCACCGATATAGGTCAGCCTGTCGCCCATGCGGGCATAGATGCGGGTCATCAGTTCGATGTCCCCCACGCCGTCCTTGAAACCGACCAGATTGGGGTTGCGATCACATAGGCGCGCCAGCGTCTCGTCGTTCACGATGGCGTTGTCGCGGTTATAGACGATCACGCCCAGACCCGTCGCGCGGCAGACCGCTTCGATATGGGCGGCCAAGCCTTCCTGCTTGGCATGCATCAGATAGGGGGGCAGCAACAGCAGGCCGTCCGCGCCCGCCTTCTCTGCGTCGCGGGCGATGCCGGTGGCGATAGCCGTGCCATAACCACAGCCTGAAATGACGGGAATCTTGCCTGCCGTCTCGGCGACCGCAGCCGCAACGACCGTGGCGACCTCATCGGGCGTCAGCGAAAAGAACTCGCCCGTTCCCCCGGCTGCGAACAGGCCCGTCAGCTCATGTTCCAGCATCCAGGCGCAATGGGCGCGATAGGGCGCCTCCTGAAAAACGCCATCGGCATCGAAATGCGTCACGGGAAACGACAAAAGCCCTTGGCCCAACTGCCGTGCCATATCATTAGGGCTAAAGTGGGTCATTGCGAATAATCTCCTCTCCGGGTCGGAATGGTCCGGCCTTCCTGTTCGAGGTCGGAGATAACCGGCCATGGCGGGAGGGTCCAAACCAAAGGCGCGCACGATCGATGCGCGCCTTGGCTAGATCGCCGCGTTTCTCAGCATCCCGATGGGCAGCGGGGCGCATTTCGTCATGCACGCCATTGCGGGGGATATTCTATGTCGGCAGCCGTGCGACGGACGTCGTGGGTCTGCCCCGGAAGGAAAGACGCGCGCTCATCAAATATCTGGTCGAATTTGCGGCCCGACCGGAATATATCTTGGGCATCGCCTATCAACCGGCGACATCGTGATTTGGGATAATCTGGCGACCATGCACCCCGACTTCGACATCTGCAAAGAACGGCGCGACATGCGCCGGACGACCGTGCGTAAAGGCGAACCGCCCGAGCATGCCGGCGATCCGCTCATCGCCTGTTTCGCCGCTTCGGCGCCCATCGGCTGAGGCGGATACATGACCGGAAAACCCCGAATTTTGGTGACGCGCAAATGGCCCGAGCGGGTCGAGGCCCTGATCGCGGAGCGGTACGACGCGACGTTCAACGCTGACGACACGCCCCTGACGGAAGCGGCTTTGGCCGCGGCGATGCGAGATTATGACGCCATCTGCTCCACCATTACCGATAAACTACATGCCGCTATATTGGGTGTGGAGGGTCGCCGGGCGAAGATCATCGCCAATTACGGCGCGGGCGTCGATCATATCGATCTGGCGGCGGCGCGCGGCGCGGATATCATCGTGACCAATACGCCGGGCGTCCTAACCGACGCGACCGCTGACATCGCCATCACCCTGATGCTGATGACCGCGCGCCGCGCGGGCGAGGGCGAGCGCGAGTTGCGCGCCGGACAATGGACCGGCTGGCGGCCGACCCATCTGCTCGGCACCAGCCTGCGCGGCAAGACGCTGGGGCTGGTGGGTTTCGGCCGGATCGCGCAGGCCATGGCGGAACGCGCGCGCTTCGGCTTTGGCATGGACATCGTCTATTTCTCCCGCCGACCCGGCCCGCCGGACGATGAACAGCGCCTGGGCGCCCGCTACGTGCCTTCGCTGCCGCAGATGGTGGCGCAATGCGATGTCGTGTCGCTGCATATTCCCGGCGGCACGGACACCCGCAACATGATCGATGCACCAATATTATCGCACATGGCGTCGCATGCGATCCTCATCAACACCGCGCGCGGCGATGTGGTCGACGAAGCGGCCCTGGTCGATGCCCTGGAAAGGGGGCGGATCGGCGGCGCGGGCCTGGATGTCTTCGCGGGCGAACCGCATGTCTCGCAACGGTTGCGTGACGCGCCGAACACGGTCCTCTTGCCGCATCTGGGCAGCGCGACACGGGAAACGCGCGAGGCTATGGGTCTGCGCGCCCTTGCCAATCTGGATGACTGGCATGAAGGCCGCACACCGCGAGACAGGCTATAGTGCGAACGACGATCGACGCCCTTATCGCGCAAGAGCGGCTCCCGGCCTCCTATGCAGCGACGGTCGATCGCTGGTGGCGGCCGCTGGCCCGACGGATCGCGCAATGGCATGCGTCGGCGGGGCGCGCCATCATCGTAGGCGTCAACGGCGCGCAAGGCAGCGGCAAGTCCACGGTCTGCCGTTTTCTCCAGGCGGCGCTGCTGCCCGAACAGGGATTGTCGGCCATCGTCGTTTCGCTGGACGATCTCTATTTGCCATTGGCGGCGCGCGATCGGCTCGCGCGCGACATGCACCCGCTGTTTCGCACGCGCGGGGTGCCCGGAACGCATGATGTCGATACAGGCATCGCTCTGCTGGACGCTCTTGCAGCGGGACGGGATGCGTCGATCCCACGCTTCAGCAAGGCGCTGGACGACCAATTGCCGCAGGCCGACTGGACCCGCCATGTCGGCCCGGTCGACGTCATCCTGTTCGAAGGCTGGTGCGTCGGCGCGCGACCGCAGGACGCCGCGAGCCTCACGTCCCCGATCAATAGGCTAGAAATGCAGGAGGATCCGGACGGCATCTGGCGCAATCATGTGAACCTTGCGCTGGGAACATCCTATAGGCGCTGGTTTTCCGTCATCGATCATCTGCTGATGTTGAAGCCGCCCTCTTTCGAGCATGTCCTCGATAACCGCCTGCTTCAGGAACAGAAGCTGCGCCGGATCGCGCCGGATGCACCCGGCATCATGGACGATCAGGCCGTGGCCCGTTTCGTCAGTCATTATGAGCGCGTCACGCGCCACATGTTCGCTGATCTACCGGATCGAGTGGACATGCTGTTTCAACTCGACGCTAAACAAGCCGTGATATCCGCCAAAGGCCTGCATCATCACGACTGGAAGCTCGGGTAACATCCCTCGGACATCGTCCGCACCTCGTGCGATTGCCATGCCGGACGCCTTTCCCGGCAGACTGGCACCATTCGAAAAATTCATTCCGCAACATGCGCGCCACAATAGTGTCATAGCAACATCCTAACCGCACCCCATTGGCGCAAAGCCGAACGGGGAGATCACCACATGTCACGCACTTCGCGCCTGTTTTGCGCACCGCTTCCGCTCGCCATTTTTGCAATGGCGCAGCCCGTTTTCGCGCAATCCCAGCTGCCTGCCGACGAACAGGCGTCCGACGCGATCGTCGTGACCGGCACCTATGCCCGCAGCCTGGCCGCAGCGACGGAAACCAAGCGCAAGGCGGCCTATGGCGTGGACTCGATCAATTCCACCGACATCGGCAAATTCCCGACCCAGAATGTCGCCGAAGCTTTGCAGCTGGTCACGGGCGTCGCCATTACCCGCCCCCGGGGCGAGGGGCTGTATGTCAGCGTTAGGGGCCTTGGCCCGCAATTTCAGAGCACGCTCGTCAACGGCCGCACGGTGGCGATCAACGACCTGATCGAAAATGGTGGGGCAGCAGGGCGTCAGTTCCGTTTCGAAATGCTGCCCGCCGAATTCGTCTCGCAGATCGACGTCATCAAGACGCCGACCGCCGACATGACGGAAGGCGCCCTGGGCGGCAATATCGACGTCAAGACCTTCCACCCGCTCGACGTCGGCAACAAGACCACGCTCAACCTGCGCGGCACCTACACGACGATGACCGAGAAGGTGAAGCCCAACGCCACGGTTCTGAGCAGCTTCAAGACGCAGGACGACCAGTTCGGCTTCCTCATCGGCGCACAATATTGGGGCAAGTCGGTACGCAACGATCGCTTCTACAATACCGGTTGGAACCTCATCCCCCGCTTCGCCAGCACCGTGGGCGGCCGCTTCTACACGCCGACGCGGACCCGTCCCACCGTGGAAACCGAAGATCGCAAGCGCCTGTCGGGCATCCTGTCGGCGCAGTGGCGTCCGTCGCCCGAACTGGAAACGACGCTCGACGTGTCGCTGACGCGCCTCGACGTCGAATATGATGAATTCGGCCTCGACATCTATCCCGACGATCCGGGCACCAGCATCGTTCCGGGATCGTTCACCGTCGTCGGCGACACCGTCACCCGCGCGACCATCAACAATGTCCGCTTCATGGCGTCGCGGGAATATAGCCTCAACCGCCACGACCTGATCAATGTCGGCCTCAAGCAAGTGTGGAACCCGGACGACTGGCATGTGTCGGCCAATGTGAACTGGTCCTACGCCCACAGCTTCCATCCCAGCTATGCGCAAGGAACGGTGCGCAGCCGCATGCAGATTATCGCGCCGCTCACCTATGATGCGTCGGGCGGATACAAGGTCGCGCCGACCATCACCACGCCTGCGGATGTGACCAACCCTGCCAACTATATCTTTTATCCGTTCAACATCGCGCCCAAGAACAGCAAGGACTGGGACACTTACGCCCGACTGGACGTGGGTCGCGATCTGGACGGCATCATCACCAAAGTCCAGGCGGGTGGCGAATATCACTGGCGCAAGCGCGACTATCGCCGTCGCGACTTCAACGTGAACGTCGCCGGCAATCCGCCCATATCGCAGGTCGTGCCGGGCGGTTATGAAGCGCTGCCCTTCGACGATTTCCTCTCTGGCGTGTCCGGCAACATCCCCCGCAACTGGGCGGTGCCCATCACCAGCGCCTTCTACGACCGACTGTTCACCGACGCGATCGCCAATGCGCCGCTCAGCGCCGGCGACCTGCGTGCATCCTATATCGTCACGGAAAAGATATTCGGTGGCTATGTGCGCGCCGACTATGCCTTCCCGATCGGCGGGATCGACATCAGCGGCAATTTCGGGGTGCGCTACGTGCACACCGATCAGGTGGCGAGCGGAACGCTCACTTTGGGCACGACGCCGACGCCAGCCAGCTTCCCGCAGAAGTTCAACAATTGGCTGCCAAGCTTCAACCTGCGCGCGGAACTGACGCCGACCCTCATCGGCCGTCTGGCCGCCAGCCGCGTGCTGACCCGCCCGAACATGACGCAGACCGCGCCGCAGATCAGCGTATCCACCGACGCGCCGACCGCCAGCGGCGGCAACCCCGACTTGAAGCCGTTCCTCGCGACCCAGTTCGACGGCTCGCTCGAATGGTATTTCCGTCCGTCCGCTTCGTTGACGGGCGCGGTCTTCTACAAGAAGATGGACGACTATATCACCGCCCAGAACGTCAATATCGACATTCCGGGGCGCGGCACCGTGTTGCTGAGCACCCAGGTCAACGGCGGCGATGCCAAGGTCTATGGTATCGAGGCCGCCTATCATCAGGTGTTCGACTTCCTGCCCGAACCCTTCGACGGTCTGGGCTTCCAGGCGTCCTACACGCACACATCGGTCCGCTCCAACTATACGGCGGGCGCGCGCCCGATCGTCAACCAGCTGATCGGCCTGTCGAAAAACAGCTACAATCTGGTCGGCTTCTACGACAAGGGGCCTGTTTCAGCGCGACTGTCCTATGTCTGGCGTGGCCGCTATCTGTCGAGCAACGGCAGCACCACCCAGACGGAGGCCTATGTCGCGCCGTTCGGCTCGCTGGATGGCAATCTGTCCTTCCGCATCCTGCCCAGGACGTTGCTAAGCCTCGAAGGGATCAACCTCGCAGGCGCGAAGGCCTATTCCTATAACGGGATCAAGGCGCGCTATAACGAGATACAATATTATGGCCGTACCATCCTGTTCGGCGTCCGGACCGAATTCTGATGCGCAGGATCCTTCTCGCTACCGCCATCGCCACCGCCGCGCTGACCCTGGTCGGCGCGGCGGACCCGGCGTCCCGGCCCCGCGCGATGAACGACATCCAGGTCATAGGATCGCACAACAGCTTCAAGGCCCGTATTCCCGCCGCCGTCATGGCTAGGATCCGGGCGATGGAGCCGAAGCTGGCCGATGGTCTCGATTATTATCATCTGCCGCTGACGCAGCAGCTGGACGCTGGCGTCCGCCAGCTTGAACTGGATATCTTCGCCGATCCGCAGGGCGGGCGCTATGCCGACCCGAAGGGCGAGACATGGGCGCGCGCCGCGGGCGAACAGACCGGCTTCGATCGCGCGGCGATGATGAAGCCCGGCTTCAAGACCTTTCACATTCCCGATGTCGATTATCTCAGCAGTTGCGCGACATTGGTGCGATGCCTGCGTGCCGTCGACACATGGTCGCGCGCGCATCCCCGACATCTGCCGATCATGATCACGCTCAATGCTGCGGATACGCCGTCGAACCGGCCTGGCATCACCGATCCGCTCCCCTTGGACGACCAGGGCCTGCTCGATGCCCTGGATGCGGAGATCCGCTCCGTCCTGCCGGGCAAGCGGTTGATTACGCCGGATGAGGTTCGGGGCAGGGCGACGACCTTGCGCGACGCGGTACGCGGCCAGGGCTGGCCCAGCCTGGAGCGCGCGTGCGGACGCATCTACATCCTGCTCGACGTGCGGCGCGCCGTCTCCGATGCCTATCGCGCAGGCCATCCCTCGCTCGCCGGGCGACCGATGTTCGGCTGGTATCCCGATGGCGACCCGGAATCCGCCATCCAGATCGTGCAGGACCCTTTGACAGACGGCGAGAAAATTCGCGACTGGGTAGAGCAGGGCGTGATCGTGCGCACCCGTACGGACGCCAATACGGTCGAAGCTCGGACTCAGGACTATAGCAAGGCGAAAGCGGCCATGGCGAGCGGGGCGCAGGCCGTCAGCACCGACTATTATCCCGGCGCGCCCGATCCCCTGAAACTGGGCTTCTCCGTCACATTGCCCGACGCCGCCATGGCGCGATGCAGCCCGGTCCGTATCAAGGCAGGATGTCGATTGCGGCCTTGAGCCGTTCCTCAAGCGGCGCCCTCACGGAATGAGGCGATCCTGCCGCAATTGTTCGAACAGGGCGAAAAAGGCCTGATCCGTCGGCTGATAGGCCGTGAACCCAAGCTGGCGGCTTTTGGACATGTCGGTCACGACCTCGATCGGCCGCCCCAGATCCGCGTCGCTATGCCAGGGTGAGGCGAGCCGATCGATATCGGCCTCCGCCAGCCCTTCGCGCTCGGCGATGGCGCGCCAGATCGGTCCGTCATCCGCCATCTGTTGCTCCAGGGGCTGGATGTCGCCGTCGAACGGGGCAGGCTCCAGGCCGAACCAGTCGGCAATTCTGCCCCACATCCAGCTCCAGCGGAAGATGTCGCCATTGACCACATTAAACGCTTCGTTCCGGGCTGCCGGGGTCTCCGCAGCCCACAGCAAATGCCGAGCAAGCTGCCGCGCATCGGTCATGTCGGTCAGGCCATGCCACTGGGCCGGTGAGCCGGGAAAGCGGAACGGTCGCCCCGTTTCCCTACAAAGCGTCGCATAGACCGCAAGGGTGGTCCCCATATTCATGGCATTGCCCACGGCCTTGCCGATCACCGTATGCGGGCGATGGACGCTCCAGCTAAAGCCGTCGCGCTCGGCGGCGGCGAACAGCGCGTCTTCCTGCGCATAATAGAAATTCTCGACATCCAGCCGACCCTGTTCTTCGCGAAAGGGCGTCTGCGGCAGCACGCCCTTCCCATAGGCCTCGAACGGCCCCAGATAATGTTTAAGGCCAGTCACCAGCGCGACATGGCGCGGTCCGGCATCATCGCGGCGCAGACCGTCCAGCAGATTGCGGACCATGGCGGCATTGACGCGGATATTCTCCGCCTCGCTATCCTGCCGCAGCCAGGTCGTGATGAACACGGCATCGGGGTTCAGCCCCGCCAGCGCGGCCGCCGTTGCGGCAGCATCCTGCAAGTCGACGGCGATCGGTCCGACCCCGCGCTGCTCGACGGGGCGGCGGGCCATGCCCGTGACCGTCCAACCCTGTTCCAAAAGCAGCGCTGCCGTCGCGCTGCCGACGATGCCGCTCGCACCCACTACCAATGCCGTTCCGGCCATATCGAAAACTCCTGCTGTTCGCCCTTAGCTAGGCAGCGGCAGGCGATGCTGCTAGACGGCACCAATTGGGGACATAGGCACCATTGGGTAACCACTTGGCATGGACAAGATCGCTATCGACGACCACTGGCGGGAGGATTGCGCACCGCGCCGCGTGCTCGAACTGTTCGCAACGAAATGGACGAGCATGATCCTGCATGTCCTGCACGCACGGCTGGATGGCGTGGCCCGCACGGGCGTATTGCACCGCAGCCTGCCCGGCATTTCCAAGAAGATGCTGACCCAGACGTTGCGGGACATGGAAGCTGTCGGGCTTGTCACGCGCCACGTCCACGGCACGATACCGCCTGCGGTCGAATATCGCCTGACGCCGCTGGGCCTGCGCTTCGTCGAGCCGATCGAATGGCTCTATGCCTGGGGACGTGAAAATGCCGACGCGCTGGATCAACTGGGCAGTCGGCCGACGTCGCGGCGTCCCGCCTGATCAGCGCTGCTTCTTGGCTATGGGGGCCGTAAAGTCGGGGTCCTTGTTCGCCACCCAATCCACGAATTTGCGGACATTGGGGTGGGCCAGAAGGCCCTCGACATCCATGCCATGCCGCTGCAATTCGGAATTGGTGAAATTGCCGATCAGCGTTTGTTGACAGATGGGATGCATGGGTACGACATCGCGCCCGCCGCGACTCTTTGGCACCGGGTGATGCCACAGGATCGTCTTTCCCGTAGGTCGGCCGCACAGCCAGCAATCGGGCACCACGGCAGGGGCCTCGTCCTCGCCCTGCGGCTCTTCATAGGGACCATGTCTTGAATGTTTGCGCGCCATGCGATTGCCTGATTGAGCGGGAATGTCGTGGCTCCTCTATGGCAATGCGATCAGCAACGCTACTGTTGCCTTGCTATACTATAATGCGATGATGCTGACCCATAAGGCGGTTCCTCGGCGAAGGCCGGGGTCCAGTTCTGAGCGCGGGACTGGACCCCGGAATACGCTGGGGAAGAACTGGCCAATGCAACTTGGTCTTACGCCTGGATAAAGCCCTGTCCCAATCGCCTCAATGTAAGTTCGATAATATATCTTATGTTAAATAGTGCGGAATGCGAAAAATGCTCACAACTGTCCAACTCGCTGTCTCTTTCGCGCTGGTATGTCCTAGGAAAGCCCCAAAATCCGCCGCGCCTGCACCAGATGCGGCCGATCGATCATCCGACCATTATGGAGCAGCGCACCCGCCTCCGGTGCGCCATCGAAGGCGTCGATAATGGCGCGCGCTTCTGCCATGTCCGCCGCTGTCGGCGTGAAGCCGTCGTTGATGATCGCCACCTGCCTGGGATGGATGGCCATCATCCCGACGAAGCCGTCCCGCCGGGCGCGCGCGACATAGGCGGCCAGTCCGTCGGCATCGTCGACCTTGGGATAGACGGTTTCGATCGCCAGCGTTCCGGCCGCATGCGCGGCAAATAATGTCAGCGATCGCACCATCTCATAGGGCGGCGTGTAGCGGCCGTCCGTTTCCCTGGCCGTCGACGCGCCGATCGCGGCGGGCAGGTCTTCGGCCCCCCATGTCAGTCCCGCCAGCCGATCCCCGACCGCGCCATAGCTCCCTAGTTCAAAGATCGCCGCCGGCGTCTCCGTCGCGATCGGCAGCACGGGTGTCGATGCCCCGCCCATCAGCGCCATCAGCGCTCGTACGCTAGCCGCGCCTTCGGCCTTGGGCAGCATGATGCCATCGGGCTGCCCCGGCATCACGGCCTGAAGGTCGTCGGCCGTCCATTCGCTGCCCAGGTGGTTCACCCGAACAAAGGTGGTGATGTGTCGGTCCGCCGCCAGCCACCGCGCCACTGCCTCGCGCCCCGCCGCCTTCCGATCCGGCACGACCGAATCCTCCAGGTCCAGGATCAGCGCGTCGGCGCCGCTGGCCGCAGCCTTGGTGAACCGCTCGGGCCGATCGGCGGGCATGAAAAGCAGCGAACGCAACCGCATCAGCCCGCCTTCTTCAACAACGCCATGCGCAGGCACCGGCACACCACCTCGTCCCGCTGGTTCAGCAGTTCGTGCGCAAAGGTGACGATCCCCGCATTGGGTCGAGACCTGGATTCCTTGAGGTCCGCGACCACCGTCGTGCCGCGCATCGTATCGCCGATCGCGACAGGCTTGGGATGCACCAGCTTGTCATAGCCCAGATTGGCGATCAGCGTGCCCAGCGTCGTGTCCGTGATGGAAAGCCCGATCATCAGTGCGAAAGTGAAGGTGCCGTTGACCAGTATCTGCCCGAACTCCGACGCCTTCGCCGCCTCCGCGTCCAGATGGAGCGGCTGGCTGTTATGGGTCATCACCGTGAACAGCAGATTGTCCGTCTCCGTCACCGTCCGCCTGATGTCATGCTCGATGCGGTCGCCCACCTGCCACTGGTCGAAATATCGTCCTGCCATATCGTCTCGCACCCTTTTCCATCCACGCGCGTCAATCGACGGCGGCTTCGATCTTGACCAGCAGCGCGCCTTCGCTCACCTGCCCGCCCTCCTGCGCGTTGAGTTCCGCGATGGTGCCATCAAAGGGCGCGACTAGGCTATGCTCCATCTTCATGGCTTCCAGCGTCAGCAGCTTCTGGCCTTTAAGCACCGTCTCACCTGCGGCGACCGCGACCGCAATGATCCGCCCCGGCATGGGCGAAAGGATCGCGCCATCGGCGGCCGCCCCGCCGCCCTCGCCTGAAACGCGGCACGGCTCGATCCGCCAGGTCTGGCCGTTTTCCGTCCACCACAACGCTTCGGGCGCGTCGAACCGCCCGGCAAGCGCCTTCTGCTCGACATAGTCGTAGATCGGCATATGGGCCGCCATCGCCTGCCCATTGACGGTCAGCATGATATCCTGCTGCGGCACCGCATTCAGCCGGAAACCGGCGAGGGCCTGACGCCCAAATTGCGCGGCTGCATCCGACAGCAAATCATCCGACGGGAGCGGCGATGGCATCAGCGTGTCGCCCGCTCGCGCGATCAGGCCGGTGTCAACCGATCCCGCCACGAAATCGGGGTGGTCCAGCAGGTTCATGAGGAAGGCGGCGTTGGTGCGGACCGGCCAGATGACGCTCCTGTCCAGCGCGTGGACCAGATCTGCGCGCGCGGCTTCCCGATCGCTCGCATGCGCGATCATCTTGGCGATCATCGGGTCGTAATAGGGCGATATGCGCGCGCCCTGATACACGCCCTTGTCGATGCGGACGCTGCCATCCAGTTCGAACTGTTCAAGCCGACCGATCGACGGCAGGAAGCCCTTGGCGGGGTCTTCCGCATAAAGCCGCACCTCCATCGCATGGCCGTTGATCGACAATTCATGCTGTTGCTTGGGCAAGGGTTCGCCGGCTGCGATCCGCAATTGCCATTCGACCAGATCGACGCCTGTGATCTCCTCGGTCACCGGATGCTCGACCTGAAGCCGCGTGTTCATTTCCATGAACCATATGCGGTCGGGACTGACATAGCCGGCCGATCCGTCGGCGATGAATTCGATCGTCCCTGCCCCGACATAGTTGACCGCTTTCGCTGCCCGCACCGCCGCGTCGCAGATGGCGGCGCGCGTGCAATCGGTCATGCCGGGGGCCGGCGCTTCCTCGATCACCTTCTGGTGGCGTCGCTGTAGCGAACAATCGCGCTCGAACAGATGGACGATATGGCCATGCTTGTCACCGAACACCTGCACTTCAATATGGCGCGGGCGCTGGATGTATTTCTCGATCAGCACATGCGCATTGCCGAAGGAGGACGCCGCCTCCCGCTGGCAGGATGCCAGGGCATCGGCGAAATCGGCCGAAGCCTCAACCAGCCGCATCCCCTTGCCACCGCCGCCCGCCACCGCCTTGATGAGGACGGGATAGCCGATCGCGTCGGCTTGCGCCTTCAGATGCTCGGTCGTCTGGATTTCGCCCATATAGCCGGGCGTCACCGGCACGCCGGCCTTCGCCATCAGTGTCTTGGCTGCATCTTTCAACCCCATCGCCAATATGCTGGCGGGGTCGGGCCCGACCCAGATCAGCCCTGCGTCGATGACCGCCTGAGCAAATTCGGCATTTTCCGAGAGGAAGCCATAACCGGGATGGATCGCCTCCGCTCCCGTCTCCAGCGCAGCGGCGATGATCCGATCGCCCAGCAGATAGCTCTCGCGCACCGGCGAAGGACCGATATGCACGGCGACGTCCGCATCGCGTACATGCAGCGCGTCGGCGTCGGCGTCCGAATAGACGGCGACGGTGCGGATGCCCATGCGCCGCGCCGTGCGGATGACGCGGCAGGCGATTTCGCCGCGATTGGCGATCAGAAGGGATTGGATCATCGCGATTACATCCTGAACACGCCGAACTGCGCCCGATCGGCGATCGGTGCGTTCAGCGTTGCGGCAAAGGCCAGCCCCAGCACGTCGCGGGTCTGGGCCGGGTCGATAATGCCATCGTCCCACAGGCGCGCGGTGGCGTAATAGGGATTGCCTTCATCCTCATATGTCTGCCGGATCGGCGCCTTGAAGGCTTCGGCCTCTTCCACCGTCCATTTGGCGGCGTCGCGATGAACTGTCGCCAGCACGCTCGCCGCCTGCTCCCCTCCCATGACGGAGATGCGGGCGTTGGGCCAAGTAAACAGGAAGCGCGGCTGATAGGCGCGCCCGCACATGCCATAATTGCCCGCGCCGAAACTGCCGCCGATCAGCACAGTCACTTTGGGGACCGAAGCCGTCGCGACAGCCGTGACCAGCTTCGCCCCATTCTTGGCAATCCCTTCCGCCTCATATTTGCCGCCCACCATGAAGCCGGAAATATTCTGGAGGAACAGCAGGGGTATGCGCCGCTGGCATGCCAGTTCGATGAAATGCGCCCCCTTGATCGCGCTTTCGCTGAACAGGACGCCATTATTCGCCAGGATGGCGACGGGCATGCCATGAATATGCGCAAAGCCGCAGACCAGCGTCGTGCCATAGAGCGCCTTGAACTCATGCAATGCGCTGCCGTCCACGATCCGCGCGATCACTTCGCGCACGTCATAGGGCGCGCGGACGTCTTGTGGAATGATGCCATAGAGTTCGGCGGGATCATATTGGGGTGGGACCGGCGCGCGCAGATTGCCGTCCGCTATCCGATCCGGCTGCAACGTCGCCACGATATCCCGCACGATCGTCAGCGCATGTTCGTCATTGTCCGCGACATGATCGACAACACCCGACTTGCGGCCATGCAAATCGCCGCCGCCCAGATCCTCCGCGCTGATGATCTCACCCGTCGCCGCCTGCACCAGTGGTGGCCCCGCCAGGAAGATCGTCCCCTGGTTCCGCACGATCACGCTTTCATCGGACATCGCAGGCACATAGGCGCCACCTGCGGTGCAACTGCCCATCACGCAAGCGATCTGCGGAATAGCCTGCGCGCTCATATTGGCTTGGTTGAAGAATATGCGGCCGAAATGATCGCGGTCGGGGAAGACGTCGGCCTGGTTGGGCAGGTTCGCCCCGCCGCTGTCGACTAGATAGATGCAGGGCAGCCGGTTTTCCGCCGCGATTTCCTGCGCGCGCAGATGCTTCTTCACCGTCAGCGGATAATAGGTGCCACCCTTCACGGTAGCGTCGTTGCAGGCGATCATCACCTGTCGCCCCGACACCCGGCCGATCCCGGCGATGATGCCCGCTCCCGGCACTTCGTCGCCATACAGGCCGTTCGCGGCCAACTGACCGATCTCCAGGAAAGGCGATCCGGGATCGAGCAACCGTTCCACCCGGTCGCGGGGCAGCAGCTTGCCCCGCGCGACATGCTTGTTCCGCGCAGCCTCCGATCCGCCTAAGGCCGATTTCGCCACCTTGGCGCGCAACTCGCCTGCCAAAGCGCGATTATGCGCCGCGTTGGCGCGAAATGCCGCACTGTCGGTGAACAGCTTGCTGTCGATGACGGGCGCGCTCATACCCCGATCAACTCCCGCCCGATCAGCATCCGCCGCACCTCGTTGGTGCCCGCCCCGATATCGAGCAGCTTGGCGTCGCGCATGAAGCGCTCGACGGGCCAATCCCTGGTATAGCCCGCCCCGCCCAGCGCCTGCACCGCCTCCAGCGCGACCTTCATCGCATTTTCCGACGCCAGAAGGATCGCGCCTGCAGCATCGAAGCGCGTCGTCCGGCCAGCGTCGCAGGCCCGCGCGACGGCATAGACATAGGCCCGCGCCGAATTCAGCGCGACATACATGTCCGCGATCTTCGCTTGCATCAACTGGAACGCGCCGATCGGCTTGCCGAACTGCTTGCGCTCCCGAACATAGGGCAGCACAACGTCCAGGCATGCCTGCATGATGCCCAGTTGAATGCCCGACAATACCGTGCGCTCATAGTCCAGCCCCGACATCAAGATGCCCACGCCACCGTTCAGCGGTCCCATCACATTGTCTTGCGGCACTTCGCAATCGTCGAACACCAGTTCCGCCGTGGGCGAACCGCGCATGCCCATCTTGTCGATCTTCTGCCCGATCGAAAAACCCTTCATCCCCTTCTCGATCAGGAAGGTCGTGATGCCGCGCGATCCTTCCCCGGTCTTGGCATAAACCACCAGCGTGTCGGCATAGGCCGCGTTGGTGATCCAGAACTTCGTACCGTTCAGGACATAGCGGTCGCCCTTCTTGTCCGCTCTCAGCTTCATCGACACGACGTCGGAACCGGCCCCGGCTTCGGACATGGCGAGCGAACCGACATGCTCGCCGGAAATCAACTTGGGCAGATATTTCGCCTTCTGCTGCGGACTTGCCCAGCGACGGATCTGATTGACGCAAAGATTGGAGTGCGCGCCATAGCTCAAACCAATGGACGCGGATGCGCGCGCGACTTCCTCCTGCGCCACGACATGCTCCAGATAGCCCAGGCCAAGCCCGCCATATTCCTCTTCGATGGTGATGCCATGCAGGCCCAACGCCCCCATTTCGGGCCAAAGTTCCACCGGGAACCAGTCCTTCGCATCGATCTCGGCCGCAAGCGGCGCGATCCGATCGGATGCGAACCGACTGGCGCTGTCGCGGATCATGTCGGCATTGTCGCCAAGGGCAAAATCGAAATCGCTCATAATCATCCTCTTCCTACCCTCTGCTTACCGCAATCGATCGGGATAGAAAAATTGAACTGCGGCTAAGGATGGCATAGATGACGTCTATGCTCCAGCCGGTGGAGCCTTGACGGTTCATCAGGCCATGCTCGATCGATATCTGCTCCGCTACTTTCTGGCTGTCGTGGACCAAGGCAATTTCTCGCGCGCGGCGCTGCACTGCCATGTGTCCCAGCCTACCTTGTCGGTCGGCATCGCCAAGCTGGAACGGACGCTTCAACTCCAACTCTTCATCCGTTCCAGCCAGCGCGTGGAGCTGACGAATGCCGGCGCGCGCTTCCTGGTCCACGCCCGGCGGATCGAGCGGGAGTTCAACAACGCGCTCCAATCCATGTCCGGCGGCGACATGGAGCATCCCAATCTGCGCATCGGCATCCTGTCCAGCATACCCGCAGATGTCATCGCCGACTGCATCGCGCAAACCCGTCCGACGGACGGCTATCGGTTCGAACTTCTGTTCGGCAGCGAGCGGGAACTGACCGGCCATCTGGCGAAGGGACGGATCGACTGCGCGCTTACGCTTGTGGGGCGTGGCGGCGACCGTTTCATGGAGCGCGCGGTCATGACCGAAGGCTATGGCCTGGCCCTGTCAGCCAACCACCCGCTTGCAGCAGAGCGGGAGATCGCGCCGGAACGATTGGCGCAGGACGTGATGATCGTACGACGTCATTGCGAGGCGTTGTCCGACACCAGCCGGTTTTTCACAGAAAGAGGCATACGCCCCCATTTCGCCTTCCGCTCCACCAACGACGAACGGGTGTTGCATATGGTCGCGGCAGGCCTGGGCTTGACGGTCATGCCCGCCTGCTATCGCGCCCCGGGCGTCGTCAGGCCGCGACTGGCCGGCTTCTCGATCGAACGCACGATCGGCTGGGCGGGCACCGCCGACGCCGAATATCTGCTCAACGACATGCCGCCCTTGCTTCGTGCGATAGAGGAGCGCCTTTCCAACCTTCGCTGAACCACGGCTGCCTCTACCGCAAAACATCACGATGACACGGACAGGGAAATTGCGAGGAAGCGTGATGGACGTGAAAAGCTTCACTCATCGGGAGCGACTGGAAGCCGAAAGCATCCATATCCTGCGGGAAGCCGTCGCGGTCGCGGAAGGGATGAACGCGGCGCTGGTGTCCATGGGATCGGCAGGCGCGAAGGCGATGGCGATCATCCTGGGGCAGGCCGATATCTATCTCCATTCGGGTGGCCAGTATGAATGGGATTCGATGGCACCCGTTGCTGTCGCACAGGCGCATGGCCTGCATTGTGCGCGGATCGACGGGTCGCCGCTGGTCTATAATCGCGCCGACGTCTATCTCCCAGACCTGCTGATCTGTCGGCCCGAACATGCGGGCACGGTGCTGGACCTGGTGGCCGACCTCTATCGGGCCTAAAGTTGATCGCGCAGGGTCCGCATGAGCTCGTCCATAAAATCGACCACCGCCCGGACCCTTGGCAAGCCCTCCAGATCGGCGTGCATCACCAGCCAATAGCTGCGCTGCACCACCATGTCGTCGGGCAGAATCCGGACCAGCCGCTCGTCCTGCGCCGACGCAAAGACATGCAGCATGCCCAGTCCCACACCGGCTGCCACCGCCGCATGCTGGGCGGCGCTGGAACTGGCGCGGAAACATATGTCGGCACCCGGCAACAACTCATCCAAGGCGATCATTTCAGGGAAACCGGCCAGATCCTCGATATAGGACACGAAGCCATGGCGGGCGAGGTCGGCACGGGTGGTCGGTTCCCCTTCCCGTTCGAGATAGTCCCGCGATCCATAGAGAGCCAGCCGATAGTCCGCCAGCTTGCGGGTCACCAGCCGCCCTTTGGGCGGTGGATTGAGCATGATCGCAATGTCCGCCTCGCGCTTGGACAGGCTGGCCGCACGGCTTTCGGACGCCAGTTCCAGCGTCAATCGGGGATGACGGGCGCGCAATGCGGCGACATGGGGAGCAATCAGATGCGCAGCACAGGCTTCGGGTGTGGCCAACCGCACCGTTCCTTCGACATCGCGATCGCGCCCCTCCACGCTGCCGATCGCTGCCAGCAATTCGCTCTCGATCCGTTCGGCATGACCGACCAGCGCATGGGCGGCAGGCGTGGGCATCACGCCGCGCGGCGATCGGTCGAACAGCCGCGCCCCCAGCGTACGTTCCATCTGGGTCATGCGCCGCGCGACCGTACTATGGTCCACGCCGACGCGACGGGCAGCCGCCAGCATATTGCCTTCGCGCATCACCGCCAGGAACAGGCGCAGGTCGTCGGAATTCAGCATAGGCAAATCTGCACAATCATTGTGTTATCGCCTCTGTATATCTGCAAAGCGTACGGGTCTATAGCATCGGAACCAAAACGCTCGGAGAGGACCAACAGCCATGCGTTCCATCAGCCATTTCATCCATGGGAAAAGCGTATCCTTTCCCGGCGCACGCCTGTCCGACGTGCTGGACCCGTCCATCGGCACGGTCCAGGCGCAGGTCGAACTTGCCACGCCATCGGGTCTGCAAAAAGCCATGGACTCGGCGCTGTCGGCGCAGCCCGACTGGGCCGCGACCAACCCGCAGCGGCGCGCCCGCGTGATGTTCCGGTTCAAGGAACTGATCGAGGCCAATCTGGAGGATCTGGCCCGCACCCTGTCGTCCGAACATGGTAAGGTGATCGCGGACGCAAAAGGGGACATCCAGCGCGGCCTGGAGGTCGTGGAGTTCGCCTGCGGCATTCCCCATCTGCTCAAGGGCGACTATACCGAAGGCGCAGGCCCCGGCATCGACGTCTATTCGATCCGCCAGCCGCTTGGTATCGTCGCAGGCATCACGCCGTTCAACTTCCCCGCCATGATCCCCTTGTGGATGAGCGCGATGGCGATCACCTGCGGCAACGCCTTCATCCTCAAACCCTCCGAGCGCGACCCGTCGGTTCCGGTGCGTCTGGCTGAACTGGCGCTGGAGGCTGGACTTCCTGAAGGCATCCTCAACGTCGTTCATGGCGACAAGGAAATCGTCGACGCCATCCTCGACCATCCCGATATCAAGGCGGTCAGCTTCGTGGGATCGTCCGACATCGCCAACTATGTCTATCAACGCGCCGCCGCCAACGGCAAGCGCGCGCAGTGCATGGGCGGAGCTAAGAATCACGGCATCATCCTGCCCGACGCGGACATGGACCAAGCGGTCGCGGACATCGTCGGCGCGGCCTATGGATCGGCCGGCGAACGTTGCATGGCGTTGCCGGTCGTGACGCCGGTGGGCGAAGCGACGGCCGAAGCCTTCCGCGCCAAGCTGCTGACCGCGATCGAAACACTGTGTCCCGGCATCCCGACCGATCCGGACGCGCAATATGGCCCGCTCGTCACCGGCCAGCATAAGGCGCGGGTCGAATCCTATATTCAGATGGCAGCCGACGAAGGCGCGGAGATCGTGGTCGATGGTCGCGGTTTCCAGCTACAGGGCTATGAGGACGGCTTCTACCTTGCGCCCACGCTGATCGATCGGGTCACGCCGGACATGAAAAGCTATCAGGACGAGATTTTCGGTCCCGTGCTCCAGATTTTGCGTGCCGAAACGTTCGAGGAGGCGCTGAGCTATCCGAGCAAGCATCAATATGGCAATGGCGTCGCCATCTTCACCCGCAACGGCGACTATGCCCGCAAGTTCGCCGCGCAGGTGGAAGTCGGCATGGTCGGCATCAACGTGCCGATCCCTGTGCCGGTCGCTTATCACAGCTTCGGCGGCTGGAAGCGGTCGGGCTTCGGCGATCTCGATCAATATGGCGAGGATGGCGTGCGTTTCTACACCCGGACGAAGAAGGTCACACAGCGTTGGCCCACCGGCGGCGCGGTAGTGGACCAGAGCTTCGTCATCCCGACGATGAAATAAGGGACGGACGCCCATAGCGCAGGAAAGTCACGCAGCGCAAATAAACGGCGGCTATCAACTTTCCTTTACGGGAGAAGCAGGCGCCTTAACTTCGCACATTTCCCGCCAATTGCGACATTATCGAACAAAAATAGGACATAATAGGATTGGCGTTAAACACGGATGGCAGGCCAGCGGCGCTGCCATCTGATGTAGCAGGGAGGCGTAGCGTAGGACAGACGGGCCGCCGGATACCGTCTTTCGCGAAAGCCATATCCTACAGAATCGCCGCGTCCGATACCAAGGCCTCGGCCGTTGGGAGGCGGACCTGGAAGACGCTGCCTTCGCCGGGAATGCTCTGCTTGAGCGACAGCGCGCCGCCATGCAACGCGACCAGTTGCCGGACGAGCGCCAGCCCGATGCCAAGCCCTTCCTGCGGATCGCCGGTCGGGTTCTTCACCTGCGCGAACAGGTCGAAAATGCGGGCCTGCATGTCGGGTGCGATGCCGATGCCGGTGTCGGCGACCTCGATCTCCGCCCAGCCATCGACCACCCGCGCGGTCAGTCGAATGTCGCCGCCCGGCGGCGTATATTTCGCCGCATTGTTGAGCAGGTTGCTGGTGATCTGGACGACGCGGGCATAGTCGGCGTCGAGGAAGACGGGTTCCTCGACGATGTCGAGGACGAGCCGGTGTTGCGCGGCCTCGATCGTAGGTTGGCTGGCCTCCACCGCGAAGGATAGGACCTCCTGCAGCGAGATGCGTTGCGTCTTAAGCGAAATCTTGCCCTGATCGATGCGGGCGATGTCCAATATGTCTTCGACCAGACGGGAGAGATGCTGGACATGGCGGTCCATGCGCCCGCGAATGTCGCGCGCCGCGTCCGTCCCTTCGCGTCGCTCCAGCAGGTGCAGCCCCGCGCCCAGCGCCGCGATCGGATTGCGCAGTTCATGGCCGAGGATCGCGAGAAATTCGTTCTTGCGCTGGTCCGCTGCCTTCAAGGCGGCGGCGAGCATCGCTAATTCGTCGCGCTGGGCGATGATCTGACGCCGCTGATCGTAGAGATGGAAGAAGATGTCGGCCTTCGACCGCAGGATGTCGGCTTCGATCGGCTTCTGGATGAAGTCCACCGCGCCGGCTTCATACCCGCGGAACCGCCGTTGCCGATCGGCGCTGCCTGCGGTCACGAAGATGATGGGGACATGTCGGGCGCGTTCGTTGCCGCGCATGAATTCGGCCAGTTCGAACCCGTCCATGCCGGGCATCTGGACGTCGAGCAAAGCGAGGGCGACGTCATGGACGAGCAACAGTTCAAGCGCTTCCTCGCCTGATCGCGCTTTCAGGCAGACAAGGCCGTCGCGTCGCAGCAACGCTTCGAGCGCGAGCAGATTCTCCTCAAGGTCGTCGACCAGCAGGCAATGGATGGGTTGCGTTTCGATCGTCATAGGGTCGCCAGCTTTTGAAGATGGAGGATGATGGCGTCCAGCGTCATCATATGGGCGGCCGGACAGGCCGCAAGAGCCGCTTGGGGCATGGTGGGCACTTGCGCTTCGGCGAAATCCTGCACGATGGCGGCGCCACCGGCCGCCGCGACCGCCGCCAGGCCCGCCGCGCCGTCATGATTGGCGCCGGTCAGGACGATGCCGGTCAAGGCCGGACCAAAGGCATCCGCCGCCGTTTCCAGCAATATGTCGATCGCCGGGCGGCTGTGGTTCACCGGCTCGTCCCAGGACAGGGCGAGTGCATGATCGGCCTCGACCAGCAGATGATAGTCCGATGGCGCGAAATAGACGGTGCCGCCGACGATGCGCTCCTTATCCTCCGCCTCCTTGACGGGCAACGGACATTTGGATTGGAACAGCGACACCAGCGCATTGCCGCGATCGGGCGGGACATGCACGACGATGAGCACCGCCAGGGGAAAATCGGCGGGGAGCGCCGGCAATATCCGAAGGAGCGCCTGGACCGCGCCTGCCGACGCGCCGATGGCGATGGCTTGAAGGGGATGCGCCGTCATGGCTGCTGCCTCTGGTAGATTTTTTCTTCGCGCACGAAGTCCGCAAAGGCGGCGGCGTGGTTCGAAAAGCGCAGGCTTTCCTTCGACCCCAGGCCCAGGAATCCCTTGCGCGCGAGCAACTCGCTGAACAGGCCGAGCGCCCGGTCCTGAAGGTCGCGGTCGAAATAGATGAGGACGTTGCGACAGGAAATGAGATGCATTTCCGCGAACACCGCATCGGTCACGAGACTATGATCGGAAAAGACGACCTGTGCGCGCAAACTCTTGTCGAACACGGCGCGGCCATAATCGGCGGTATAATAGTCCGACAGCGACGAGCGTGCGCCCGACTTCTGGTGGTTTTCGGTGAATTTGCGGATCTGGTCCAGCGGATAGACCCCGGCCTCCGCCGCTCGCAGGGCATTGGGGTTGATGTCCGTCGCGTAGAAAAGCGTGCGCTGGTCCAGCCCCTCCTCGCGAAAGAGGATGGAGAGGGAATAAAGTTCCTCGCCATTGCTGCATCCGGCGACCCAGACCTTGAGCGAGGGATAGGTGCGCAGGTGCGGAATCACCTTTTCCCGCAAGGCGCGGAAATAGGATGGATCGCGAAACATCTCGCTGACCTGTACGGTCAGATAGTTGAGCAGGCGCGGCAGCGTCGCGGGATCGTGCAGCAGATGATCCTGCATCGCCGAGAAGCTGGTGAAACCCAGCTGCCCGCGCGCCTGCAACAGTCGACGCTTGATCGAGGCGCGCGCATAATGGCGGAAGTCATAATGATAGCGCTGGTACAGTGCCTCCAGCAGCAGCTGAATCTCTATATCCTCCACGCCGTTCTGCACCTGGTCTTGCACTAGCGTGGCATCCATACGCGCACCAGCGAGAGGAGTTTGTCGACGTCGATGGGCTTTGCCATATAGTCGTTGGCGCCCGCCTCCAGACAACGCTGCTGATCGTCGGGCATCGCCTTGGCCGTCAGCATCAGGATCGGCAGATTCGCCCAGCGCATATCGTCGCGGATCGCGCGGGTGGCAGTGAGGCCGTCCATCACCGGCATCATCACGTCCATCAGCACCAGGTCGATGGCCTGCGCCGGATCGTCCGCCGACGCCGCCAGCGCATCGATCGCTTCCTGCCCGTTGCGCGCAATCTGCACGGACGCCCCGCGCGGTTCGAGGACGCTGGTCAACGAATAGACGTTGCGGACATCGTCTTCCACGATGAGGATGCGGCGGCCCTCCAGCGCGGCGTCGCGGTTACGTGCCTTCTGGATCATCTTGCGCTGCTCAGGCGGCAGTTCGGACACCACCTGGTGCAGGAACAGCGATACTTCGTCCAGCAGCCGCTCGGGCGATTTCGCGCCCTTGATGATGATGGAGCTGGAATAGCGGCGCAGGCGCTGCTCGTCGTCGGGCGACAGGTCGTGGCCGGTATAGACGATGACCGGCGGGAAGCCATGATCCCCCTCCTCGCTCAGCGTCTCCAGCAGCGCGAAACCGGACGTGTCGGGCAGCGTCAGGTCCAACACCATGCAGTCGAACGTCTGCTGGCGCAGCTGTTCGAGGCATTCCGCCGCCGTGCCGACGCCGACCGTCTCAACCTCGTCGGTCAGCAGCAGCCGGGCGACGGCGTCGCGCTGCACCGGATCATCCTCCACGATCAGCACGCGGCGCACCCGCGTCGCCAGCTTGGCATGCAGGCTTTCCAGCACTTCGGCCAATTGTTCGCGCTTCACCGGCTTCACCAGATAGCCCACCGCGCCCAGCGACAGGGCGGCCTGGCTATGGTCGGACGCAGACACGACATGGATCGGGATGTGCCGCGTGGCGTCGTCATGCTTCAACCGGTCGAGGACGGTGAGGCCCGACTGGTCGGGCAGGCCGAGGTCGAGCACGACCGCGCTGGGCTTGTAATCGCGCGCCAGCTTCACCGCTTCTTCCGCCGTGCCCGCGACGATGCACTGGAAGCCCATGTCGCGCGACAGGTCGCACACGATCGAGGCGAACACCTGGTCATCCTCGATCACCAACAGCAGGCGGCGACCCTCCGCAAGCGTGGCGCGATCATCCTCCATGACCCAATCGGGTTGCGGCGCCCTGCGGGACGGCACGGCGCTGGACGGTGGCGCAGGAGCGACGGCGGGTTCGGCGCGGGCCGGTGGCGCAGCGTCGTGCGGCGCGACCCCTGCGGGATCATAGACAAGCGGCACGGTCAGGGTGAAGGCGCTGCCCTGGCCCGGCTCGCTCTCCAGCGTGATGGCGCCGCCCAGCAGGCGCGCGAGCTGGCGCGAAATCGACAGGCCAAGGCCCGTCCCGCCATAACGGCGGCTGATGGTCCCGTCGGCCTGATGGAACGCCTCGAAAATATGGCTCTGCTGTTCCTGGGACATGCCGATGCCGGTGTCGCGCACCGCGAGCGCCAGTCGGTCGTCGCCGACGCAAGACAGGGTCAGGCCGACGGTCCCCTGCTCGGTGAACTTGAACGCGTTGGACAGCAGGTTCTTGATGATCTGTTCGATCCGCACCCGGTCCGTTTCGATCGCGCGGGGGCAATCGGCCGCGATGGCGATGTCGAACGTCAGGCCCCGGCTTTCGGCGACAGGCTGGAACATCTGGCGGATATCGCCGGTCAGCCGTTGCAGGGGCACGGTTTCGGGCTGCATCTGGATATGCCCGGCCTCGATCTTCGACAGGTCGAGAATGTCGTTGATGAGGGTGAGAAGGTCATTGCCCGAGGATTCGATCGTGCGCGCGAACTTGACCTGATCGTGCGACAGGTTGCCGTCGGGATTGTCGCCCAGCAGCTTCGAGAGGATCAGCAGCGAATTGAGCGGCGTGCGCAATTCATGCGACATGTTGGCGAGGAAATCGGACTTATACTGGCTCGCCTGCTCCAGTTCACGCGCCTTCAATTGCAGCGTGCCGGTGGCGCGTTCCAGCTCGTCGCGCTGGTTTTCCAGCGTCTGGGCCTGTTCTTCCAACTGGCTGTTGGTCTGTTCCAGTTCGACCTGCTGCTGTTCCAGCCGGACCTGCGATTCCTTGAGCGCGCGGCCCTGCTCCTCCAGTTCCTCGTTGGAGACGCGCAGTTCTTCGCTCTGCGCCTGCAATTCGCCGGACTGGCGCTGGGTTTCCTCCAGCGCGTCCTGCAACCGCGCCCGGAAGCGGGCGGAACGCAGGGCGATGCCGATCGCAGGGGCGGCATGGTCCAGCAATTCCAGCGTCGCGGGGTCGACCGGCTGGAAAAAGCCCAGTTCCAGGACGGCGTTGACGATCTCGTCCGCCTTTGCAGGCATAATGACCAGATGGCGGGGGCGATCGCGGCCCAGCGCCGATCCGATCGTCAGATAGCCATCGGGAATGTCGTGCAGGACCAACGGCTCGGCCTGCGCCGCCACCTGTCCCAGCAGGCCTTCCTTGACCATGAAGCCGTCGGGAATGTCCGCGTCCGCCGGTATGCCGATCGTCGCGGCGCGCTGGAAGCGCCCCCCTTCCCCTTGAACAGCGCTGCGCCCTGAAAGCCGAGATAATTGGCAAGGAAAGCGAGGATCGACTCGCCCAGTTCCTCGACCGATTTTTCGCCGCGCATGGCGGCGGCAAGGCCGAGCTGACCGGCCTGGAGCCATTGTTGCCGCACGCGGGCGCGGTTGGCGATGCGCAGGAGCAGGAAGACGGCGATGGTCAGGCCCGCACCGATCAGGCTTGTGACGATGCCGGTGGTGATGGCGGTGCGCGACGCGATGGCCATATCCTCCAGCCGGATGGCGCGCAGGCGCAGTTCTTCCTGCGCCATTATGTTGAGTTGCGCGCGGATGGCGTCCATTTCCATCTTGCCGCGATCGGTCGTCACGACGTCCAGGGCGGCGGCGATGCCCCTGGTGCGGCGTAGTTCGACCGTCTCGCGCAATTCCGCCAGCTTGGCGTCGGCATGCCGTTTGAGGACGCCGACATTGGCCTGTTGGGCAGGATTGTCCTGCGTCAGCTGCGCGACCGCCTGCAGGCGCTGGCCAAAGCCCGCCACCGCGCTGTTATAGGGTTCGAGATAACCCTGGCTGCCGGTGAGCAGATAGCCGCGCTGCCCGGTTTCCGCGTCCTGCGCAGCCGACAGCAGGTCGTCCAACGCGATCAGGACGGCGTGGGTATGGCGGACCGCCTGGTCACTTTCGCGCAGGGTCTGGATATTGCGATAGGCTATCGTGCCGCTGGCCAGGAAGAAGGCCAGGCCAAGGAGCAAACCCAAAGCCGACCAGATGGAAGCACGCGACGCCGAAGCTGTTTTGCCAATTGCCATGCCCACCGCCTAAAGCGATGGCGATCATATCGCTAGCGATTGTTTTGCAAGGAAAGCAGGTTCCTGACGCAAGCTTGTGCGATCCTGATTTGCATCAATAAGTGCGAGCGCTAACCGTCGATTGCCGACTAGAAATCGTCAGCGGCCAGCGCCATGATCGCGCCTTCCCCTGCGGCGATGCTGGCCGACAGCCCCTGCGCCTGGGTCAGGACGCGCTGGGCGAAGAAGTCGGCGACGGACCGCTTGGCCGCATGCAACGGCGATCCATCGCGCGCCGCCGCCGCCGCCATGCGCGCCCACATCCAGCCCATCGCGACCAGCGCGAACAGGCGCAGATAGTCGACGGCCGCCGCGCCCGCCGCATCGCCATCTGCGCCCCGCAATGAGTTGGTCGCCTCCTTCAGCAGGGCAAGAGCATCGCGAGTCCGATCGACGATGATGAGGTCCAGCGTGGCGGCGGCGTCCAGGTCTGCGGCGATCAGGGCGAAAAATTCCTCCACCACCGCACCACCGCCCAGCGTCAGCTTGCGCCCTACCAGATCCATCGCCTGAACGCCGTTGGTGCCTTCGTAGATCTGGGCGATCCGCGCATCGCGGACATATTGTTCCATGCCCCATTCGCGGATGTAGCCATGGCCGCCGAACACTTGTTGCGCCTGTACCGCCCCTTCGAAACCTAGATCGGTGAAGGCCGCCTTGATGACCGGGGTCAGCAACGCCACCCGCGCATCCGACTTGGCCCGCTCGCCTGCATCGGGATGCGCGCGTGCGCGGTCGAACTGGAGCGCGGTCCATCCGGCCAGCGCGCGGCCCGCCTCCACGAAGGCACGGACGTTGAGCAACAGGCGGCGCACATCGGCATGGTCGATGATCGCCACCGGGCTGCGCGCACCATCGGCGCTGCGCCCCTGGAGCCGGTCGCGGGCATAGGCTGCGGCCTGCTGATAGGCGGCGCCTGCTATCCCCAGCCCCTGCACCCCGACCATCAGCCGTTCGGCGTTCATCATCGTGAACATCGCCGCCAGGCCGCGATGCGCTTCGCCCACCAGCCAGCCGGTCGCGCCGTCATAATGCATGACGCAGGTGGGCTGGGCATGAATACCCATCTTCTTTTCCAGCGCGCCGACCGACATGGCGTTGCGGACGGTGAAATCGCCGCCTGCGTCGGGCAGGAATTTGGGAACCAGAAACAGGCTGATGCCCTTCACCCCGGCGGGGGCGTCGGGCAGGCGGGCGAGGACGAGGTGGACGATATTGCCGCCAAAATCATGGTCGCCAGATGAAATGAAGATTTTCGTACCCGTGATGGCATAGCCGTCATCCTGCGGAACGGCCTTGGTCTTGAGCAGGGCGAGATCGGTGCCGGCGCCGCTTTCGGTCAGCGCCATCGCGCCGGTCCAGGCCCCGCTGACCATCGGCGGCAGCCAGATCGCTTTCAGTGCATCGTCGGCATGGGCGGCGATCGCTTCGCACGCCCCGCGGGTCAGGCCCGGGAACAGGCCGAAGGAGAGGTTGGCGGCCGACATCATTTCGTCCAGCCAGAGTTGCAGGATGAACGGCAGGCCCTGACCGCCATGCGCCGGATCGGCGGACAGCGACGCCCAGCCTGCATCGGCGAACGCGCGATAGGCGTCGGCGAAACCGGGCGGCGTACGCACCGCGCCATCGATCAACTGACTGCCATGTTCATCGCCCTCCCGATTGATCGGATAGAGCCGGTCGGCGCACAGGCGGCCCGCTTCTTCCAGCACCGTGGCGGCCAGGTCTGCGTCCACATCCTGACCCAGTTCGGCCATCGCCACGTCGAAGCCCAATACCTCGTTCAGGAGAAAACGATAATCGTCGATCGGGGGGGTGTAGCCTTGCATGAATCCGCTCCTGAAATCCGTTGCCGGGTTACTATACCAAACAGTTGTTACAGTCAAAATATTTCAGGGGCTTTGCCGATCGGCTTCATTCATGCCGAAAGATGGTGGCGATCTGCCGGGCGATGTCGCGCGGGGACAGGCGGCCTGGCCGATACCAGTCCGCTGCGCTATTCAGCTGGGATAGCAGCAGGTTGCGATAAAGGGACCGGTCGATATGCGGCGGTAGCGGAAGCGCGGCGACCAGGTCCCGGAACAGGGTTTCGAACCGGTCCCGCCGCGCGATGAGGTCAGCCCGCACCGCATCGGGCACTTCGCGAAAATCGTTCATCATCGGCAGGGTCAGCGAATGCGGATCGAGCTGGATTTCCAGCAGGGTTTCGCAGGCCTGCTCCAGCCGTGCCCAGGGGTCCTGCAATGGCGCAAGCGCGGCGTCGATCCGGGCGGCAGCGGCATCCAGCGCGGCGTCGTGCAACGCGACGAACAGCGCATCCTTCGACTTGATATGGTGGTAGAGCGATCCGCCCAGCACCCCCGCCGCCTCGCCGATGTCGCGCATGGATGTGCCGCGATACCCCTTGCGCGCGAAAAGCCGGGCGGCGATCGCCCATATCTCGCGGCGGCGATCGCCCGCACCGTCGTCGCGCGATTTGTGGACAATGGCTTGGGGGGCGTTGGTCGATCTGCTGCTCATGCCCGGACGGCTAGCATGATTGCCCGGCGGCTGCATCCGATTGATGGGGCGGACCGTCAGCCTGCGTCCGGCTGCCTGTCGGGATGCGCCGCCGCGACGGCCGGGTCTTCTCGCACACGCAATATGATGTCGGTCAGGCACGGATAGGGCGAAAGATCGACGGCGAATCGTTCGGCCGAATAATATTGCGGCACGATGTGGCAATCCGCCAGGGTGAGCCGGTCGCCGAAACAATAGCGGCCGCCATGGCGGGCCACCAACAGTTCCAGCGCGCCGAAGCCCTGCGCAATCCAGTGTGCGATCCACGCCCTCACCGCCTCCGGGTCCGCCCCCAGTTCGTCACGCAGTCGGTTGAGGACGCGCATATTGTTGAGCGGGTGGACATCGCAGGCGACGAGCATCGCCATGGCGCGCACCACGGCCCGGTCCATCACGCCTGCCGGCAGCAGCGGAGGATCAGGATAGCGTTCCTCCAGCCATTCGATGATCGCGCTGGATTGGGTGAGGACATGGCCGTCGGCCTCCAACGCGGGCACCAGGCCCTGCGGATTGAGCGTCAGATAGTCCGACATGCGCTGCGCCCCGGCACGCAGATCATGGCCCATCTGGTCGTAGGTCAGCCCCTTCGCGTTGAGCGCGATCCGCGTACGGTAGCTGGTGCCGGAGCGCCAATAGCCATGCAGGACCAATGCGGTGTGATCTGTCTCCATCCCGGCAGGATATCGGTCGGGCGGCCCGGCGCCAAGGGCCGATCGCTTATCGGCGCGTATCGAAGATGGATGTCCGTCGCGGCTGCTTGAGTGCTACCTTCGCTTGCAGTTCGCGTTCCAGCATCGTCACCATCCAGACCCGGTGCCGGATGATGAAGTCGGTAAAGCCATCGGGCTTGGCGGGATCGAACAGCGGCACCTGCCAATCGGCGGTTTGTTCGACATAGGGGATGTAGGGCTGGCCGACACCGTCCTGCGGCGGATCGACATGGCGGCCGATATAGCTGTTGCCTTTGAACCGGAGGGATTCGACCGCGTCGAAGCCCGGCTTGATCAGATAATTGGGACCGGACCGGCCCACTTCGCTGCCATAGCGCGCCGTGCCCGCGACCTTGAAGACATTATCGTTGAAGCGGACGTCGCGCGCCCACCCGTCCCATTGGGTGGCGACGATCATCTGCACATCCATCCCCTTGCCGACATGGACGACATTATGTTCGACCTGCGCGTCGGACACATTGCCCGACAGCTGGAAAATGCGCGTGCCGTCGTTGCGGCTGACGTTGAAACGGGCGACCGTGCCACGATTGCCCAGATTGTCCGCGCCGCCATATCTGGGGGAACAGATGAGCAGGAACACGCCCGCATTGTCGTGGCTGTAATTGTAGAGAAGGGTCGTGCGGCGCGAATTGAAATCGGAATCGAAACCCTGCCCGTCATAGCGGGTCTTCGTATAGGCCGCCTCGTTCAGCTGGATCAGGCTGTTGTCGGTGCTCCACTGCCAGATGCCGGCATTATAGCCGGGCGCGCGGCTGCCGGCGTAGCGCACGATATTATGTTCGATCAGCGCGCCGTCCGTGCCGCGCGGGACGATGCCGTCGCCGCCGACATCCTCCAGATAATTGTCGCGAATGACGACGTCGTCGCTGGGGAACCAGTTCAGCGCCGTCACCCGGTCGCTGATGCCCGCAATGCCCGACCGATCGACCCGCCAGACGATATTGCGTTCGATCCGCAGGTCGTGAAAGCGGGTGGCCAGGCGCTTGCCGATGGCTTGGAACACGATGCCGCCATTATCCTTGCGATCGTTGAGGCCGCGCACGTCGTGGATATACATGTCGGTAATACGGATGCCGCGCGTCACGCCCCGGTCCTGCGCCGACACCAAGACGCCGAAACGCTGGGATGGCGCGATGGCGTCGTTGGTCACTTCCAGACCGCTGATGCGCACATATTCGGCGTTCAGCACGCCCACGGCATGTGGCGATACGCCGCCCACGTCGATCCGCGGCCGTGGCCCGACGCCCGTGGCGGCGACGACGATCGGCGCATTCGCTTTCCCCGATCGCGTGATGGTCAGCGGCTCGCGCCATGTCGATCCGGCCGCCAGCAATATCTGGTCGCCGGGCTGGAGCGGCATGTCCCGGATGCGCGACAGCGACTTCCAGGCCTGCGTTTCGGTCGCACCGCTGAAACGATCGTCGCCCGTGATCGCGTTGAAATAATAGGTTGCGGCTTGTGCTGTGGCGGGAAGGGCGACAGCCAGAAAGCATGACAGTGAAAAGGCCGTTCGCGCAAATTTCAGCAAAATTCTGATGTCTCCGGACATGGGCGGGGTTCGCCTGCCTAGTTCCACGCACCTGAATATAAAGTGAAATCCGTAGATTGTCTGGTGATGCGGCGCGGTCCGGATGTAACCGCGCCGCGCCCCTTTACATCTTGCCGGAGACAGACACGCCGATAACTCGCGGTTCGTTGAAGACCGCTGCCATATAATTTTCGATCACGCCCTTCAGGTTCTTTTCGTTGGTGATGTTGCGCGCAAATGCCGCGATTTCATATCGCCCCTCGGGCGCGGTATAGCCGATCTTCAGACCGCCTTCGAAATCGCCCTTCGAATAGAACTCCTTCGTACGATAGAGAACGAAGTTGGTGTAGCCCTGAATATTCCAGTCGGTCGACGCGAACAGCTTGCCGCCGTTGCCCAGCGGCACGTCGTAACGCGCCGCGATATTCGCAGTATATTTGGGGGCGTTGGGCAGGCTGTTGCCATCGATCTGTGCGAAGGTGTTGGCGCCGACCCTGATCGTGGGATCCTGCACCGTGCAGACGACGACGCCATTCAGGATGCAGACCTGCGCATAGACGGCCTTGTCCTTGATCTCGCTGTGGAGCAGGCTGAGGCCCGCCGAGAAGGTGAGATTTTCGAACGGCCGCGCTTCCAGTTCCGCTTCCAGCCCATAGGCATCGGCCTTGTCGGCGTTGAACAATACGCCATTGCCGTTGACGTCGTTGCCGTTCAGCTGAATGTCCTTCACCCGATAGGTGAAGCCAGACAGGTTGAACCGCACCCGGTTGTCGAACAGGCTGGTCTTCACGCCCGCTTCCCAGGACAGGATCGTTTCGGAATCCGCCGTGGTGAAGTCGCTGTTGAAGACGGCCGAACGGCCCTGAATGGTCGGACCGCGGAAGCCGCGCGCGACGCGGGCGTAGAGGCTGACTTCCGGGCTGACTTCATAGAGGGCGCTGACGTCCCAGCTCGGCTCCTTGCCGGTCAGCTTCACATAGCGGCGACCGGCATAGGTAGCGACGCCGGCTGCATTGGCGGTGGTCTTGACCAGCCGGGTTTCCTTCATGTCCTTGGTATAGCGACCGCCGGCCGTGATGGTAAGGCCGGGCACGACTTCGTAGCTGGCCTGGCCGAACAGCCCCCAGCTTTCATTCCTGTTGCGCAGACGGACCCAGTTGTTCGGGTTGTTCGCCGCCCCGGTCAGGAAATAGGCGCGCTGGTAGAAATCGGTCGTGTCGCGGCTGTCGAAATACATGCCGCCGACCTGCCATTTGAACGCGCCGCTGTCGTTACTGGCGAGGCGCACTTCCTGGGTGAGTTGGTCGAGATCGCGAACATTGCCCTGGCTCTGGCCGAAGCCGTTGGGAATGCCGCCGACGGGATAATTGGCGCCCGCGCCACCATCCGTGTCGCCACGACTATAGCCCTTGGTCGTTTCGTAGGCGGTGATCGACGTCAGCGTCACCGGACCGAAATCGAGCGTGATATTTTCCGACGCCCCATATGTCTTGTAGGCCTGCGGGTTGTTATGCGCTTCGTCTAGGGCGATCGACTTGCGCGGTTCGGCAGCGACGCTGTTGGACCCCTTTCTCAGACCGGCGCGGTGGAAGATGGTCGACGTGCCATCATAATCGCGCGCGTGGAAGCTGGTCAGCATCGACAGCGTTTCATTGGGCGTCATCAGCAGCTGGACGCGGACATCCTTTTCGTTGAAGCCGCCCATCGCGTCCTTCTTCGGCGCAACGGTGCCATCGGCGCTGGGGCCGGAATAGACATTGTCGACCCAGTCGTCGCGATGCTGGTAGAGCGCGGATACGCGAACGGCCAGCTTGTCCGCAACGATCGGACCACCGACGCCGCCGTCGAAGGTGACGGTGTTATAGCTGCCATAGCTGGCCGAAGCACGGCCCTGCCAGTCCATGGTCGGGCGGATCGTGTCGAACTTGATGATGCCTGCCGTGGTGTTGCGGCCAAACAACGATCCCTGAGGACCGCGCAACACTTCCACCTGGTTGACGTCGAATACCGGATTGGATTTCAGCACGACATGTTCAAGCACGACGTCGTCCTGGATGATCGATACCGGCTGAGAGGCGCCGAGGTAGAAGTCGATATTGCCGAGCCCGCGGATATAGAAGCGCGGGAAGATGCGGCCGGTCGTGGTTTCGGCATAAAGGCCGGGCACGCGCGCCGCCATTTCCAATATGTCGCCGCCGCCCGACTGGAAGGCGCGCAACTGATCGCCCTGCACGACGCCGACCGAAACCGGCACCTTCTGCAGATTTTCCGAACGTCGCTCGGCCGTGACGACGATCTCGTCCAACTGGTCGGCGCTGGCGGCCTCCTGCGCATGGGCGGCATGGGCCGTCGTCAGGGCGCCGATGGCAGCGGTCAGCATCAGCGCCGACCGGGTGAAGATGGTCTTGGACAAGGTCGTTCCCCGTAATCATGTTGCAAGGCGCATGGCCTTCATGGATGGGGCGGCTAAGGAGCGATCATGTCTTTCTTGTGACAAATATTTCCTGATCGTAGCGACCCATCGCAAAGCGGGACAGTTGTGGCAATCGCGCCACAGGGTATGCCCGCCCCCCAACAAGCATATCCGACAAAGAGAACCCTCAGGTGGCGATCGCGACGGGATAGCTGAGGCCGGTTTCCGCTACACATGCAGGCACGGCTTCGGCCGGCATCGCCCGGGCGTAAAGAAAGCCCTGTCCGACATCGCAATGGATGTCGGACAGATAGGCCGCCTGGGCCGCCGTCTCTATGCCTTCCGCCACGATTTCCAGCCCCAGGCAATGGCCCAGATTGACGACGGTCGAGGTGATGGCTTCGGCGTCGGTGCTGGTCCCGATCCGCTGGATGAAGGACCGGTCGATTTTCAGCAGATCGACCGGGAACTGGGTCAGATGCGACAGCGAGGCATAGCCGGTGCCGAAATCGTCCAGCGCGATCCGGATACCGTGTCCGCTCAGCGCCCGCAATTCGCGTTCGACCTCGCCCGCGCCGTGGCCCAGGAACACGTTTTCGGTCACTTCGATCTGGATGCAGGATGGCGGGAGGCCGCGCGTCGCCAGACTGTGGATGATCTTGGCGGCAAAACCGCCCTGCCTGAAATCCGCGCCCGCGACATTGATGGCGACATGGCCGAATGGCACATCGGTCCGCCGCCAATGCTGGATATCGTCCAGAACCTTTTGCAGCATCCGTTCGCTCAGCAGTGATCCCAGCGCCGGATCGTCGAACGCTGCCTTTACCATGTCGGGCGTTCGCAGTTGGCCGTCATGGTCGCGCCAGCGCAGCAGCGCTTCAAAACCGTTAATCTGCGACGTGCGCAGCGTGATCTTGGGCTGATAATGGGGTACGATCCTGTCGTGGGTCAGCGCCTTGCGCGCCAGGGCGATCATCGTCTGATGCCGTTCGACCTCCACCATCATGCCCGGTTCGAAGATGCGCAATTGCGCCCTGCCGCCGGTTTTTGCGGCATAGAGCGCAATGTCGGCCGCCTTCATGATTTCCGACCTGGACCTGCCGTCGCGCGGGATCAGGCTGGCGCCGATACTGGCGCTGCATTCCAGCAGGCGGCCCCCATGATCGATCGGGGTGCGCAACTGGTCGTAGATGTTGCGGGCGACCTGCTCCACCGCCTCGCTCGACCGGGCGGCGATAACCAGCGCAAACTCGTCGCCCCCAGTCCTGGCGACCAGATCGCCGTCCGCCACCGCCGCACGCAAACGTTCGGCGAAGGCGCACAGCAGCGCGTCCCCGCCATCATGGCCCACGCTGTCGTTGATCGCCTTGAAATTATCGACGTCGATGATGAGCATCGCCGCCTCCATGTCACGCCCGCTATGGGTCAATATCGCATCGAGACGGTCTTGCAGCAGGGCGCGGTTGGGCAGGCCGGTCAGCGCGTCATGCTGCGCCATCCAGACAGCTTTCTCCTCCGATTTTTTCTGGTGCGTGATATCCCGGGCGACAATGATCAGCCTGCCCGACGCGTCGGTCGTCCTGTTGATGGCGATATCGAACCAGCGCTTCTTGCCGACGTCTCCGGTCGCGTCCGCTTCGGAGGCGAGACCCAGGATCAACGTGGCAGGCTGGTTGGCCTTGGCCTGCGCAAGCGCCATCTGCGCTGCGGGACGATCCTCCTCGGCAATTTCGGCCAGCCAGTTCTTTCCGACCAGACCGCCGGTAACAAGGCTGGTTTCCGGCCGGTTGTGAAAGACGATCCTGTAATCGTCGTCCAGGATCAGCATATGGTCGGGGCTGGAGCGCAGGATCGTCTCCGTCAGCAACTCGCTGCGTTCCAGATCGCTGAGCGCGGTCATCCACGACACCAGCATCTTGTGCAGCGCGAAGGACGCGGAAAAAATGGCGCCCATGAAAATGGGAAGCTGGACGCTGATGACCGACAGGACCGGTTCGGCGGTCAGGCTACCGACGACCGCGCACGGCCCCAGCGACAGGATGACCATGGTGGCGGCGAGGCGAGGCGTGCCGAAGTTGCGCAGACAGGTTCCGCAGACCATCGCGGCGGCGGACAGGCAGGCGATCGTCGCCATGATCCAGTCGCCCGACAGGATGCAGAGCGATGTGCCCACCCCGACCGATAGCGCCCACAGGCAGGAGAGCAGGGCGGACAGCGTTCTGGGCGGAGTCTGGCGCGCCGCCAGCAGCCTCTTGCCGTGGATGAGGACGGCCATCCTGACCAGGCTGAGGCCGATTTCGAACAATACCCATCCCAGAAAGGGCGCGGTGGGATGCCGCCAGGCCGCAATCGATGCGACGGCCGTCGCGTTCAGGACACCGCCCAGAAAGATCGGCAGCGACGAAAACAGGCCGTTCTTCAGCTGATCCGCGATGGTAGCCGGCACCTTGGTCTTCGTGTCGAGAAGCCAGTCGGTCAGACGTATGAAGGGTAACGACAGCACATGCACACTCGCTCGGTCGGCCGACCACCCCGCACCGACATGCAGCGTGACGGAAGAATATCATTCCCGACCGGAAGCGTGCGGCGTCCGGTCGATAAGCGTTCGTATAAGATATTGGTTTGCAATAACTTAACTGAGACTCCCCGACGGCTCCTAAAAGCGATGCGCAGGCCATCGGTGACGACGCCCGTTCCGTGCCATGGGCGCGCCCATTTCCGTGACATATCGCTTCGCTGGAAGATCAGACGCGCGGTTTAAACAAGATACACCAACCCGCGTCAGTTCGCTAATGCGATTGACTCGCATTGCGCCGCTCGTTTACCGGGACGTCGTGCCATGAAGGATTTCACGATGATTGCCGCTACACCGCCCGTCCTGCCTGCTGGTCTGGCGCGACCCGTCTGTTGAGCGCGCCGGTCGCCAAGGATCGGCGCGGCGCGCGTACCGGGTGGCGGTATCGCGCCAATGTCGGGCTGCGTGCGCTGGCTGGAACGGTGGGCGCTTATGGCGTTGCGTCGCTCGCAGCCGCAGCGCTGGCGCGCAGCCTGCCGGTGGCGCGGGTGGAAGCCGTGACGATCGCGACGATGATCGCCTATCTGGTCGCGCCCGGCGTCACCATCTGGGCCTTTCTGGCACGGGGACCATGGCGGGCGGTCGCGGGCGTCGTGATCGCAGCATGCGCGCTGGGCGGCCTTGCCTGGATGGCGGGACAGCCTGCATGAGCGCGGGAACGCAGATGGTGCGCGACGGCGCGCGGCAGGCGATGGCGTGGCTGCACGGCTGGACCGGGCTGTTGCTGGGGCACATCCTCTTCATCATCTGCCTGGCCGGGACGCTGAGCGTCTTCAAGCCGGAAATCGGTCGCTGGATGCGCCCGGAAGTCAGCGGGCAGGCCGATCCGGCCCGTGCCATCACTGCGGCGACCGACTGGTTGTCGGACAACACCACGGGATCGGCGGGCTGGTATCTGGCCGCCCCTGATGGGCGATCCAATGTGGTCGAAGCGACCTATGACAACGGCGGCGCCTATCTGCGCCAGGCGCTCGATCCGTTGAGCGGTGCGCCGGTCGCCCGCGACACGCTGGGCGGCGAATTTTTCTATCGTCTGCATTTCGAACTGGAATTGCCTTATCCCTGGGGGCGGCTGCTCGCCTCGCTGGCGGCGATGCTGATGCTGGTGGCGATCGTGACCGGGGTCATCGCGCACAAGCGCTTCTTCAAGGACATCTTCACTTTCCGCCCGGCCAAGGGCCAAAGGTCGTGGCTGGACGGGCATAATGCGCTGGGCGTCCTGTCCCTGCCCTTCCACATCATGATCACCTTCACCGGGCTGCTCACGCTGGCGTCGCTCAACATGCCATGGGGCATCGCGGCCGGTTATGGCAAGGACGTGACGACGCTCTACACCGACCTGACCCCCGGCGCGGTCAGCCGGGTAGCGAGCGGGACCAAGGCGCCCCTGGCGCCGATCGCGCCCATGCTGGCGCAGGCACAGCGCTATTTCGGTGGCGCGCCGATTGCCCGGGCCTATATCTTCAATCCCGGTGACAGCGCCGCCGTCGTGACAGTCTATCCTGTCGAAACGCGCGCGATCGGCTATTTGCCCGCCGAAATCAGCTTCGACGGCGCGACCGGCAAGGTGTTGAAAGCGTGGACCGAACAGCGCGCGGGCGTGCGCGCCTACCAGACCGTCTATGGCCTGCACATGGCCCATTTCGCACCCCTGCTGACACGCTGGCTCTATTTCCTGGGCGGCGCGATGCTGACTTTGGCGATCGCGAGCGGCATGGTGCTGTGGATCGTGAAGCGCCGGGAACGCGCGCCGCTGTCGATCGGAAACCGCCTGCTCGAACGCTTGAACGTCGGCGGTCTGGCGGGAGTCCCGATCGGCATGGTGGCGTTTCTGATCGCCAACCGCTTGCTCCCTATCGATCTTGCGGCGCGTGCGGAAAGCGAAGTCTCGGTCGCGCTATGGAGCGCGGGCGCGGCGTTACTGCTGGGTCTGGTCCTGCCGCCCGCACTGGGCTGGCCGTTGCTGCTGGGCCTGTTGGCAGTCCTGTGCGCCTTGGCGGCGATGCTGGGGCCGATCTGGGCAGGCGATGTCGTGGTGGCGACCGGTGATGCGATGTTGATCGCGACGGCCGTGGCGCTGGGCCTGCTGGTCTGGAAGCAGCTACGCCGCCGCAGCGCACCCGCCCCGGTACGTCGTCGGATGGCGGCGGCATGATGCTGACCACCGGCCTTCTTTATCTGGCGCTGTTCGCGCTGGCCGCGCGGATGCAGCGTCACCGGCCCCTGTTGTTGGACGCGTGGCAGCGTCATCCGTTCGTCGCGCATCTGGCGCTTGCCGGGTGGATGCTGCTGGGCCTCTCGCTCCTTAGCCTGTGGCTGTGGGCGGACGTCGACATGGCGCTGGTCGCGTGGATCGGCCTGATGCCGCTGCTGGGCGGCGCGATCATGCTGGGGATGACCTACCGCCCTGCCCTGCCGCGCATCGGCGTACCGGTCGCGGCGGCGATGATGGTCGCGGGGTTGCTGGCCTAACCCTTCATGTCGATGGTGGCGATCAGGCCGCCATCGTCCGCGTTGCGCAGCCGCACCGATGCTTCGAAACTCATCGCCAGCGACCGGCTGATCGTCAGGCCGATGCCGGTGCCATGCCGCCCGCCCGGCTGGCTGCTCGCGCCCCGGGTAAAGGGTTCGAACATCTGGTCGAGCTGGTCGGCGGGAATGCCGGGTCCGAAATCGCGCACATGGATCAGCATGCGCCCACCGCTGCGCGCGCAGCTGATTTCCGCGCTGCCGCCATATTTGACGGCATTGTCCACCAGATTGGCGATGCAGCGCGTCAGCGCATTCGGCTTGACCCGCACGGTGCCGCCGCAGCCCGTGACGAAGCGCACCGGCGCGCCCAGTTCCTCGGCATCTTCCGCCATGCTGGTGAGCAGGGAATCGATGTCCAGCGACGACCATGGCTCGCGCGCTTCGATGCTGCTGGCGAGGTCTAGCCCCTCGCGCACCAGCGTCTGCATCGCTTGGTGGTCCTGCAATAGCCGCGCGCGCAACTCCGCATTTTCGACCAGTTCGAGCCGCAGCCGCAGCCGGGTGAGCGGAGTCTGGAGATCATGGCTGATCGCCGCGAGCAATTGCGTGCGTTCGGCAAAGCCCGCGCGCGCGCGTCGCTGCATCAGGTTGAAGGTGGAAAGCGCCGCGCGCACTTCCTCCGGTCCGCGCTCGGGGATTTCCTCCGGGTCGAGCGAGAGCGAAAAGGCTTCGGCCGCCTGTTCCAGTCGCCGCAGGGGCGTCGATACGATCCGCGCGACGAAGATGGCAAGTCCCGCCGACGCGGCGATGATGACGATCAGGTAGAGCGGGTTGGATATCGTGCTGCGCGGCTTGGCGATGCGGGGAAAGCTGAGCGCCATGGACCGTCGCTGGCCATGCGCGTCGGTCAGCCGCACGATCCAGCAGTCCGGGCGCGGCGCGCCGATCAGGCCGGCGGCCTTCTGCTCGACATCCGAATGGCTGGGGAAACACAGGCCTATAGGCACCTGCCCGGCCTCCGGGTCGCTGGACGCGCCCAGCCGGTCGGCTAGCATGCCCTCCATGGCCGCATCCTGTTCGGTCAGCGCTATGCCCTCGGGTGCGACATAAGCGCCCATGATGCGCCGCGCCGCCAGCATGGGTTCGATCCGCGCGGGATCGTGCCGCAGCCTGTCCATGATGTCGGTCGCGCTCGCCACCACGCGCTGGCGCCGGGCGCGATCGAAATCATGCTGGCGCGTCTGTTCCGCCACCAGCAATGCGATGATCGCGGCGATCGACATGCCGAGCGTCAGGATCAGGAAAATCTGTCCCGCCATCGATCGAAAGAAGGCGCGGGCGCGCCCAGCCGCCCTGGCGATCATGAATGGTCAACCGTACAGGCTAGGACATAGCCTTCGCCGCGCACCGTCAGGATCAGGTCCTCGCCCCCCGGCAGTGCCGACAGCTTCTGCCGAAGCCGACTGATCTGGAGGTCGATCGAGCGGTCGAACGCGGCCGTCGCGCGCCGTTCGGGCAATAATGTCTCGCGATCCAGAACGATATTGGGTTCGTCTATGAACCGGTTGAGCAGGCGAAATTCGGCGGAGGACAGCATCACCAGCCGGTCGTCCGGGGCAACGAGACGCCGTTGCACCATGTCCACGCGCCAGGGACCGATATGGGCATAGCGCATCGTGGCGGCGGGTCGCGCCGGCGGGCCGCTGCGGGGACGGCGGAGCAGGTTGCGGATACGCACCAGCAGTTCGCGCGGTTCGAACGGCTTGGTCAGATAATCGTCCGCGCCCAGTTCCAGCCCCAGCACCCGGTCGATCGCGCTGCTGCGCGCGGTCACCATGATGATCTGTACGTCCGATCCTTCCGCCCGCAACTCACGGCATAGCATCAGGCCGTCGCCATCGGGCAGGTTGAGGTCGAGGACGATCAGGTCCACCACATCGTCGCGCAACGTCTGGCGCAATTGCGTGAGGCTGGCGGCGGCGAGCAGGCGATAATTTTCCTGCCGCAACTGGCCGACGATCAGGTCGCGAATATCGGCATCGTCATCGACCACCAGCACGGTGGCGGCACGGAAGGATGGGGCATCGGCCATCCCCCGTCCTAACGCGAGAGAGGCGAAAAGTCTGCGCTTCTTCGCGCGCGATACAGGCTGATACAAAGCGATACGCAGATGCGAGATCGCGTGACGCACCGTCGCAATCGGAAAAACAGTCGCTCTATCATGAGACGGGCAAAGCCGCGATGAGGGCGCGGTCGGCTCCCCCTGTCGACGCAACGGAGTCCTTGCGATGCCCTATGCCGCCATCATGGCTGGAAAACCGGCGCAGCGGGCCGAGCCGTTCGCGCGCATTCCCTCCCGCGCGCGCGCCCGGCCCGGTCGTCCCGCTGCATCGACGGGCATCGCAGGGACCAGTTCAGCACGCCGTTTAGGATAAGCGTCGCCCCATGCCCATTTCCATCCCTCTGCATCGCCTTCGGGTCGCACCGATCGCCCTCTGCATCGCACTGGCCGCATGCGCGCAGCAAAAGCCGCCGCAAAAGGGCCCGGTGGAAGTCGGCGTGGTGACGCTGAGCGCCAAGGACACCACCGTGTCGAGCGAACTGCCCGGCCGCACCGTGTCGACCATGATGTCCGAAGTCCGTCCGCAGGTGGCGGGCATCGTCCAGAAACGGCTGTTTACCGAAGGCGCCATGGTGACCGCCGGGCAGCCGCTCTACCAGATCGATCAACGGCTGTACCGCGCGTCGCGCGACGAGGCGCAGGCCAACCTCGCCAGCGCGCAGGCGACGGCCGTGGCGGCCCAGGCACGGGCACAGCGTTACCGCAGCCTGAGCGACACCGAAGCCGTCAGCGCGCAAGACCGGGATGATGTGATCGCCACCGCGCGGCAGGCCAGTGCCGCCGTGCAACAGGCGCGCGCCAGCCTCCAGACCAGCAACGTCAATCTGGAATTCACGCTGGTCCGCGCGCCGATCAGCGGTCGTATCGGACGCACCCTGTTCACGCCGGGCGCGCTCGTGACCGCGAGCCAGGCCGACCCGCTCACCACGATCCAGCAGCTCGACCCCATCTATGTCGACGTAACCCAGTCCAGTTCGCAGATATTGGCGCTGCGTCGGTCGCTGGCGGCGGGCAAGACGCTGGCGGCCAGCGCCACCATCCGCCTGAAGCTGGACGACGGCAGCGATTATCCGCAGGAAGGGCGGATCGAGTTCGCCGAACCGATCGTGGACGTCAACAGCGGCACGGTGACGCTGCGCGCCCGCTTCCCCAATCCCGACGGCCTTTTGATGCCCGGCATGTTCGTGCGCGTCGTGGCGCCGCAATCGGTGGTGCCCGGCGCCATCCTCGCCCCGCAACAGGGCATCAGCCGCGATCCCAAGGGCAACGCCACGGCGCTGGTGGTGAACAAGGCGAACAAGGTCGAGCGACGCACCGTGACGGCGGGGCAGGCGATCGGCGACAAATGGCTGATTACCGCGGGCCTCAAGGCGGGTGATCGCCTGATCGTCGAGGGCACGGACAAGGTCAAGCCCGACGATGTCGTAAAGCCCGTCGCCGTCAAGTCCGCGCAGTAGGAGCCGACCCTTGCTCAGCCGCTATTTCATCGAACGGCCGATTTTCGCCTGGGTCATCGCCATCGGCATCATGCTGGCGGGTCTGGGCGCGATGCTGACGCTGCCGATCGCGCAATATCCCGATATCGCGCCGCCTGGCGTTGGGATCAGCGCGACCTATCCCGGCGCGTCGGCCGAAACCGTGGAATCCAGCGTCACGCAGATATTGGAGCAGCAGCTGACCGGCCTCGACGGGCTGATGTATTTCTCCTCCTCGTCCTCCGCGACGGGGCGCGCGTCGATCACCGTGACCTTCCAGAAAGGCACCGATCCCGACACCGCACAGGTGCAGGTGCAGAACCGGGTGCAGCAGGCGCTCAGTCGCCTGCCCAACCAGGTGCAGCAGCAAGGCCTGTCCGTCACCAAACAGCAGACCGACTTCCTGATGCTGGTCGGCCTGTACGACGAAACCGACACGGCGACGCAGGCGGACATCGCCGACTATCTGGTCAATAACTTCCAGGACCCCATTGCGCGGATCGATGGCATCGGTGCGACCCAGATTTTCGGGTCGCAATATGCCATGCGCATCTGGCTGGACCCCTATAAGCTGGCGGCCGTCAAGCTGATGCCGTCAGACGTCCAGACCGCGATCGCCGCGCAGAATATCGAAATATCGGCGGGGCAGATCGGCGCTGACCCCGCGCCCGCAGGGCAGCAGATCAACGCGACCGTCACGTCGCGCGCGCGCCTGCAAACCCCCGAACAGTTTCGCAACATCATCGTCAAGACCCAGACGGACGGGTCGATCGTGCATCTGTCCGACGTCGCGCGCGTCGAACTGGGCAACGAAAGCTACACCACCGCAGCGCGGCTGAACGGGCATCCGGCGTCGGGCGTCGCGCTGCAACTGGCGCCGGGCGCCGACGCGCTCAAGACCGCGGAACTGGTGAAGGCCAAGGTCGCCGAATTATCGGCCAGCCTGCCGCATGGCTATAAGGTCGTCTATCCCCGCGACACCACCCCCTTCATCAAGCTGTCGGTGGAAGAAGTCGTCAAGACCCTGATCGAAGCGGTCGGCCTTGTCGTCGTCGTGATGTTCGTCTTCCTCCAGAGCTGGCGCGCGACGTTGATCCCCGCCATCGCCGTGCCGGTGGTGTTGCTGGGCACGTTCGGCATCCTTGCCCTGTTCGGCTATTCGATCAACACGCTGACCCTGTTCGGGATGGTGCTGTCCATCGGCCTGCTGGTGGACGATGCGATCGTCGTCGTGGAAAATGTCGAACGCATCATGGAGGAAGAGGGGCTGTCCCCACGCGAGGCGACGATCAAGTCGATGGCGGAGATCGGCAGCGCGCTGGTGGGCATCGCCTTGGTCCTGTCCGCGGTGCTGCTGCCCATGGCGTTCTTCGGCGGGTCTACCGGCGTCATCTACCGGCAATTTTCGATCACCATCGTGTCGTCGATGCTGCTGTCGGTGGTGGTCGCGCTGATCCTGTCCCCGGCGCTGTGCGCGACGCTCCTGAAACCCGTGAGCCATGAGCATCGCGACAAGGGATGGGCGGGCAAGTTCAATCTCTGGTTCGGGCGAATGACCGATGGCTATGTCCGCAAGACAGGGCGGATGCTGGAGCGGCGCAAACTATTCTGGGGCCTTTACGTCGTGGTTCTGGCGATCCTCATTCTGGTGTTCGTGCGGCTGCCCTCCAGCTTCCTGCCGGTCGAGGACCAGGGGCAGGTCATGGTGCAGGTGACGCTACCCGCCGGGGCCAAGTCCAGCCGGACCGGCGCGGTGATCGACCAGGTGCAGAATTATTTCCTGAACGATGAAAAGGACAATGTCGCCTTCGCCTTCATCATGACCGGCTTCAGTTTTCAGGGGCAGGGCGAAAATGTCGGGCAGGGCTTCATCAACTTGGCGCCGTGGGACGATCGCAAGGGCGCGGTGAACACATCGGTGGCCATCGCCGGACGCGCGACCAAAAAGCTCGCCGCCATCCGCGATGCGCGCGTGCTGGGCATGACGCCGCCTGCCATTCGCGGTCTGGGCCAATCGAACGGCTTCACCTTCGAGCTGCTCAACAATGGCGGCCTCAGCCGCGCACGCTTCCTGGAACTGCGCAACCAGTTGATCGACGCCGCATCCAAAGACCCGATGCTGGCGGGCGTGCGCGCCGCGTCCCTGGAAGATACGCCGCAGCTCAAGGTCGATATCGACAATGAAAAGCTGGCCGTACTGGGCCTGACCCAGCGCGATGTCGACAATGTGCTGAGTTCCGCCTGGGGTAGCACCTATATCAACGATTTCCTGGATCGTGGCCGCGTGAAGCGCGTGTTCATGCAGGCCGACGCGCCCTACCGCGCCCTGCCGACCGACATCGACAACTGGATGGTGCGGTCGAGCAGCACCGGGCAGATGGTGCCCTTTTCCGCCTTTGCAACGACGCACTGGACCGTTGGGCCCAGCACCGTGGCGCGCTTCAACGGCCTGTCGTCGTTCGAGCTTCAGGGACAGGCCGGCCCGGGCGCCAGTTCGGGCGACGCGATGGATCGGATGGTGGCATTGCAGAAGCAGCTTCCCGCAGGCACCGGCTATGCCTGGAGCGGCCTGTCCTATCAGGAGCAATTGTCGGGCGGACAGGCGCCTTTGCTTTATGGGCTGTCGGTGGTGGTCGTCTTCCTGTGCCTCGCCGCGCTCTACGAAAGCTGGTCGATCCCGCTGGCGGTGCTGCTGGTGATCCCGCTCGGCCTGATCGGCGCGGTGATCGCGGTGTGGGCGCGCGGGCTGGAGAATAACATCTTCTTCCAGGTCGGACTGCTCACCACCATGGGTCTGGCGGCGAAGAATGCGATCCTGATCGTGGAATTTGCCGAACTGGCGCACAAGCAGGGCAAGGATGCGCTGTCGGCCGCGCTGGAGGCGGCACGGTTGCGCTTCCGCCCGATCCTGATGACCTCGCTCGCCTTCATCGCCGGTGTCATTCCGCTGGCGATCGCGACCGGTGCAGGCGCGCAGAGCCGCGTCGCGATCGGCACGGCGGTGATCGGCGGCATGACGACGGCAACGGTGCTGGCGATATTCTACGTGCCCCTGTTCTTCGTCACCATCGCCAGCCTGTTCGGTAGCGACAGGGCCAAAGCCAAGGCGCCGCCGCCTGCGCAAACCCCCGACGCAGGAGTGCCGGCATGACCCGCATGATCCTGGCCGTCGGTGCGACGCTGGCGCTGGCCGGTTGCAACATGGCGCCGACCTATGTGCGCCCGGCCGCGCCCGTCCCTCTCGCGCTGCCCAGTGGCGAGGCCTATGCGCCGGTGCAGGTCGGGCGGAAGGCAGGGCTTGCCTGGACGCAGTTGGTCGGCGACGCGAAGCTGCGCACGGTCATCGAACGCGCGCTGGCGAACAATCGCGACCTGCGCGCCGCGATCGCGAATATCGAGGCCGCCCGTGCGCAATATCGCGTCCAACGCGCCGTCCAACTGCCGACCGTCACGGTGGACGGCGGGGCGAGTTTCAGCCGTCAGAATGACAATCGCCAGAACAGCTACAGCGCCGATGTCGGGTTCAGCGCGTTCGAGATCGACCTGTTCGGCCGCGTCCGCAATTTGACGCAATCCGCGCTGGAAACCTATCTGGCGACGCAGGAAGGCGCGCGATCGACGCGCATCACGCTCATCGCCGAAACCGCGACGGCCTATGCGACTTTGGCGGCGGACCAGGAATTGCTGGCCCTGTCCCGCCAGACCCAGGCGAACGCGCAGCGTACGCTGGACCTGACGCGATCGCTCAATGGCGCGGGCCTCAGCGGCAAGTTGGACGTGTATCAGGCGCAGACCGCCGTCGAGCAGGCGGCGTCCGACGTCGCCGCCAATGTCACGCAGGTGGCGCAGGACCGCAACGCCATCGACCTGCTGGTCGGCGCGCCGGTCGAACAGGCATTGCTGCCCCTGTCGCTCGACAGCCTGATCGCGGGCGTGGCGAAGGTGCCCGCTGGCCTGTCTTCGGATGTTCTGCTGGAACGACCCGATGTGCTCCAGGCCGAACATCAACTCAAGGCCGCCAATGCCGATATCGGCGCGGCGCGCGCGGCGATGTTCCCGCGGATCAGCCTGACGTCGGCGATCGGGGTTGCCAGTTCGGCGCTGTCGTCGCTGTTCACGGGCGACGGCTTCGCCTGGTCGGCCAGCCCGTCCGCCAGCCTGCCGATCTTCGGCGGTCCCAATCGCGGCAATCTGGATTTCAGCAAGGCGCAGAGCGACCTGTATGTCGCGCAATATGAGAAGGCGGTGCAGACCGCATTCCGCGAAGTCGCCGATGCGCTGGCGCGCGACGGCACGATCGACGCGCAGCAGGCGGCGCAGCGGCGGCTCGTGATCGCCAGCCAGCGCGCCTATGATCTGGCGGATCAGCGTTACCGGTCGGGCATCGACACGTTTCTCAACGCGTTGACCAGCCAGCGCTCGCTCTATGGTGCGCGCCAGTCGGCCATCGGCACCGACCTTGCGCTGGTCACCAACCGGGTTCGCCTCTACCGCGTGATCGGCGCGGATCAGTAGCATTGGCCGGGCAAATCTCCCTCTTCCCGGCCGCCGCGAATCTGATATGATCGGCGGATAATGAGGGAGAGAAACCATGCTGCTACTGGCACGGTGTCTGGATTGGCTTTGCCAACTCTGTGCGTCCGGCGCGCAGGACGAAGTGCGCCTCAACCAGCTGATATCGCGCTGCGGCGCGCGCGATCATCGTCGCCCGACTAGGCCCGCGCATCCTGAAAGCTGATACCACGCGCCGCAGGGTGGCGATGAGTCACCGTCGCTCGGACAATGCCAGCCGCTTGGCCGTCGTCAGCGTCTGCTTGATGAACAGCAGGACCAGGATCGCGCCTGCCACCCCAACGAACACATCGAAGCCTGACACCGCGCCGAACCATCCGGGCGCGTAGCCCAGCAGCATCATCGCGATCGTCAAGCCGATCAGCAGCAACCGCAATTCCGTGGGACCAGCCGCCAGATAGGAGAGTTTGAATTCGCCCAGCACCCGCGCCGACAGATAGGCGTGGATCGACAACAGCAGATAGCCGGCCAGCGCAATAAGCGCCACATCCATGCGGATATAGGGGCTGGCACCCATCCCGGCGAGGATCAGCAGCGTGGCCAGTCCGTCGCAGCTATGGTCGATGAAATAGCCATAGGATGGCCGCTCGATATGGCGATAGCGCGCCAGGCTGCCATCCATGGAATCGCCGAACCACTGGATGGCATAGCCTGCAATGGCGAGCCACAGCCACTCGACGCCCCAGTTGCTGGCGGCATAACCGGCAAAAATGGCGAATGCCCCGACCATCCCGAGTCCCGTCAACAGGTCGGGCGTGACCCAGGGCGGCATATGAGCGCACAGCCAGGTGAGCAGGCGACGTTCCGCTACGGCAAGAAGATTTTGCTGGATACGCGATATGGGTGGGGCCGACTGGCCGGAAGGCAATGACATGACGCTTTATGACGGATGGATGACGATTAGACAATGTTCGTTCCGTCGCAGGCGACAAAGCCATTGCCACATCCGCGACTTAAGGGCCAAAGGCGACGACGAGGACGCAGTGCCGCGCGGAGGATGAGTATGAGCAGCGACAAGCCCAAATATGTGCGCGATATCGTCGTGCGGATGGAGCAGCGGCCGTCCAATCCGGTCCGGCGCGCGCGGTTGATGGTGGAGCAGGAAGTCCCGCCCGCGCGGCGCGGCTCGGGATGGGACCGGCATTGGCGCGAACTGGAAGCCTATCTGGACGAGGGCGTCGAATGGCGCATGCCCAGGGCCTGGACAATTCGCCGCCCGAAGAAGACAAAAAAAGGGCCGATCCGAAGACCAGCCCGTAAAGTTTTAGGAGAGGATGCCTGAAAGGCCCGTTCCTTTTGATCTTTGCTCCGTTTTTCCGCAAGTGCGAACGGCTCTTTCGCGGTTGCAAAATTTGCATGCACGGGCGACACCATCGGCGATGCACATGTCGGCCAAGCCCTGCGCGACCGGAAGGAACATGATGATGGACCTTGCAGCGACTCCAGCCGACCTCCCCTGGTGGAAGGGGGCGGTGATCTATCAAATCTATCCGCGCAGTTTCCAGGACAGCAATGGCGATGGCATCGGTGATCTGAACGGCATCACCGCACGGCTCGACCATGTCGCGCGGCTCGGCGCGGACGCGATCTGGATTTCGCCCTTTTTCACCTCGCCCATGCGCGATTTCGGTTATGACATTGCCGATTATTGCGATGTCGATCCGATCTTCGGCACGCTAGCCGATTTCGACGCGCTGATTGCGCGCGCGCATGCGTTGGGCCTCAAGGTCACGATCGATCAGGTATTCGCGCATACGTCCGACCTGCATGACTGGTTCGCGCAAAGCCGCGCCAGCCGTACCGGGGACAAGGCCGACTGGTTCGTCTGGGTCGATCCGCGCGCCGATGGCACTCCACCCAACAACTGGCAGTCGGTGTTCGGTGGCCCGGCCTGGACCTGGGACGCGCGGCGCGGCCAATATTATATGCATCAGTTTCTGAGCAGCCAGCCGCAGCTCAATGCCCACAATCCCGCCGTGCAGGATGCGTTGCTCGACGCGATGCGTTTCTGGCTCGATCGGGGCGTGGACGGCTTCCGCTTGGACGCGCTCAACCATGCGATGCATGATCCTGCATTGCGCGACAATCCGCCCGCGCCCGACACGGGCAAGCCGCGCACCCGGTCCTTCGATTTTCAGACCAAGACCTACAGCCAGTCGCATGGCGGCGTCGTCGATTTCGTCAAACGCATCCGCGCCCTGTGCGACACCTATGGCGCGATCTTCACCGTGGCGGAAGTGGGCGGCGACCTCGCCGAAAGCGAGATGAAGGCCTATACGGCGGGCGACACCCATCTCAACAGCGCCTATGGCTTCACCTTCCTCTATGCCGACCGGCTGACCCCCGCGCTCGTGGCGGAGACAGTCGCGCGCTGGCCCGATGAACCGGGGCTTGGCTGGCCCAGTTGGGCGTTGGAAAATCACGATGCGCCGCGCGCCCTGTCCCGTTGGTGCGCAGCGCAGGATCGTCCGGCCTTCGCGCGGTTGAAGGCGATGCTGCTCGTCGCGCTGCGCGGCAACGCCATCCTCTATCAGGGGGAAGAGTTGGGCATCACCCAGGTCGATATCCCGTTCGAACGGCTGCAAGACCCCGAAGCGATCGCCAATTGGCCGCTCACCCTGTCGCGCGACGGCGCGCGCACGCCCCTGCCTTGGGCCGCCGATGCGGCGCAGGCGGGCTTTTCCAGCGTCGAACCCTGGCTTCCCGTCGGTGACGATAATATCACCCGCGCGGTGGACGTGCAGGATGCCGATCCCGCGTCGCTGCTCCACCATACGCGCGCGATGCTGGCGCTGCGCAAGGCGCATCCGGCGCTCCGCCATGGCAGCCTGGACATCATCATTGCGGACGATCAGCGTCTGGTCTTCCGCCGCAAGGCCGAGGGTCAATCTCTGCTCTGCCTCTTCAACCTGTCAGGCGAGCCCGCGGTCTGGCCTGAGGCGATCGCGCCGGGCACAAGACTGCTGTCCGGCGTGAACGGCGCCGTTCCCGGAACCCTGTCGCCGTTCGGCGCGCTGATCCTGGAGGAGTAAGCGCGCGCCGTCCGGTGATCAGCGCGGGGCCATGCGGATCGCGCCGTCCAGCCGGATAACCTCGCCGTTCAGCATCGGATTGCGGATGATGCTTTCGACCAGCTGCGCATATTCGGCCGGTTTGCCCAGGCGGCTGGGGTGCGGCACCTGCGCGCCGAGCGCGTCCTGCACCTGCTGCGGGAACGCTTCCAGCATCGGCGTTAGGAAGATGCCAGGCGCGATCGTCATCACGCGGATCTTGTGTTGAGCCAGATCGCGCGCGATCGGCAGGGTCATGCCGACGACGCCGCCCTTGGACGCGCTATAGGCCGCCTGCCCGATCTGCCCGTCATAGGCCGCGACAGAGGCCGTGTTGACGATCACGCCGCGTTCGCCGTCCACCTCGTCCGCTGCGGCGAGCCGGGCGGAAAATTTGGCGATCATGTTGAAGCTGCCGATCAGGTTGACCGTCACCGTCTTGACGAAGCTATCGAGCGGATGGGGCGCATTCTCCTTGCCCACCGTCTTGACCGCCGGGGCGATGCCCGCGCAATTGACCAGGATACGGGCAACGCCATGCGCCGCTTCCGCTGCATCCAGCCCCGTCGTGACGCTGGCTTCGTCGGCGACATTGACAGCGAAATAGACACCTCCCAGCGCTTGCGCGGTTGCTCGTCCGGCCTCCTCGTTCAGGTCGAAGATCGCGACCTTCGCACCCTGCGCCGCCAGCATCGTCGCGGTCGCGTTGCCCAGGCCCGAAGCGCCGCCGGTGACGATCGCCGCCATGTTCTTGATGTCCATTTTGCTGTCTCCTTCAGACCAATTCGATCGCCATCGCCGTCGCTTCACCCCCACCGATGCAGAGGCTGGCGACGCCGCGCTTCAGCCCGCGTGTTTCGAGCGCCGCGATCAGCGTCGCCAGGATGCGCGCGCCCGACGCGCCGATCGGATGGCCGAGCGCGGTCGCACCGCCATTGACGTTGATCCGCTCGTCCGGGATCCCCAGTTCCTTCGCCGCGATCATGGCGACGACGGCGAACGCCTCATTGACCTCGAACAGGTCGACATCCGCGACCGACCAACCCGCCTTGTCCAACGCCTTGCGGATAGCGGGGACGGGCGCAGTGGTGAATTTGGACGGTTCATGCGCATGTGCTGCCGTGGCGACCACCCGTGCCACCGTCTTGAGGCCGAGCTTGGCCGCCACGCTGGCGCGGGTCATGACCAACGCCGCCGCACCGTCGGAGATGGAGGAGGCGTTGGCCGCTGTGATCGTGCCGTCCTTGGCGAAGGCGGGCTTGAGCAAAGGAATCTTGTCCGGCTTGGACTTGCCTGGCTGCTCGTCGGTGTCGACGATCGTGTCGCCGCCGCGCCCCTTGACCGTGACCGGCGTGATCTCACGCACGAACGCCCCGCTGCCGATCGCCGCATTGGCCCGTTCGAGCGAGCGGATGGCATAGGCGTCCTGATCCTCGCGGGTGAACTGATAGTCGCGCACAACGTCTTCGGCGAACACACCCATCGCCTTGCCGGGTTCATAGGCGTCCTCCAGGCCGTCCATCATCATCGTGTCGACGATGCGGTCATGGCCGATGCGCGCGCCGGAGCGATGCTTGGGCAGGGCATAGGGCGCGTTGCTCATACTTTCCATGCCGCCCGCGATCACGATGTCCGCCGCGCCGCAGCTCAGCGCCTCATGCGCCATGATCGCTGCCTGCATGCCGGAACCGCACATCTTGTTCACCGTGGTCGCTTCGGTGTTGAGGCCAAGCCCCGCACCCAGCGCTGCCTGCCGCGCGGGCGCCTGCCCCAGTCCGGCAGGCAGGACGCAGCCCATATAGATGCGATCGACCGCATCGGCGGCCACGCCCGCGCGCTCCACAGCCGCCCTGACCGCCGCCGCGCCGAGATCGGTGGCCTTGACCGAGGACAGCGCGCCCTGAAACCCGCCCATGGGTGTGCGGGCATAGCTGGCGATGATAACGGGATCGTCCTGCATCTTGTGACTCCTGCTTAAAGGCTGCGCGCGATGACCATGCGCTGGATGTCCGACGTGCCTTCGTAAATCTGGCAGACGCGGACATCGCGGTAGATTTTGGCGACGCCATATTCCTCCAGATAGCCATAGCCGCCCAGCGTCTGTAGCGCGCCGGACACGATCGCTTCGGCCGCTTCGGAGGCGAACAATTTGGCCATGGAGGCTTCGGCGAGACAAGGGAGGCCCGTATCCTTGGTCCGTGCCGCGTGCAGGACCAGTTGCCGGGACGCCTCCAGCCGGGTGGCGAGGTCGGCGAGGCGGAAGCCCACCGCCTGATGATCGATGATCGCCTTGCCGAAACTCCTGCGGTCCTTGGCATAGGCGATCGCGATATCGAGCGCGGCCTGCGCCATACCGACGCATTGGGCGGCGATGCCGATGCGGCCCGTCTCCAGATTGGCGAGCGCTATGCGATAGCCCTGGCCGGGCTGGCCGATCAGCAGGTCGTCCTCCACGAACATATCATCGAAGCGCAGCGCACAGGTGTCCGACGCCCCCTGCCCCATCTTGTGCTCGACCTTGTCCACGCCATAGCCGGGCCGGTCGGTCGGCACGATGAAGGCGGACAGGCCCTTCTTGCCCGCGTCCGGATCGGTGACGGCGACGACTATCACCAGCCCGGCGATCTTGCCCGACGTGATGAACTGCTTGGCCCCGGTGATGCGCCAGCCGCCGTCGACTTTGACGGCGTGGGTGCGGACCGCCGAGGCGTCGGACCCTGCATCCGCTTCGGTCAGCGCAAAGGCGCCGATCGTATGTCCGCCGATCAGGTCGGGCAGGAAGCGCGCCTTCTGCGCGTCACTGCCATCCTTGAGCAGGCCGGACACGAGGATCGAGTTCTGGATCGACACGATGGTGGACAGCGCCCCGTCGGCGGCCGCGATCTCCATCAGCGCCAGCGCATAGGACACCGCGTCAGCTTCCGCCCCGCCAAAGGCTTCGGGCGCAGTCATGCCCCAGAGGCCAAGGCCCGCCATCTCGCGGAACAGTTCGGGCGGATAGCCACCTTCGGATTCGAAGCGGGCGCTATGCGGACGAATCTGTGCCTGTGCGAAATCGTGCACGGTGTCGCGGATGGCAGCCTGGGTCTCGGTGAGCATTTAACGCACTCGTATTTTCTATACTGATGGGTATATTGATTATCATCCGGTTTTTTGTCAATGCTGGCCCGAACAAGGAGATCGTATTGCCCCAGTCGGCCGCCGCCCCCGAGCCGCCCAGCGCCGCCGCGCCTTCGCCGTTCCGCAACAAGGCGGAACGGGCGCGCGAACGTGAGGAAAAGCGAGAGGCCGTGCTGCTGGCGGCGGTGCGCATGTTCAATGCGCGCGGCTATCATGCCACCTCGCTTGACGATGTCGCGGCCAGCCTGGGCGTCAGCAAGCCGACCATCTATCATTATCTGGGCCATAAGGAGCAGGTGCTGGTCGAATGCGTCAACCGGGGCCTGTCCATGTTGCGGGAGGCCGCAGACGCGGCAACCGCTGCGCCGGGCAGCGGCCACGACCGGCTGCGCGATTTTCTGATCCGCTATGCCTGCATCAACATGGACGATTTCGGTCGCTGCGTCATCCGCACCAATGACGAGGTACTGTCGATGGACAGCGCCATTCGTTTTCGCGCGCGCAAGCGGGAGATTGATGACGCCGTGCGCGGGTTGATCGCGGAAGGGATCGCCGACGGCTCGATCGCGCCGGTGGACGTGCGTTTCGCGTCTTTCGCCTTGGCGGGGGCGCTGAACTGGCCGGCGCGCTGGCATGATCCCGCCGGGCCGATGACGTCGCGACAGGTGGCGGAGAAGCTGGTCGATATCGCGCTGGGCGGCCTGACGCCGCGCGGTTGAGCGATCAGATATCGGGCAACGTCTGTGCGGCGAAGCCCCAGCCCTTGAGGTCGGCAGCGCGGTCCAGCAGCGTGTCGGCGTCGCGGATCGAAAAGGGATGCGCGTCCTGCATGCCGTCCAGTTCGTCCCAATCGATCGGCACCGCCACGGGCGCGTCGGCGCGGGCGCGGGCGGAATAGGGCAGGACGGCGGTGCTGCCGCGCTGGTTGCGCAGCCAGTCGATGAAGATCTTGTCCTTGCGCCTGGCCTTGCTCATGGTGGCGACGAAGCGGTCGGGTTCGGCGGCACTCAATGCCTGGGCGAAGCGAGACGCGAAATCCTTGTGTGCGTCCCAATCATGCCCCGGCGTCAGCGGCACGACGACATGCACGCCCTTCCCGCCCGAGAGCATGGCGAAGGACATGAGGCCGATATCGGACAGGCGCGCGCGAATGTCCTGCGCGGCGCTTTTCACCCGCGCGAAATCCATGCCCTCATCGGGATCGAGGTCGAAGATCATGCGGTCGGGTTGCTCCACCGCATCGGTGCGACTGGCCCAGCCGTGAAATTCGATCGTTCCCATCTGAACGCAGGCGATCAGGCCTTCGGCATCCTCGACATAAATATAATCCTCGCTGCCGCCGTCCTTTTCGCGGATCGGCACCTGGTGGACCGACTTGCCGAAGGCGCCGCTGTCATGCTTCTGGAAGAAGCATTTCTTCGCCCGTCCCTGCGGGCAGCGGACAAGGCTGATCGGGCGGCGCGCGGCGAAAGGCAGCATAAGCGGCGCGACCATGGCATAATAATCGGCCAGTTCGCCCTTGGTCTGGCCGCTTTCGGGGAAGATGACTCGGTCGCGATTGCTGACCTTGATCGCCGGGGTCGGCTTTGGCGCGGGGGCCGGTTTTTCGGGTGCGACGGCCCGGGCTTTTTTGTCGCTCCGCAGCCCCAGGAAGCTGGCGTGGCGGACGCGGCCGTCGGCGGTAAATTCGGCGAACGCGATCTCGGCGACCAGCTTGGGCGTGAGCCAGGTTGCGCCCCGGGCTTCGGCCTTGGGCACATCGGTGGCAGGCGTGGCGGTTTTGAGCGGCACCATCGCATCGTCCAGCGCCGCCATCATGTCTGCGTCGAAGCCCGTGCCGACCTTCCCCTTATAGACCAGTGCCTTGCCTTCATGCTGGGCCAGCAATAGCGAAGCGAAGGGCCGACCCTTCGCGCTACTCGCGCTGCGGCCGATGATGACGAACTCCTGCCGCCGTGTGCATTTGACCTTCACCCAGTTTTTGGTGCGGGACGATCGATAGGGCGCGTCGATCCGCTTGGAGATGATCCCTTCCTGCCCCGCCGCGCACAGCGAGCGATACAGCGCCTCGCCCGCGCCGATCACATGGTCGGCGACATGGATGGGCGGGGTCGCGTCTTTGAGCAGCGCTTCGAGCCGCTCCTTGCGCTCGATCTGCGGCAGGGCCTTCATGTCCTTGCCCGCCAGCGAGAGCAGGTCGAAGGCGAAGAAGTGGAAGGGCGTGTCTTCGCGTTGGGCACCATGGCCGCGCTTGAGGACGGATTGGAGCGCGGAGAAGCTGGGGTTGCCGTCCGGCCCGAAGGCGACGATTTCTCCATCGATCAGCGCCGGGGGCAGGTCCAGCGCGGCAATCGCCTCGGTCAACGGCTGGAACTTGTCGGTCCAGTCCAGACCGTTGCGGGTGGAAACGCGGACCTTCTCTCCGGCAACGGCGACCAGTGCGCGATAGCCGTCGAACTTGATTTCATGCAGCCAGTCATTGCCCACGGGCACGCTGTCCACCAGCGTCGCCAGTTGCGGCTTCGCGACGGCTGGCAGCTTGCCCGACGTTTTGCGGGGCCTTGCCGCGACCTTTTGATTATGGGCGCGCGCCGCCTGCATCTTCCCGGTAAAGGCCTTGCCCTTCACCCCGGCGAGCGATTGCGCGCCTGCCTTGTCGGCTGTTATCTCCGCCATCGACCGCCCGGTCAGCACGCTGGTGAGCGCACGTTCGACCAGCTGGTCGCCCTCGCCCGCGTCGGTATCCTCGATCTTGCGCAACAGCCAGTTTTCGCGCTTTTCGTTCGGCCGCCCCTTCATCCGCACCAGCAGCCATTCGCCCTTCATCCGTTCGCCATCCAGAATGAAGTGCAAATGGCCTTTTTCCAGATCCTTGGCGCTCTTGCCTTCTATCGGTTGCCAAGTGCCGCGGTCCCACAGCATAACCGTGCCGCCGCCATATTCGCCTTTGGGTATGAGTCCCTCGAAATCGCCATAGCTTAAGGGATGGTCCTCGGTCCGCACCGCCAGCCGCTTGTCGGCCGGGTCGATGCTCGGCCCCTTGGTCACCGCCCAGCTTTTGAGGATGCCATCGATTTCCAGGCGAAAGTCCCAGTGCAGCCGGGTCGCATCATGTTTCTGCACGACGAAGCTGTTGCCGCCGGTCTTGGCCACCTGCCCCTTGGGTTCGTTGGTCCGCGCAAAATCCCGCTTTGCATTATAGAGGGCGAGTGGATCGCGCGCCATGGGTCAGGCGCTCTTGCGCTTGGCCGGGGCGCGGCCCTTGGGTGAAGCGGCCTTCTTAGCAGGCGTCTTCTTGGCTCCGTCGCCGACCGATTTCTTGAGCGCGGCCATCAGGTCGATGACATTGCCACCCTTGCCGCCGGTCGGTTCCTCGACATCCTCGATGATCCGCTTGCCCTTGGCCTTCTTCTTTTTCTCGATCAGCCGCTGAAGCGCGTCGACATAGCGGTCGTGAAACTCCTCCGGCTTGAACGGACCGGTCTTCTTGTCGATGATCGTCGTCGCCAGGTCGAGCAGGTCGGGATCGGCCTTGTTGTCGGGGATATCGCGGAAATAGGTCTGGGCGCGCGTCACTTCGTCGGCATAGCGCAGCACTTCGAGCACTAGTCCACGCCCGCACGGTTTGAGGGACACAAGCTGCTCTCGCCCGCGCACCGACAATTGGCCCAAGCCCACCTTCTTCGTCTGGCGCAACGCGTCGCGCAGGACCGCATAGGCTTCTTCGGCCAAATCATCGGCCGGGACCACGAAATAGGGTTTTTCATAATAGAGGACGTCGATCGCATCGGACTCCACGAACTGCACCAGCTCCAGCGTCTTGCGGCTTTCGATCTTGACCGCCTCGATCTCCTCCTCTTCCAGCAGAACATAATTGCCCTTGGAGATTTCGAAGCCTTTGAGGATTTCCTCCCGATCGACCGGGCCGACGCCCTGCACCACCTTTTCATAATTGATCGGCTTGCCGGTCGGTTCATGGATCTGGCGGAAGGATATCGCCGCGCCGGACCGGGTAGCGGGGTAGATTTCCACCGGGATCGATACCAATGCCAGCCGTATCTGACCCTGCCAATATGCACGTGCTGCCATGTGACCACCTCCGGTCGCATTAGCGCCCGGCATCGGCGTATGTTCCTTGACACATGAGGAACGGGACCGGCTGCTCTGCATTGAACCGGAGGTGATGGCCGAAAAAACGCTCCGCCATGCCCGGTCATGCCGTGTGCGATCCCGGAGGGACGGTCGTCATCCCTTTGCCTTCGACCGATATTATCGATCAGACAGAGCGAGATTCCCGGCTTTGTTCCGGCTCCGACCAATTCTAAACAAAGTCGCAGGGAAGTAATCAGGAGAAATCGACATGGATGCCAAAACCTCTGACCCGCTGGGTTGTCCGATGAAGGACCCGGCCGCCGCGCGCACCTTGCTCGGCCGAACCAATCGCGACTGGTGGCCCAACCAGCTATCGCTGGAAATCCTCCAGCAGAACGGCCTGTCCGGCAACCCGCTGGACCCGGACTTCGATTATGCCGCCGCGTTCCAGTCGATCGACTATGCTGCGCTGAAGGCGGATCTGACCGCGCTGATGACCGACAGCCAGCCCTGGTGGCCAGCGGACTATGGGCATTATGGTCCCTTCTTTATCCGCATGGCCTGGCACAGCGCAGGCACCTACCGCACCGGCGACGGACGCGGCGGCGCGTCGTCCGGGTCGCAGCGCTTCGCGCCGCTCAACAGCTGGCCGGACAATGGCAATCTGGACAAGGCGCGCCGCCTGCTGTGGCCGATCAAACAGAAATATGGGCAGAGCCTGAGCTGGGCGGACCTCATGATCCTGGCGGGCAATGTCGCGATCGAATTGATGGGTGGTCCGGTCTTCGGCTTTGGCGGCGGACGCGAAGACGTTTTCGAGCCGGAGAAGGACATCTACTGGGGCACTGAGGAAAATTGGGTCGGCGACGAGGCCAATGAAACCCGCATCCAGCCGGACAAGGACATGGCGTTGGAAAGCCCGCTAGCCGCGATCCAGATGGGTCTGATCTACGTGAACCCAGAAGGCCCCGGCGGCAATCCCGATGCGCTCCAGTCGGCGCGCGACATTCGCGAGACCTTCGCGCGGATGGGCATGAACGATGAAGAGACGGTCGCACTGACGGCGGGCGGCCATACGTTTGGCAAGGCGCATGGCGCAGGTGATGCGTCGCTGGTCGGCGCGGAACCCGAAGGCGCGGACATCGCGCAGCAGGGGCTGGGCTGGCAGAGCGGCCATGAAAGCGGCATGGGCGACCATACCATCACCAGCGGGATCGAAGGCGCGTGGACGCCGACGCCTATCACATGGGACATGACCTATTTCGACATGCTGCTGGACCATGAGTATGAACTGGTGCGCAGCCCGGCGGGTGCGAAACAATGGCAGCCGGTCGGCAATCCGGAAGAGACGCTGGCGCCCAAGGCACATACGCCCGGCGTCAAGGTGCCCACGATGATGACAACCGCCGACATGGCAATGAAGGTCGACCCGGCCTATCGCGCAGTGATGGAGCGGTTCCGGGCCGATCCGGCCTATTTCGCCGATGCCTTCGCGCGCGCCTGGTTCAAGCTGTGCCATCGCGACATGGGTCCGAAGGTCCGTTACCTCGGTCCCGAAGTCCCGGCCGAAGACCTGATCTGGCAGGACCCCCTCCCCGCCGCCACCGGCCCGAGCCTGAGCGATGCGGATGTCGCGGCGTTCAAGGGCAAGATCGCGGCGTCGGGCCTGTCGGTGGCCGATCTGGTCAAGACCGCCTGGGCGTCGGCCGTCACCTATCGCGGGTCGGACCATCGTGGCGGCGCGAACGGTGCGCGGCTGCGGCTGGCTCCGCAAAAGGACTGGGATGTCAACGAACCGGCGCAGCTGGCGCGGGTGCTGTCCATCTATGAAGGCATCGCTGGTGAGAGCGGCGCGTCGATCGCCGACCTGATCGTGCTGGGCGGCAATGTCGGCATCGAACAGGCGGCCAGGGCGGCGGGTCATGACGTGACCGTGCCCTTCACGCCGGGTCGCACGGACGCGTCGCAGGCGCAGACCGACGCCGACAGCTTCGACGTGCTGGAGCCGAAGGCCGATGGCTTCCGCAACTATCTCCAGACGCGCTACAATGTGCCGACCGAGGAGTTGCTGGTCGACCGGGCGCAGCTGCTGGGCCTGTCCGCGCCGGAAATGACGGTGCTGGTCGGCGGGCTGCGCGTGCTGGGCGCGAACCATGGCGGATCGAAACATGGCGTGTTGACGGATCGCGTGGGGCAGTTGACCAACGACTATTTCGTCAACCTGCTCGACATGGGCACCGCCTGGAAACAGGTGGACGACCAAAGCGACGAGACGTTCGTCGGGACCGATCGGGCCAGCAACCAGCAGAAATGGACGGCGACCCGCACTGACCTGGCTTTCGGCTCCAATTCGCAGCTGCGGGCCTTGTCGGAAGTCTATGCCTCCGCCGATGCCGGGGACAAGTTCGTCCGCGACTTCGTGGCGGCCTGGGCGAAGGTCATGCATGCCGACCGGTTCGACCTGAAGGCGGCGTAAAAGAGACAGCGAGTTGGACAGTTCGCAGCGCTTTCACGGCTCTGCGAACTGTTCGATTTTATGGAACATTTTGATTGAATTTATCCGGATGAACAGGATGGTGCAGCGACGCTAGACAGGTCTTCAACAGGGCGACGCCATCCCGGCGACCTCCGCCCGCTAGGAGACTTAAGATGATCGAACTGCGCCCCTTCGACGCCCTTGGCGGTGACAATCATGGCTGGCTGGACGCCAAGCATCATTTTTCCTTCGCCGGCTATCATGATCCCGCCCGCATGCACTGGGGCAATCTGCGCGTGTGGAACGACGACACGATCGCGCCGCACACCGGCTTTCCGCCGCATCCCCATCGCGACATGGAAATCATCACCTATGTCCGCGAAGGCGCGATCACGCATGAGGACAGTCTGGGCAATAAAGGCCGCACGGAAGCGGGCGACGTCCAGGTGATGAGCGCAGGCACGGGCATCCGCCATTCGGAATATAATCATGAGGACGTGACCACCCGAATCTTCCAGATCTGGATCGTGCCGACCCGTCAGGGCGAAGCGCCCAGCTGGGGCGCCCGCCCCTTCCCCAAGGGCGAACGGTCGGGCCAGTTCATCACGCTGGCGTCGGGATATGAGAATGACAATGACGCGCTGCCAATCCGCACCGATGCGCGGGTGGTCGCCGCGACGTTGAAGGCGGGTGAGAGCGCCGACTATCCGATCGGCAGCGATCGCAAGGCCTATCTAGTGCCCGCCACCGGCGCGATCCGGATCGACGATGTCCAGGTCAACGCCCGTGACGGTGTCGCGATCAGCGATGTCGCCGTCATTCGGGTGACGGCGATCGAAGATAGCGAGATCGTTCTGGTCGACGCCGCCTGACGGGAGACAGGAAATGCCTTGGCCGCCGGTCCGTAAGCGGATCGGCGGCCATTTGCGTTAGCGGGATGCCTGGACGTTAAACTCAGGCCGGAAGACACGCCACTGCCTGAACCGTGGCCATGGCGCCCCTTTCCTCCAGGCTTGCCAGATGCGCGGTCAGCAGGTCGGCGAAGGGTGCGTCGTCACGCAAAATGGTCGGCACGATGGCGTCCTGCGCCAATATGGCGCGGACACGACCGGCGGCGTCGCTCTGCCCCGCCAGCAGCGCGGCCAGACGATCGGCCAGCGGATCGTCCACGACATGGGACGCACCAAAATCGTTCACGCCCGCCTGCCACCGAATCCAGGCGGCGACGCCCAGCGCCAACGAGGTGACATCCTGCCCCGCTGCCCGCCGATCGGCGATGGTCGCCAGCAGGCGCTGGGGCAGTTTCTGCGATCCGTCCATGGCGATCTGGTGGGTGCGGTGCATCAATGCGCCATTGTCGAACCGCGCCATCAGGTCGCGGCGATAGGCGGAGACATCCAGTTCGGCGGGCGGCGACAGGGTCGTTTCCGCTTCGTCCCAGAGTTGCTCTACGAAAGCGCGCATGGGCGCCTGTTCTAGCACTGCGTGCACATGAGCAATGCCCGCCAGGCCGCCCAGATAGGCGATGGCGCTGTGCGCGCCGTTGAGCAGCCGCAGCTTGGCCTCCTCCCATGGCGCGACCGCCGCCGTGATCTGAACGCCCGGACCGAAATCGGGGCGTGGGCCGCAAAATCTATCCTCGATCACCCATTGGGTGAAGGGCTCGGTCTTGACGAGCGCTTCGTCCAGCACACCGCTGTCGCGCGCGAAGGCGGCGATATCGTCCGCCGTCGTCGCAGGCACGATACGATCGACCATGGTTTCGGGGAAGGCCCCCTCCGCCGCGATCCAGTCCGCCAGCGCGGGATCGTGCCGCCGGGCCAGTGCGATCACCGCGCCGCGCAGCCTTTGCCCGTTGCGCGGCAGATTGTCGCAGGAAATAGCGGTGAAAGGCGGCAGTCCGCGCGCGCGGCGCTGCGCCAGCGCGGCGACCAGGAAACCGGGCGCAGTGACGGGGGCGTCGAGGCTGGCGATGTCCGCCGCCAGTTGCGGATCGTCGGCCAGCAGTGCGCCGCTCGCGGGATCGAGTTTGTAGCCCTTCTCCGTCACGGTGAGCGTCACGATATGGGTGGCCGGGTCCGCCAGCATCGCGACCACCGCCGCCGGGTCTTCGGGCGCAACCGTCACGTCCAGCACCGCGCCGATCAGGCGCGTGGCGACATCCGGGCCATCGCGCACCAGCAGATGATAAAGGCCGTCCTGCGGGGCCATCTGGTCGCGGACGCCCGGCGAACGCAGCGATACCGCGCGGATGCCCCAGCGCAGGTCGCCCGCCGCCAATGCATCATCGAACATCACCGCCTGATGCGCGCGGTGGAATGCGCCGATGCCCAGATGGACGACCCCGGCCTGCACCTGCGACCGGTCATAGCCGGGGCGCACGACCGTGGCGGGCAGCGCGGAAATCGTGGCGGACGACAATCGGGGCATGGACATTCCTGAACAGGATTAGAGGGTGACGCCGCGTTTCCAGATGGCGATGTCGCGTTCGTCGTTGATTTCGTTGCGCGCCGGCTCGCCCGAAGCGATGGCGCAGATGCGGGCCATCAGCGCGTCGGTGGCGGCGTCCAGCCCTTCGTCCAGGACCAGCGCCGCATCGAAATCGATCCAGCCGGGCTTGCGCCGGGCGAGGTCGTGGTTGGTGGCGAGTTTCAGTGTCGGGATCGGGCTGCCCAGCGGGGTGCCGCGCCCGGTCGAAAAGAGCGTCATCGTCGCGCCCGCGGCGGCGAGCGCGGTGGTCGACACTGCGTCGTTGCCGGGCGCTTCCAGCAGCGTCAGCCCCGGACGGCGCAATGTTTCGCCATAGGCCAGCACGTCGGTGACGGTCGCATGGCCGCCCTTCTGCACCGCACCGAGCGATTTTTCCTCCAGCGTGGTGATGCCGCCCGCGACATTGCCGGGGCTGGGATTTTCCGAAATCGGTTCGCCATGGTCGATGAAATAGCGTTTGAAGCGATTGACCAATGTGACCAGCGCATCGAACACCGGTTCGTCGGCGGCGCGCTGCATCAGCAACCGTTCCGCACCGAAAATTTCCGGTATCTCGGTCAGGATCGCCTGGCCGCCCGCCGCCGTCACGACATCGGCCGCGCGGCCGATCAGGGGGTTGGCGGTGATCCCGCTCAGCCCGTCCGAACCGCCGCATTTGAGGCCGAGGCGCAGCGCACCGATATCGACCGAGGTGCGCACGTCCTGCGCGGCGATCGCCACCAGTTCGTCGATCGCGGATGCGGCCGCTTCATATTCGTCGGCGCTGATCTGCGCGCCGACACTGCGGATACGATCGCGGCGTTCGGGCGGGATCCGGTCCAGCAGGGCGGCAAGCTGGTTCTCCTCGCAGCCCAGGCCGATGAGCAGCACGCCGCCTGCATTGGGATTGGCGGCCAGCGCGGCCAGCACGCGCGCGGTCCCGTCCAGATCGTCGCCCAGCTGCGAACAGCCCAGCGGATGGGGGAAGGCGAGCACGGCATCGACTCGCCCGGCGTGCCGATCGCCCGCCTGTTTCGCGATCCGCTCCGCCGTGCGGGCGACGCAGCCGACGGTCGGGATGACCCAGATTTCGTTGCGGGTGCCCACGCTGCCATCGGCACGGCGATAGCCTTCGAAGCGCCAGCGCGTGTCGGCCGCCATGGCGTCGGCGGATGCCAAAGGCACGAAGCTGTACGGCTCCTCGGCCTTCAAATTGGTGTGGATATTATGGCTGTGGACATGGGCGCCCGCAGCGATCGCCTGCGTCGCGGAGCCGATCGGCCAGCCGTAGCGGCGGACCGGTTCGCCCGCCGCAATGGCCCGCAGCGCCACCTTATGTCCGCGCCCGACAGGTTCGATCAGGGTGAGCGCCTGCCCGCCAATATCGATCGTTTCCCCCGCTTCCAGCGCGCGCAGCGCCACGGCGACATCGTCCTGCGGCGCGATCCGGACGGCGTCGGGCAATCTATCGACGGGCTGGTCCGCAGCGGACGCGAGGGGGGCTGTGATCGTCTCCATTGCGCCCTGATAGCATTTGTGCCAACGCTGGCACAAGTCCTAAGGAGATGATGTCATGACCCAGCTCTCGCTCGATCCCAACCGGCTTTTCCCGGCAGACCCGGGCACCCGTGCCATCGCGCGCGGCCTGTATGACAGCGTCGCCGCGCTGCCGATCGTCAGCCCGCACGGTCACACCGACCCCGCCTGGTTCGCGACCGACACCGCCTGGGACAATGCGACCGCCCTGCTGCTCGCGCCCGACCATTATCTCTACCGCATGCTCTACAGCCAGGGCATCAGCCTGAAGGATCTGGGGGTGCCTGCCCATGGCGTGCCGGGCGATGCCGATCCGCGCGCGGCCTGGCGCATCTTCGCCAGCAACCAGCATCTGTTTCGCGGAACGCCTTCAAGGATGTGGCTGGACCATGTCTTTGCCGCGCTGTTCGGGTTCGACGTCATCCTGTCCGAAAAGACGGCCGACCATTATTATGACCGGATCGGCGAACTGCTCGCCACCCCCGCCTTCCGCCCGCGCGCGCTGTTCGACCGGTTCAATATCGAACTGATCGCCACGACCGAGGGCGCGCATGAGCGGCTGGACCATCATGCCGCGATCCGCGCGTCGGACTGGTCGGGCCAGGTGGTGACGGCCTATCGCCCGGACGCCGTGATCGATCCGGAGCATGAGGATTTTCATGCCAGCATGGCCGCCTTCGCCGAACTGACGGGCGAGGATGTGATGACGTGGCGCGGCTATCTGCGCGCCCATGCCAGGCGGCGGCAGGATTTCATCGCCATGGGCGCGACGTCAACCGACCATGGGCACCCAAGCGCGCGGACGGCGAACCTGTCCGACGCGGAATCGGCTGCCCTGTTCGACAAGATCATCGGCAAGGACTGGACTGCCGCCGACGCTGAACTGTTCCGCGCGCAGATACTGACCGAAATGGCGCGGCTCAGCCTGGAGGACGGGCTGGTCATGCAGATCCATCCCGGTGCCTGCCGCAACCATAATAGCTGGCTGCATCAGCATTATGGCCGCGACAAGGGCGCGGATATCCCGGGGCGCACCGATTATGTCGGGGGATTGAAGCCGCTGCTCGACCGGTTCGGCAATGAAGCCAGGCTGTCGATCATCCTCTTCACGCTGGATGAAACCACCTATTCGCGCGAACTCGCCCCACTGGCGGGCCATTATCCCTGTTTGAAGCTGGGTCCGGCCTGGTGGTTCCACGACAGCCCCGAAGGCATGATGCGGTTCCGCGAGATGACGACGGAGACGGCGGGCTTCTATAATACGGTAGGGTTCAACGACGACACCCGCGCCTTCCTGTCGATCCCGGCCCGGCATGATGTCGCGCGGCGGGTGGATTGCGCGTTCCTGGCGCGGCTGGTCGCCGAAGGGCGGCTGCGCGATTGGGAAGCGCAGGAACTGGCGGAGGACCTGACCTATAATCTGGTGCGCAAGGCCTATCGCCTGCCCGATGCGCCGGTGCGGTCGCTCGCCAGCGCAGCCTGATCCCACCAAGGCGTTTGTCAGGGCGCACCCGCTGGCATAAAGCAGCCGCGTCCCGCCATCGTCCAGAAAGCCGTCATGCCCCAAACCGGACCCAGCCATGGCGGCAACGAGCCGACGATCGTCGATGTGGCCGCCATGGCGGGCGTGTCGATCCGCACGGTGTCGCGGGTGCTCAACCAGTCGCCCAAGGTGAACAGGGAGACGCGGGCCCGTATCCAGGTCGCGATCGACGCGCTGAATTTCCGGCCCAGCCTGCGCGCCCGCGCCCTGGCGAAGGGCCGCTCCTTCCTGATCGGCCTGGTGCATAATGATCGCAACGCGCTGGTACTGGACAGCGTGCAGCGCGGTGTCGGGCGGGAAGCGACGCGGCGCGGCTATGAGGTGATCTGCCATAGCGTGCCGGTCGGCGATCCCGGCGCGGCGGACGATGTGCTGGGCTTTGCCCGGCGCGCGCGCGTCGACGGGCTGGTGGTGATGCCGCCGGTGTCGGACATGGTCGGCCTGCCCGATGCGTTGAAGGGCGATCATGTTCCGGCGGTCGCGATTTCGGCCGTGCCGATACGGGGCTATGGGGCGGTGCTGCTGTCGCGGGAACGACAGGCGGCGGGCGATGTGGCGCGGCACCTGATCGGGCTGGGGCATAGGCGGATCGCGATGATCACCGGGCCGCAGGACATGATATCGGCGATCGAGCGCCGCGCCGGTTTCGTGGAGGCGCTGGCAGAGGTTGGGGCCGCACCGGCGGCGGAGATGGAGGGCGACTACAGCCTGGCGGCGGGGGTGGCGGCGGCGAACAGCCTGCTCGCGGCGTCCCCCGCGCCCACCGCCATCTTTGCGGCCAACGACATCATGGCGGCGGGCGTCTTGAAGGTTGCGGCAGAGCGCGGGATCGCCGTGCCCGCTGCGCTGTCGGTGGTCGGCTTCGACGGCAGCATTGTGGCGGAAATGCTGACCCCCGCCCTCACCACCGTCGCCCGCCCCTTTGGCGCCATGGCGGAAATGGCGACGCGCCACCTGATCGACCTGATCGAGGGCGCGCCCCTGTCCGAGCTGACCAGCCCGATGCTGTCGATCGTCCCGGCGCAATCGACCGCTGCGCCGGGATGACATTACGGCATCAGCGATAGCGGCCCATCGTCACCTTGATCCAGACGGGCTGGTCGATGATGTTGAGGCCGTAATCGGTCTGATCTCCGTTCCAGATGCGATCCATGACCCACGCGCCCTTGTCGAAATGGCCTTCTTCCACCTTGACGATCATGCCGCCCGGCGCGCTGCCGTCCTTCGCGGCGAAGTTCAGGCGGACATGGTCGCCGGTGAACAGAAACTCGTTGGCCGACAGTTGCGCCACCACCGTGCCGCCGGTCGGCTCGGTCGCCCAGGCGGGCAGGTCCGCCTTGGGGAACCATTCGCGCTGGCCGAACTGCCATTGGCCGAAGCTGGCGGTGATCGTCCAGTCGCCCATGGTGGTGCTGACGGGCGCGCCATCGTCGGGCTTGGCCGCGCCCCAGACGGGATGGTCGAACGCGAGTCTGGCCCAGGGCGCGGATGCGATCACGCGATATTTGGTGGCGAAGGCGTCCAGCGTGGCGTCGTCGAAGCGCTTGGCCCCCAGCGGATAGTTATAATAGCCGGTATCGTCCATGCCGAACGGCGCGAAGCCGATCGCCCCGCGCCCCAGCGTCGCCCAGAAATAGCGCGCATATTCGGCCGCATTGCCGATTTCGGGCACCATCAGCGCATTGTCCGGCCGGGTGTAGAGATCGAGATGCTTGAACACGTTGCGGCTCGCCCGGTCGTAGATGTCGGGCGCGGCGAAATCGATCGAAGGGGCCGCCGCCTTCCAGATGTCGATGACGTCGCCCTGCGGCCCGCCGCTCGACAGCGCCATCGGATCAGGCTTGGCGAAGGGATCGCCCAGCGATGCGTTCACATACATGGGCAGCGGCTTGATCGCCTTGCCCGCCGCCGCCAGCGCATCGATGTAACGGGCGGTATGCCATGTGTTGAAGGCGCGGTCGGCCTGATCGCCGAAGACGGCCGCCCAGTTGCCGCCGGGCTTCTTCAACGCCTTCGTCAGCGCCCCCGGCACCGGCCCGTCGAACAGCTTCTGCGCCGTCGCGCCGTAATCGCGCGGGTTCTTGTAGCTGCCGACCTCATTTTCCGGCTGCACCAGAATGACCGTATTCTGCGCGTCATTGTCGCGGATATAGGTCATGAGCTGGAGGAAGGCGCGCTTGTCGGCGGCCAGCGTCGCCGCGCCGTGAGGCGACAGGACGCCATGATCCTGGCCGTCCTTCGTCTTCATCCGTGGAAAGCGACGATTGTCGAGCTTCACCCAGTCGGGCGTGTAAGCCAGACCGGTATTCTTCCACGCGCCGAACCAGAGCAGGACGATGCGCTTGTCATGCTTGCGCGCTTCATCGAGCAATGTCTGGACGAAGGAGAAGTCATATTGGCCTTCCTTCGGCTCCAGCTGTTCCCAGGCGATCGGCGCTTCCACCGTGTTCGCGCCGATCCGGTCGAGCGTCGCCCACACCTTTTCCAGCGGAGCGGGATAATTGCTGCTGTTGTTGACCTGTCCGCCCAGGACCAGAAACGGCGCGCCGTCCACGATCAGGGCGTGGCGGCCCGCCTTGCTCTGGATATGGGGCACGTCGCCCTGCGCCAGGGCGGGGGTGGCGAGCACAAGCGTCGCGGCGATCAGGGTCCGGGTCAGGATCATGACAAGGCCTTTCAGGGCTGTTCGTCGAGGGAGAAGATGGGGACGGCCTGCGTCCATTTGGCGTCCGGATGGCCCCAAGGGAGCGGGCGCTGGACGGCGTCCATCTGCGTTTCCCATGCCTGCACCGCCGGATCGGCGGCGTCGGCCGCCGCCTTGGCCGCGGCATCGAAACCGGGGCCGGTTTCCATCACCATGACCAGGCGATGGCCGCTGCGGTAGATGTCCATCGCGGTCACGTCCGCCGCGCGGATGCTGGCGCCGATCGCGGGTGGCAATGCGCCCGACGCATGCCACGTCTCATATTGCGCGATGGCCTGTGCATCGTCGACCAGATCGATCAGAAGAACATGGCGCATCAGTTCACCCAGCCGCCGTCGATCACATGCACCGCGCCGGTGGTGAAGGCAGCGTCATCGCTGGCGAGATAGAGGACGAGGCCGGCGATCTCCTCCGCCCGACCCAGGCGGCCCATGGGCTGGCGCGCGATGAAGGCGGCCTGCGCGGCGGCATAGTCGCCGGTGTCGTGGAGCCGCTGTTGCAGCGAGGGCGTATCGATCGTGCCGGGGCAGATGCAGTTGCACCGCACCCCCTGCCCCACGAAATCGGCCGCCACTGCCTTGGTCAGGCCGATGACGCCCGCCTTGCTAGCGCCATAGGCGAAGCGGTTGGGGATGCCCTTCACCGAACTGGCGATGGAGGACATGTTGACGATCGATCCGGCGCCTTTGTCCAACATGCCAGGCAGGAAGGCGCGGATCGTGTGATACATGGCGGTCATGTTGAGCGAGAGGGCGAAGTCCCAATCCTCCTGGCTACATTCCAGGATATTGCCCGCATGGACGACGCCCGCGATGTTGGCGAGGATGTCGATCGGACCGACCTCCGCCGCCAATGCGCGCACCGCCGCGTCGTCGGTCGCGTCGAGCGCGCGCCATTCGCAACCGTCCAGCCCTTCGAGCGCCTGCGCGTCGCGATCGGTCGCGATGACGCGCGCGCCTTCCGCCACGAAGCGCTGCGCCGTAGCGCGGCCGATGCCCGCCGCCGCCGCCGTGATCAGCGCGACCTTGCCGTCCAGACGCCCGCTCATGCGCGTGCCCTCGTCGGCAGACATTCGGGGCCGATGGGATCGAAAGCCTTGTAGGTCAAAATAAACTCCTGATGGCCCAATTGTTCGGAGATGCTTCGTGCCCCCGACGCGACGGCCAGCACCATGTCGTAGATTTCCGTGCCGACCTGCTCCAGCGTCGCTTCGCCTTCCAGGATGCGCCCGGCATTGACGTCCATGTCGGCGGCCAGGCGGCGGCCGGTGTCGGGATTGGCGCAGATCTTGATGACCGGGGAAATGGCCGATCCGACCACCGATCCGCGCCCGGTGGTAAAGAGCGTGAGATGTGCGCCGCAGGCGATCAGTTCCACGATCTCCGCATTGTCGGATATGTTGGGAAAGCCAAAGCGCGGCTCGCCATCGGGCACCACGTCGAGCAGATAGAGGCCGCCCGTCGGCGGCACGTCACCCGGCTTCAATATGCCATCGATGGTGGAGGAACCGGACTTGCTATAGGCCCCCATCGACTTTTCCTCCTGCGTCGTCAGGCCCCCTTCGGCATTGCCCGGCGCGAAGCTGCCGAAGCCCATGATGGTGTAATAGCGTTCGGCCTTCTGCACGCATCGCTCGATCGCGACCGCCAGTTCAGGGGTGCGGGCGCGTGTCGCCATGATCGTTTCGCAGCCGACCAGTTCACCCGTCTCCTCGAAGATGCAGGCCGCCCCGTCCGCCACCAGCCGGTCGAAGGCGCGACCGACCGCCGGGTTGGCGGTGATGCCGCTGGTCCCGTCCGATCCGCCGCAGATGGTGCCGACGATCAGTTCCTCGACGCCCATCGCAACGCGGGGCGTATCAGCGATGGCGGCGCGCACCCGCTCCACCGCGTCCCGCCCCGCCGCGATCGTCGCCGCCGTGCCGCCCGTTTCCTGGATCACCAATAGTTCCGCCGGTCGCCCGCTCGCCCGCGCCATCGCCAGCAGCCGTTCGCGGTTGAAGCTTTCGCAGCCCAACGACACGATCACCAGCCCGCCGACATTGGGGTGCGTGGCGATCGCTTCCATCACCTTGGCCGCATAGGCGTTGGGATAGCAGCCGGGAAAGCCGATCAGCTGGACATCGGGATCGTCCGCCTTGTCCACGATCCGGCGCGCGACATGATGCGCGCATTCCACCAGATAGGCGACGGCGACGACGTTGCGGATGCCCTTGCGCCCATCCTGCCGGAGCCATGCCTGGATCATGGGTGCGGCTCCAGCGCGTCGCGGGTGTGGCTGCTGATATAATCGCTTTTCATATTGTGCATATGGACCCAATCGCCGGTCGCGACGTCGCCGGTCATCGACCCGATCGGCGCACCATATTTGATGACCTTGTCCCCGGCGTGCAGCGCGATGCGGGCGACCTTGTGGCCGATCGCGATACCTTCGCGCGCGGGAATGGTGCCGCCTGACGCGGGCAATATGTCGCCCGCCTCGATCGGGCGGACGCAGATCATGACATTGTCGTCGGGATGCAGCAGGATCAGCCGGGCGTCATCCTGCAACATGGCCGCACCTTTCTGGATATCGGGCAGCGCCGCGTCGAGCGCGGGCCAGAGCGGATCGGGCATCGGCGCGGCCAGCCGGGTGATTGTGTCGGCCACCTGGTCCACGCCGACCAGACCGGGGATCACGGCAACGACAGCGGGGTGGCGCAGCGGAAATTGCAGCGCGGCGGCGGGCAGCGATACACCGAAATCGGTGCAGGTCCGGCGCAGCCGCTGCGCCTTGGCGACGATGTCGTCGCTGGGGGTCGCGTAATCGAAATGCAGCGGGCCATCATCGTCGCGCGCCAATATGCCGCTATTATAGGGGCCGCCGACTATCACGCGCACGCCCAGTGCGGCGCAGCGATCGAGCAGGCGCTGCGCGCGCCGGTCCAGCAGCGTATAGCGCCCGGCAATCAGGATCATGTCCAGTTCGACATGGTCGAGCAGTTCGTCGCAGATCGCGACTTCGTTCACGCCGACGCCGATCGCACCGACAGCGCCAGTGTCGCGCAGGTCGCGCATCGCCCGGTATCCGCCGTCGAGGAAGGCGCGCAGATGGGCGGGATGCGCGTCGCCATGGGTCGCGCGGCCCAGATCATGGGCGAGCAGCAGGTCGATCCGGTCGCGGCCCAGGCGCGCGCGGCTGCCGTCGACAGATCGCATGATGGCGTCATGGCTATAATCGAAGACCGGCTCGAACGGGTCGGCATCGACGAAACCGTGCCGTTCGCCCCGTGCATCGGTCGGCACCAGCAACCGGCCGACCTTGGTCGACAGGATAGCCTGGCCGTCCACATCCCGATCCGCCAGCATCGCGCCCAGCCGCCGCTCGGCCAGGCCGAAGCCATAATGGGGGGCGGTGTCGTAATAGCGGATGCCCGCGTCCCAGGCGGCGTTCAGCGTCGCGCGCGCCTCCCTATCGTCCACCATGCGGTAGAGGTTGCCGATGGGCGCGGTGCCCATGCCAAGCCGGGGGATCATGCCACCGCCTCCCGCTGCGCCGCCGCGCGGGCGTACAGCGCGACGACGATAAAGCAGAACGCAGGCACCAGCATCGCCGCGCGGATCGTGCCGACCAGGTCGGACAGCAATCCCATCGCCATCGTCAGGATCGCCCCGCCGATGATGGCCATGACGATCATCGACGCCCCCGCCTTGGTCAGCGGCCCCAGATCGCGCAGCGACAGCGCGAAGATGGTGGGATACATGATCGACATGAAGAAGCTGGTCGCAACCAGCGCCGCCAGACCGGCGACGCCGCCTGCAACGGCGACCAGCGACAGCGCGATATTGAAGCCCGCGAACAAAGCCATCAGCCGTGCCCCGTCGAACCGCGCCAGCAGCGCCGCACCGGCGAAGCGGCCGATCATGAACAGCGCGAGCGACAGGGTGAGCAGCCACGCCGCATTCTGCGCGCCGATGCCGGGCACCGCATGTTGCGCATAGCGGATCAGATAGCTCCATATGCCGACCTGCGCACCGACATAGAAAAATTGCGCCACGACCCCCGCCACATAACGTGGCCGTCGTAGCAATGCGCCATAGCCAGCCAGCGCGGCGCCCTGGCCCCGTTCGGCTTGCGTCGCCATGGGCGGGAAGCGGGTGAAGGCCAGCGCCGCCGCCCAGGCGAGCACGACGATCGCGATACCCAGATAAGGCAGCAGCACCGCCGCCGCGCCTGCCGCGCCCCGTTCGGGGGCGTCGGACAGGATCAGGGTCGCGCCCAGCGCCACGCCGGTGATCGATCCGAGCGGGTTGAACGCCTGCGCCAGATTGAGCCGCTGCGCCGACCTGTCCGCCGGTCCCATGACCGCGACCATCGGATTGGCCGCCGTCTCCAGAAAGGCGAGACCACTGGCGATCACGAACAGGGCGAAGAGGAAGAAGCCGTAGCTCAGCTGGATCGAGGCAGGCAGGAAGAGCAATGCGCCGCCGCCGAACAGCAACAGGCCCATGATGACCGTCGCCTTGTAACCCAGCCGCTCGGCCGCCAGCGCGGCGGGAATGGCGAAGCAGAAATAGCCGAGGTAGAAGGCCGACTGGACCAGCCCCGACTGGAAATCGGACAGCGAAAAGACGTGCCGGAAATGCGCGATCAGGACGTCGTTCAGATTGTTGGCGACCCCCCACAGGAAGAACAGGCCGATGGTCAGCGTCATCGCCATCGCACTGCCGCGTTCGCCGCCTGTCTGCGGCGCTACACACTGTATCGGCATCAGCCCATCCTCTCTTTTTCGTAAAAGGGCAGACCGGCCCGCAACGGGTCCGGCCTGCTCAGGAGGGGACGCTATAAACGCCCGCATGGCGTATCAATAGGTGATGCGGGCGGTCAGGCTGATGCGGCGGTCGTTGACGACCACGTCGCGCGGACGGGTGTCGATGCCGAAATAGGTGGAACGGCGCGTGTTGGTCAGGTTCACGCCATCGACCGCCAGGGCGAATTGCGGCGTGACATTATAGCTGACCGACGCGTCGAGCTGACCGAAGGGTTTGTTGAAGATCGGCAGATTGCCGGTCCCGTTACCCGCCGTCGTCACGACATATTTGCTGCGCCAGTTATAAGCGACACGCGCCGACAGACCGCCCCGTTCGTAGATGCCGACAAGATTGTAATTATATTTGGATAGCAGTTCCAGCGGAACGTTCGTCACCGGCCCCGTCGTCGCGGGCGAAGGCGCCTCTGAATCCACATAGGTGAAGTTCGCCTGCATGCCGAGGCCACTCAGCGGGCCTGGCAGGAAGTCGAAGAACTGCTGATAGGCGACTTCGAAGCCCTTCACCTTGCCCTTGGCGACATTGTTGAAGGACGTGACCTCATACCTATAGGTGTTGCCATTGTCGAAGGTGACGTCGCGCGGCGTGACGGCCGTCTGGATGTAATTTTTGATATTCTTGTAGAAACCGGCTGCCGTCAGCGATCCGGTGCGCGAGAAATACCATTCCAGCGAAACGTCGAAATTGTCCGACTTCATGGGCTTCAGGAAAGGATTGCCGCCGCTCGTGGTGAGGGTCTGGTTTTGCTGCGCGGTTCCCGGTTCGTTGATAGTGAGGCTTGGGTTCAACTGGCCGAAGCTGGGCCGCGAAATATTCTTGGCGGCTGCAAATCGCAGTTGCAGGTCATCTGCCAGATGAACGCGCAGGTTCAGGCTGGGCAGAACCGACGTGTAGCTCTGTGAGGTAGCGATGGGATTGAACACTGTCGGACCACTGGTTTCGATGCCACCTGGATTTACCACGATCGTGGTTTGCTGGTAGAAGCCCGACACGTCGAGATCGGTACGGACCACGCGCACGCCGATATTGCCGTCCACCGGATCGGCCTTGAAGAAGGCGGTGGCATAGCCGGTATAGGTCTTCTGACGCTGCGCGTTGGTGCCGCTCCGGACATAGGGCGGCGGGCTGGCGATGCCCAGCGTATCGAGCGTCGTGTCATAACTGCGGATGATGCCGCGATTGAAGGCGATGATGTTGCCGAACAGGTCGGCATCGCCACGGAAGAAGTCGCTCAGGTCGACATTTTCCAGCTGGCTGGGGATGCTGGCAAGGCCGGTATAGCGATAGCCGGTGTCGATCGTGCGGTTCTTGCGATCGGCGAAGCGGACACCCGCCTTGATCGAGGACAATATGCCCGCATCGAAGCGATATTCGGCGTCCAGACGCGCCGTCTTGTTCGACGCCTTGGTTTCGTTGAGATTGTCCAGGTAGAAGGCGCTGTTATAGGTCGACACGTTGGTCAGGCCCGTCGCCGAACCGATATTCACGACCGGCACCGATCCCGAAATGTCCTGATACAGCGTGTCGGCCGTACCATTGAGGCCGAAGATCGAGCGCAAATTCTTGGTCGACGCGTCGATATATTGACCATCGGCGGTGACGGTCAGGTTGCCGGTCGGCTTCCATTTCAGGTTCAGCGAATAGTCGGTGGTCTTCGACCGGCGCGTTTCGGCGCTGGTGTTGTTGCCGATCGGCAGGTTGATGAAGGTGCCGCTTTCGAAATCGCCATTGTCGGCATAGGTGAAGGGCGCGCCGGGCTGGGGCTGGATCGCACTGTTCGACGTATAGGCGAAGAAGCTATAGTCGTCGTAGCGGAACTTATAGTCCGAGCGGAAGACTTCGGCGGTCAGCTCCAGCGTGTCGCTGGGCCGCCACTGGACCGACACGTCGGTGCCCAGGCGGCGACGATCGCCATAGACTTCGCCGATGCCGGTGCCGTGCGGCAGCGTGGTCGTGCGGCCGGTGCGGCCGAGCGTCGCCAGCACGGCGGCATCACCGGGGACGCTGGGGTTGAGCGTGTAGAACGGCTCGGTCGAGATGGTGTCCTGACGGAAGGCGGTCTTCTGGAAGGAAACGCTCGCCAGGATGCCGATTTCGCCGATGCCCGTTTCCCAGCGGTTGCTGAGCATGAGCGAGGCGGACGGCTTGTAGCGATCGACCAGATCGAAATGGCTTTGCGTGACCGATGCAGCCGCCTTGAAGCCATCGAAATCGAACGCCTTGCGGGTGCGGAAATTGATCGTGCCCGACAGCTGATCCTCGATCAGGTCGGCCGACGGATTTTTATAGACGTCAATGCCGGCCAGCAGTTCTGACGGAATATCCTCCAGATTGAGCTGGTTGGCGCCGCTGGCGGTGAAGATGTCGCGGCCGTTGAGTTCGGTGCGGACCTGCGTCAGGCCGCGAATGGCGATCGAGCTGCCTTCGCCATAGCGGCGCTGGATCTGGATGCCCGAAATACGCTGCAACGCTTCGGCGATGTTGCGGTCGGGCAGCTTTCCGATGTCTTCGGCGACGATGGAATCGACGATGACGTCGCTGTTGCGCTTGATCGCCTGCGCGCTGGAAAGGCTGGCGCGGACGCCGGTGACGACGATGTCGCCTTCTTCCGACGCGGCGGCCTGCGGCGAGGCACTATCCTGAGTCTGGGCCTGCGCATGGGCGGCGCCGCCGAGCGTGATGCTGGCGATCGAAATGCCTGCGAGCAACGCGGCGCGGCGCGGCGAAATAAAGTTCGTCATGAAACCCTTCCTCTCCCTGGCCCCTGATCGGAGCGCTAATCGATTCGCGCCCCGATTTTCGCGGACGCTCGTTCTCTTCCAATGTCCCGCCACTCTTTGGGAGCGGTAACAAGACGCGCCTCCATTACGCCCAGATTTACAATTATGAAATATAAAAATTGATTTCATATTTGGATATTGTGTAGAAGGGTTGCATCGGCGCAACATGGTCCACCAAATGGTAACGCGACCATATCCGGAGGCGGACACATGACCGGCAAGACGCGCTATCAAGCGCCGGCATTGACTAAAGGCCTGGAAATACTGGAGCTTCTGGCGGCGGCCAGCGACCCTCTCATCATGTCGGACATTTCGGCGGCGCTGGGGCGATCGGTCAGCGAAATCTTCCGCATGCTTCAGGTGCTGGAGGAGCATGGCTATATCGCGCGGGCGGAAGAAGGCTATCGCCTGACCAACCGCCTCTTCGCCTTGGGCATGAGCCAGCCGCCGATCCGCGACCTGGCGTCCACCGCCCTGCCGGTGATGCAGGATCTGGCGCGCAAGGCCGGGCAGAGCTGTCACCTGGCCGTCGCATCGGGCGCGGAAATGGTCGTCATCATCGCGATCGAGGCGCCTGGCCTGTCGGGCTTTGCCGTGCGCGTGGGCTATCGCCGGCCGCTGCATCGGTCCAATTCGGGGCGCATCCTGCTGGCGTTCCAGCCGCCCGAAGCGCGCGCGGCGATGCTGGCGGATATTCGCGCCACCGGCGACACGTGGGACGAAGCCGCCCTCATGAAGGGACTGGACGACGCCGTCGCCGCGGGCGGAGCGTTTTCGCCCAGCCCGATGCTGACCGGCATCACCGACCTGTCCGCGCCCATCCTGGCAGGCGGCGTCGCGCGCGCCGCGCTCACCATGCCCTTCGTCGACGGGGCCGCGAACCGGGCGACGATGGCGGCATGCAGCCAATTGGTCCGCGAAGCGGCGCGGGCGATCGGCAGCGCCATGTCTCCGACCATGGTGACGCCCGTCAACGATCTGGTGGATGAGCGATGAACGGCATCGATCGGCGCGCCGCGCTGCTGGCGGCGGCAGCTATGGCCGCCCTGCCCCCTCTGGCGCAGGCGCAGACCGCGCCGGGCGACGAGATCATCGATCTGTGGCCCGGCACGCCGCCCGGTGGCACCGGCGCGAAGATCGTCCGCAAGATCGCCGACCAATCCAAAGACCCCGCAACACCCGATCGCTGGGTGACGGGCATGGAGCGCCCGATACTGGTCGTGCGCCGGCCCGCCCGGCCCAATGGCGCGGGGATGTTGGTGCTGCCTGGCGGCGGTTATGGATTCCTGTCCTATGACAATGAGGGGACAAGCCAGGCCGCCTGGCTGAACGCGCGCGGCATCACCGCCTTCATCCTGCTCTACCGCCTGCCCGGTGAAGGCTGGGCGCGGCGGGAAGATGTGCCGTTGCAGGATGCGCAGCGGGCGATGCGCCTGATCCGCGCCAAAGCTGTCCAACTCGGTGTCGCACAGAATTGGATCGGCGTCCTGGGCTTCTCGGCCGGGGGCCATCTCGCCGGGTCGCTGGCGACGCGCCATGCGGAGACCGTCTATACCCCGGTCGATGCCGCCGATGCGCAGGATGCCCGGCCCGACATCGCTGCCCTGATCTATCCGGTCGTCAGCCTCGACGCGCCCTTCACCCATGGCGGTTCGCGCGACATGCTGTTGGGGAAGGATGCGCCCGTGGAGGCCCGGCGCGCCCGATCGGTGGAGCGTCGCGTCGACGGCGCGACCCCGCCCCTCCTCCTGGTCCATGCGACCGACGACGGCTTGGTGCCGCCGGCCAACAGCATCGCCCTGTTCAAGGCGATGGAGGCGGCGAAGCGGCCCGTCGCGCTGCATATCTTCGAAAATGGCGGCCATGGCTTCGGCGTACGGCTGCCCCCCACGATGCAGGCGTCGGCCTGGCCCGACCTGCTCACCCGCTTCGCCGCCGGACATGGGCTGATCGTGGCATGAAGACCCGCGCCACCCTGACGATGATGCCCCGGAAGATATGAGGAAGAGGATGCTGCGTCTGAACGCCCCCCTGGCCGCGATAGTCTGCGCCCTGGCGCTCATCGTCCCGGCCCTGGCCGAAACCAAGGTGCCCGGCGATCCCCATGCCGACGATCCGGTCGGCATCGTCGCCGATCCCTGCCCGCCCCATCCCAAGCCCGATGGGCAGGCGGCATGGCAGATGGAAAACCTCCACATGTTGACCCGCGATTTCGGCCAGATCTGCCGCTACGCCGCCGACAACCGGGCGATCGCAGGGCAGAAGGTTCGCGCCGTCTTCATGGGCGATTCCATCACGGACAACTGGATCAACCTCGACCCCGACATGTTCACCGGCGGCCTGGTCGATCGCGGCATCAGCGGCCAGACGACGGCGCAGATGCTGGTGCGGTTCCGCAGCGACGTCATCGCGCTGAAGCCGCAGGTGGTCCACATCATGGCGGGCACCAACGATATTGCGGGCAATACGGGCGCGGCGACGATGGAGACCGTGCTGGGCCACATCCAGACCATGGCGGAGCTGGCCCGCGCCCACGGGATCGCGGTCGTCATCGCCTCCGTGCCGCCCGCCGCCGCCTTCCCCTGGAGTCCCGGCATGAAGCCCGCGTCGCAGGTCGCGGCGATCAACCGGTGGCTGGCCGACTATGCCCGCGTGAACGGCTTCACCTATGTCGATTATCATGGCGCTATGGCGCAGGCGGACGGCGCGATGAAGCCCGGCCTGTCCACCGATGGCGTGCATCCGACTGCGGAGGGCTACGCTATCATGCGCCCGCTGGCGCGGCAGGCGATCGACAAGGCTTTGAGGGCAATCCAATGACCATGCTGGGACGCCGTTCCTTTCTGGCGGGCACCGCTGCTCTAGGCCTGGCCCGCGCCGCCCGTGCCGCCAGCCCCATGGGGGTCGCGAAAGGCCCTGTGCAGGCCAGCTGGTCTTCGCTGGTGTCCCATTACCGCTACCCCGACTGGTTCCGCGACGCAAAGCTCGGCCTCTGGTCGCATTGGGGTCCGCAATCGGTCCCGGCGCAGGGCGATTGGTATGGCCGCTTCCTATATATGCAAGGCCATCCGATGTACGAACATCACCTGAAAACCTACGGTCATCCGTCGGTTGCGGGGATGAAGGACATCCAGAATTTGTGGACCGGCGACCAGTGGGAGCCGGAGGCTCTGATCGCCCGCTACCAGAAGGCGGGGGCCAAATATTTCATGGCGCTGGCCTGCCATCACGACAATCTGGATTGCTACGACAGCCGCTATCATGCCTGGAACAGCCTGCGCGTCGGGCCGAAGAAGGATGTGGTCGGCATCTGGGAAAAGGCGGCGCGCGGCGCGGGCATGAAGTTCGGCGTGTCCAACCATGCCGCCCATGCCTGGCACTGGTATCAGCCGGCCTATGGCTATGATCCGGTGGGCGCGAGGAAGGGCGAGCGCTACGACGCCTATCGCCTGCGCAAGGCGGACGGCAAAGGACAATGGTGGGAGGGCCTGGACCCACAGGAACTATACACCGGCGGCCACGCCGTGCTGCCGGACGGCATCGACACGATCGAAGCGATGGACAAGTGGCATGACGCGAACAACGGCCAGTGGATCGAGACGGGGCCGAAGGACGACCCGGCCTATGTCACCCGCTGGCTGCTGCGCCAGACCGATCTGGTCGCCAAATATAAGCCCGACCTTGTCTATATGGACGATCATGAACTGCCCTTCGGCCCTGTCGGACTGGAGGCGGCGGCGGACTATTATAACCGCTCGATCGACTGGCACGGCCAGATCGACGTGGTGCTGACCGGCAAGAAGCTGCAACCCCATGCCCGGTTCGGCATGGTGGAGGATGTCGAGCGCGGCTTTACCGATCGATTGTGGGACGAGCCGTGGCAGACCGACACCTGCATCGGCGACTGGTTCTACAACGCAGCGCGGCTGCACGACAAAAGCTACAAGAGCGCCGAAGAGGTCATCCAGCGGCTGGCCGATGTCGTGTCGAAGAACGGCAACCTGCTGCTGTCGATCCCGCAGCCCGGCGATGGATCGATCGATAGCGAGACGGAAAAGGTGCTGGACGGCATGGCCGGATGGATGACCCATGGCGGCGAGGCGATCTTCGGATCGCGGCCCTGGCGCATCTATGGCGAAGGGCCGACGAAGCTGGTCGCGGGCATGCAGAATGAGGAGAAGGCCAAGCCCTTCACCGCGCAGGACATCCGTTTCACCACCAACAAGGGCGCGCTCTACGCGCTGTTCCTGGGTCGCGCGGCTGGACCTACGACTATCCGCGCACTGGCGCGGGGCCACCACGATGGCACAATCGAGCGGGTGACTCTGCTGGGCGGCGGTTCGCTTGCCTTCCGCCAGGATGGCGCGGGGCTGCATTTCGACATGCCGCACGGCAGCAATTTCGTCCCCGCCGTCCGCATCGACGGCCGGGGGCTGGTATGAAGCAAGAACAGGGACTGAATGACATGATCGCACGGCGCTTGAAAGCAAGATTTGCAGGAATCGCGGTCGGCGCCTCCTGCCTTGCGATGGCGATGCCCGCGCTGGCCGCACCGATGGCGCTGCTCGATCGCCATGGCAGCCGCGTCGCGATCGAGCCCTATGCGCCCAATATCGTGCGCGTGACGATCGCGCTCGATCCCGATCTGGCGTCGGCCGCGCCGGGCGAAGGGCCGAACGCGAAGGCCGACGCGACCGGCTGGACCCACCGCACCGACGCCAGCGGCGACATCTTCTCCTCCGCCGCGATCACCCTGACGGTCGACGCCAAGCCATGGCCGGGCGCGCCGACGCAGATGCAGCGTTATTTCGCGCCGTCGCTGCCGCCGGTCAGCCTGTCGGTGAGCGATGCGAACGGCACGTTGCTCACGAAGATGACGGGTTGGGAAATGGCCCCCGTCACGGTGAATGGCGAACAGACGTTCAAGGTCGGCGCCAGCTTCGATGCGCCCGCCGACGAACATTATTACGGCCTGGGCCAGAACCAGGAAGGCTATATGGATCTGCGCGGCAAGCAGATCGATTGTTCGCACAACTATGATGCGCCCGCCGGGGAGACGGTCTGCGTCCCCTTCATGGTCACGAACAAGGGCTATGGCATCGTCTGGGACAATCCAGCCCGCACGCTGATCCAGCCCGGCCTGCACAGCAGCACCCATTGGCAGAGCCAGGTGGGCGAGCGCGTGTCCTTCTTCGTCATCATCGGCAAGACCACCGACGAACTCTATGCCGGTTACGCCAAGCTGACCGGCGAAACGCCGCTGCCGCCCAAGGCGGGCTTTGGCCTCATCCAGAGCAAGGCGCGGTACGAGAGCCAGCAGGAACTGCTCGACATCGCCCATGGCTATCGCGAGCGCCATCTGCCGCTCGACGTGATGGTGCTGGACTGGTTCTACTGGACGCGCATGGGGCAACTCGACATCGACCGCAGCTATTTCCCCGATCCCAAGGGCATGAACGATACGCTGAAGTCGTTGGGCATGCGATCGATCATCAGCGTGTGGCCGCGGTTCGAACGGGAATCGCGCTATTTCGATATGCTGGCGACCAAAGGCTGGTTCCTGAAGGACAAGGACGGCAATCCCGTAGACGGCCTGCCCATGCGGTCCGATCGCGCGGGCGCGCTGATCGACAGCACCAATCCGGACGCGCGGACATGGTTCTGGGGCAAGCTGCGCGACAATATCGCGTCCCAGGGCTTCGACTGGTTCTGGCTGGACGAAACCGAGCCTGACCTCGTCCCGGACGGCTATTTCTATGCCAAGGGTTCGGGCGACCGCTATCACAATCTCTTCCCGCTGGTGCATACGACCGGCGTCGCCGAAGGGTCCGAGCGCGACCGTCCCGGCTTCCGCAACATGATCCTGGCGCGCGCCGCCTATTTGGGCGCGCAGCGCAATGGCGGACTGTTCTGGTCGTCGGACATCAAGTCGACCTGGGAAGCGCTCCAGCGCCAGATCCCTGCGGGCCTCAATTTCACCGCGTCGGGCATCGCCTATTGGGGCAGCGACATCGGCGGCTGGCAGTGGCCCAAGGGACCGAAGGCGGAAAACCCGATCCTTGTCGATCCCGCGGGCGCGACCGCGATGGGCGCGGATTATCCCGACTATCCCGAACTGTTCGTGCGCTGGTTCCAATATAGCGTCTTCACCCCCACGCTGCGCATCCATGGCCAGCGGCCCGGCACCTCGCTGTGGGAATATGGCAAGGCGGCCGAACCGATCCTGGCCGACTGGCTGCGCCTGCGGTACACATTGATGCCCTATATCTATGCGCTGGGCCGTCACACCTATGACAGCGGCGCGCCGTTCATGCGCGGTCTGTTCATGGACTTCCAAAACGATCCCAATGTCGCGAATATCGGTGACCAATATATGTTCGGCCCCGCCTTCCTGGTCGCGCCGGTGACGGTGCAGGGCCAGACCAAGCGCCCGGTCTATCTGCCTGCGGGCACCGCCTGGTATGACTATTGGACCAACCAGAAGTTCGAGGGCGGCCAGACGATCGAGGTCGACACCCCGATCAACCGCATCCCCCTGTTCGTGAAGGCCGGGTCGATCGTGCCGATGGGCGTGCAGGTAAAAAGCACGGCGGAGAAACAGGCGCTGGAAAGCATCCGCGTCTATCCCGGCGCGGACGCCCGCTTCACCCTCTACGACGATGACGGCACCACCAATGCCTATCGCAAGGGCGGCATGAAGGCGGAGCTGGTCTGGAACGACGCCGCCAAATCGCTGACGAGCAAGACGAAGCTGCCCACCGGCCAGGCGATCGCCGGGCTGGTGCAGGTCGTCGGTCAATAAGGGAGCATAAGCAAATGACCGGTATCAACCGCCGCGAACTGGGCATGGGATTGGGCGCGGCCGCATGGGGCGCGACGATCGCGGGCAGCAACGCCGCCGTCGCCCAGCCTGCCAGGACTGCGTCTGCCGCAGCCGCCGCGCCGCAGGGCGATCTAGCCTTCCCATCCGACTTCCTGTGGGGCTGCGCCACGGCCGCCTATCAGATCGAAGGCGGCGTCAAGGCGGATGGGCGCGGCCAGACCAATTGGGACGTCTTTTCCCACACGCCGGGCAAGGTCGCTAATGGCGATACCGGCGACGTCGCCTGTGACAGCTACAACCGCTATCAGGACGATATCGCGCTGCTCAAGGCGCTGGGCGTCAAGGCCTATCGCTTCTCGATCGCCTGGTCGCGCATCTTCCCTGATGGCCGGGGCAAGCCCAACCAGAAGGGCGTCGATTATTATAATCGTCTGGTCGACGGTCTGCTGGCGGCGGGCATCACGCCGCATGCGACGCTGTTCCACTGGGATCTGCCCGCTGCGCTGCCGGGCGGCTGGCAGAATCGCGACACCGCCTATGCCTTTGCCGACTATGCCGGTTACATGGCGGGGCGGCTGAGCGACCGCGTGCAGCATTTCATGACGGTCAACGAGCTGCGCTGCTTCACGGACCTGAGCTACATGGCCGGCGGCAAGGCCCCAGGGCTGAAGCTGCCGATGGGGCAGGTCAACCAGATCCGCCACCATGGCGTGCTGGCCCATGGTCTGGGGGTGCAGGCGGTGCGCGCCCATGCCAAGCCGGGCACGCTGGTGGGGCTGGCCGACAATCCCAACATCTATGTCCCCGCGATCGAGACGCCCGACCATATCGAGGCGGTGAAGAAGGCGGTGCGCGAAGAGAACGCCATGTTCCTCACCGCGATTCTGGAAGGCCGCTATATCGACAGCTATCTGACCGCGCAGGGCAAGGACGCGCCCCAGGTCAAGGAGGGCGACTTCAAGGCGATCGGCAGCACGCTCGATTTCCTGTCGGTCAATGTCTATACCGGCAACACGGTCCGCGCGGATGAAAGCGCGCCTTCGGGCTACAAGATCCTGCCCCATCCGGGACAGGCTCCGCGCATGCCTTCCCCTGGCTCTATGTCACGCCGGAGGTCATCTATTGGGGCATGCGGGCGATCAGCGAGAACTGGAACCCCAAGGCGATTTATATCTCCGAAAACGGCTGTTCGGCGGACGACACGGTGGCGGCGGACGGCAAGGTCTATGACACCGACCGCGTCATGTATCTGCGCAATTACCTGACGCATCTGCAACGGGCGACGCGGGAGGGGCTGCCGGTAAAGGGCTATTTCGTCTGGAGCCTGATGGATAATTTCGAGTGGGAGGATGGCTATACCAAGCTGTTCGGCATCCACCATGTCGACTTCAAGAACCAGAAACGCACGCCCAAGCTCTCCGCCCACTGGTATCGCGAACTGGTCCGGACCAACAGGCTGGTGTGACGAACAAGGGGCCGTACTTTTGTTGCCCATAGTTTGTCATTGCCAGCGAAGCTTGATCCGAACCTAGGGCTTCGCGTTCCCCGGCGCAGGCCGGGGAACCTTCTATGATCTATCGAAACAGATTCAGCGTTTCGCGCTGATCACCAGCTGCGTTTCGCCCAGGCCCTGGGCCTTGGCGCGCAGGATGATGCGGCCGGGGCGATCCGCCTTCACGATCGCCAGCGCCAGCCCGTTGAACGCCGCACGGCGCTTCGATGGAAAGGCGGTCAGGTCGGTCGGGTCGCCATTGTCGGTGGCGACGATCTGTCCCGGTCCCTCGATCGTGAAGTCGATTGTCTGCTTGGCGGCGGGGACGACGTTGCCGTCCTTGTCCAGCACCTTCAACGTCACGAAGCTGAGGTCGCGGCCATCGTCCGCGATCGATGCGCGGTCGGCGGTCAGCGACAGCTTGGCCGCTTCGCCCACGGTGCGGATGGTTTCGGTCGCCCAGGGCTGCCCCCGTTTCCAGGTCACGACCTTCACCTCGCCCGGTTCGTAGGTGACATAATCCCAGCGGAAGCGATATTCATAGTCGCGCTTCTTGATCTTGCCCTGCGATTTGCCGTTGACGAACAGTTCCGCTTCGTCCGCTGATGAAAAGACGTGGACCGGCGTTATCTGATCCACCCGGTCCGGCCAGGTCCAGTGCGGCAGGATGTGCGCGAATTTGAGGTCCGGCCGCCAGCGCGCCTGATAGAGCCAGAAGCGATCCTTGGGGAAACCGGCCAGATCGACGATGCCCGAATAGCTGCTGCGCGACGTATAATAGGGGGTGGGTTCACCCAGATAGTCGAAGCCCGTCCACACGAACTCCCCCGCCACATAGGGGTTCTGGTCGTCGGCCGCCCAGACGCGGTCGGGCGACGAGCCGAAATCGGCAGCGTGCAGTTCATAGGCCGACACCTGATGCGTGTCGGGATTGCCGCCCGACCAGGGGCGCACCGGCCCGCTGGTCGCGCCCGCGACCGGGAACATATATTCGCCCCGGCTGGAGAGCGCGGAGGCGCTTTCGGTGGAGAGGATCAGCTTGTCGGGGAATTTCGCGCGGAACGCGGGATATTGGCCGACGATGCCGCGAATCCCCGCCCCCTGATAGTTGAGGCTGATGACGTCCACGGTCGTGGGCAGCAGCATGTCCGCCTTGGCAAAGTTCATCGCGCTGGTCGCCGGGCGGGTGGGGTCTTCCTCATGCGCGATGGCGACCAGTTCGCGGCCGATCTTCGCGCCCGCTTCGCCATCATATTGTTCGCCCACCTCATTGCCGATGCTCCACATGATGATGGAGGGGTGGTTGCGGTCGCGGCGCAGCATGGCGCGGGCGTCCGCCTCATGCCAATCGGGAAAGATCAGGTGGAAGTCGTGCGGGGTCTTCTTCTTTTCCCAACTGTCGAATATTTCGTCCATGACGAGAAAGCCCATCTGGTCGGTCAGTTCGAGCAGTTCGGGCGCGGGGGGATTGTGGCTCATGCGCACGGCGTTGCTGCCCATGTCGCGCATGATTTCAAGCTGTCGCTGGGCCGCGCGACGGTTGAAGGCTGCGCCGATCGCGCCCAGGTCATGATGGTTGTTGACGCCGCGCAGCGGGATATGCTCGCCATTGACGAACACGCCCTTGTCGGGATCGAAGCGGATGTCGCGCACGCCGAAGCGGGTTTCATGGGTGTCGATGACCTTACCGCCCTGTGTCACTGTGGAGACGGCGACATAGCGGTTGGGCTGTTGCGTGGGCGGCGGTCCCCACAGGCGGGGATTGGTGAGGATCGTGCTGCCGTTCAGCACCGCCTTCGCTCCGGGCGCGATGCTGGTGGACTGGCGCGGAAAGCTGGCGACGGGGCGGCCTGTGCGCTTGCCGTTGGCGTCGAGCGCGTAGAGGGCGGTCGCCACCTCGACCTGAGCCGTCCTGTCGCCGTCATTGTCCAGCGTCAGGCTGAGATCGACGGTCGCCTGCGCCTTGCTCACCTGCGGCGTGCGGACGGTCCCGCCCCACTGGCCGACATGCACCTTGTTCGCGGTGGTGAGATAGATGTCGCGATAGAGGCCTCCGCCCGGATACCAGCGCGCCGACGCCGCCGGATTGTCGAGCCGGATCGCCAGCTGGTTCCTGCCCCCCGGCACCGCATAGGGGGTGAGGTCGAGGCGGAAGCTGTTATAGCCATAGGGCCAGCCGCCCACCAGTTTCCCATTGAGCCAGACCGTGGCGTAGGACATGGCCCCTTCGACATCGAGGAAGATCGATTTGCCCTTGTCGCGTGCGGGAATATCCAGCGTCTTACGATACCAGCCTATGCCCCAGCTGGGCAGGCGCCCCATGCCGCCATAGGGACCATCCTTGATGAAGGGCCCGGCGATCGCCCAGTCGTGCGGCAGGTCGACATGGGTCCAGCCGCTGTCGTCGAAGCCCGCCTGCACATAAGGCACGTCACCACCCGGATTGCCCGCCGGACGGACATGATGCTTGGCCGGATCCTTGATGAAGGGATTGGCGCTGGGGAGAATCCAGGGCTTCAAGACATGCGCGCCGCCATCGTCCACCTGCACCGCCGCATCGGGGCGGGCATCGGCCAGCTTGCCGTCGCCGCTATCGTCGATCGGGGGACGGACATCATAGCGCAGGTCGGTGGTGAGGCCCGCCGGATCGCCCTTGATGAAGCGCCAGTCGCGGCTGATCGATACGCTGTCGGCGGCGATCGCGGGCGACCCGATGGTCGCTGCCGCAATCGCGGAAAGACAAGTCATGGCAACAGCCCGTCCGCACTTTAATCGCAAATGCGACACCGAAATGGACAGTTGTACCAATTTTTCTCTCCCGTCTGTCCGCAATTTGGTAGCGTTATCATTACTCTGAGCGATAGCGGCGGATTTGGCAAGGCGTACGGTGGCGTCCAAACCAACTTTGCGACTGCCCCCTGGCAGGCTAGGACAGGCCAAACGATAACGGGAGAGGGACATGAAACATCTGTGGATGACGGGCGCGGGCCTGCTGATGGCGATGCTGCCCGCAAGCGTGATGGCACGGCCCGTGACCGACTGCGCGCTGCGCGACGCGCCCTTTTCGATCGAATCGCCCATGATCGACATCGTCCGCAGCGCCCCGGCAAAAGCCGCGGTGGAAGCAGGCGCGCCCGATGTGTTCACCGCCCTGCCGCCCCGCTTCTTTTCGCCTGACGCGCCGAGCTTCGCTGCGATCCTGACGTTGAAGGCGCTGGGCAAGATGAAGAATCTGCCCGCCGACAAGCTGGCGGCCCTCGACAAGAGGTTGCGCGCATTGCCGGTAACGGCGGCGGATCGCACGGCGCGCTGCGCCCGCTACGACAATGACCGGCCGACCATCGCCCTGCCCAGGGGCAAGCCGCGCCTGCTGATCTTCGAGAAGATCAACGGCTTTCGCGACGGCCCCTCGGTCGATGCCGCCCGCGCCGCGTTCCAGGCGATGGCGCAGCGCAAGGGCTGGGCCGTCGTCGTCAGCGACAAGGGCGGCGTGATGACGCCCGCCAATCTGCGTCGGTTCGATGCGGTGATATGGAATAATATCAGCGGCGACGTGCTGACCCTGTCGCAGCGGGCCGCGTTCAAATCCTACATCGAACAGGGCGGCGGCTATGTCGCGGTGCATGGATCGTCGGGCGACCCGTCGACCTTCTGGCCCTGGTATGTCGACACGCTGGTGGGCACCCAGTTTGCGGGGCATCCGATGAATCCGCAATTTCAGGACGCGCGGATCGTGGTCGAAGGGCGCGATCATCCGGTCGCGGCCGGATTGCCGCACGAATGGACCATGAACGACGAATGGTACAGCTTCACCGCCAATCCGCGCCCGGGCAGCACTGTCCTCGCCACGCTGGACGAGGGGAGTTACAAGCCCAGCGCGCTGGCGATGGGGGATCATCCGATCGCCTGGACCCGCTGCGTGGGAAAAGGTCGGGCCTTTTATTCGGGGATCGGCCATCGTCCGCAGACCTATGCCGATCCCCATTATGTGACCATGCTGGAAAATGCCGTTGTCTGGGCCGCGTCGCGCCGCGCCACATGCCCTGTGGCCAAACAATGATGAGACGCGGCGTGGCGGGCGGATTCAGTGCGCGGGTAGCACGATCGCCCGGCATGCGCCAAAGCCGATCGGGAAGAAGCCCGATGCCGACGCGGTCGCGCGCAGGATGATCTCGTCGCCATCCTCCAGGAAGGTGCGAGTTTCACCGCCGGGCAGCTCGACCGCTTCTTTGCCGCCCGCCGATAACTCCATCAGGCTGCCATAGCCCGAGCGATCGGGCGCGGAGATGGTGCCGGTGCCGAGCAGGTCGCCGGGATTGAGGTTGCAGCCGTTCGACGCATGGTGGGCGACGATCTGTTGCACCGTCCAATACATGTTGCTCGCCGGACCGCGGCTCAGCCGCACGGGCGCATCGCCGCGCGCGCGCATCGCTTCGGTCAGGATCAGCACCTCCAGCTCCAGCCCCAGCGCGCCATGCGCCTGATCGGCGGCGTCCGACAGATAGGGCAAGGGATCGGGATCACCGTCCGGCCGGGGCGGCTGCGCCAGGCGGAAGGGCGCCATCGCCTCCGCCGTCACGACCCAGGGCGATATGGTCGTATGAAAGTTTTTCGACAGGAAGGGGCCGAGCGGCTGATATTCCCAGCCCTGGATATCGCGCGCTGACCAGTCGTTGAGCAGGCAGAAGCCCGCGACATGCTCCGGCGCTCGGTGGATAGGTATGGGGCTGCCCAGATCGTTGCCGGTCCCGATCCAGATGCCCAGTTCCAGTTCATAGTCCAAACGCGTGCACGGCCCGAACAGCGGCGCGTCGGCCTCCGGCGGCTTGCGCTGGCCCATCGGTCGCCGCAGCGGGACACCCGAAGGCCGGATGGACGAGGCGCGGCCGTGGTAGCCGATCGGCACATATTTATAATTGGGCAGTAATGGATTGTCGGGCCGGAACTGTCGCCCGATATTGTTGGCGTGGTGAATGCCGACATAGAAATCGGTATAGTCCCCGATGCGCGCGGGCAGATGCATCGCGCAGTCCGCCGCGTCATGGAGGTGGGGGCGCAGCGCGTCCGCCATGGCAGGATCGCTCAGCATCCTGCTGATCGCGCCGCGCAGGCTACGGCGCTGGGCGGACGGCAGGGCGAACAGCGCATTGAGGCTCTGGTCCTGCAACGCTTCCGCCGTGTCGGGGAAGCGATCCGCCGTGCTAGTCAGGTCCCATATGCTCTCACCGATCGCAACGCCAATTCGCGCCTTTCCACCGGGCGGGGAAAAAACGCCGAAGGGCAGGTTCTGGATCGGGAAATCGGCATGGCCGTTGGCGCTGTCCACCCAACTGGTGAGGGCAGGATCATGCGTCGCGTCGGTCGTCCACCAGTTCATGCGTCATCCCCTTCCGAGGGTAGTTGCGCCTTGCGGAATCCTGTCCAACACGCGTCGTAATCGCCTTGCAACAAAGGCGTTTCCATCGCCCAGCGCGTCGGCGTGAAGGGCAGGCGGCTTTCGAACATGAAGGCCATCGTGTCGGCGATCTTCTGCGGTTGCAGGGTCGCCGCGACCGCCCGGTCATGGCTCGCGACGTCCGGCCCATGGGCGGACATCATTGTGTGCAGGCTTGCGCCGCCGGGCGCGAAGCCGCCCGACTTGGCGTCATAGTCGCCTACGATCAGCCCCATAAATTCGCTCATGACATTGCGATGGAACCAGGGCGGGCGGAACGTATCCTCCGCCACCATCCAGCGCGGCGGGAAGATGACGAAATCGACATTGGCCGTGCCCGCGCTATCGCTGGGCGAGGTCAGCACAGTGAAGATGGACGGGTCGGGATGGTCGTAGCTGACCGTGCCGATCGTGTTGAAGCGCGTCAAATCATAGCGATAGGGCGCGACATTGCCATGCCATGCGACGACGTCGAACGGGCTGTGGGCCAACGTCGTGGTCCATAGCTGTCCCTGATATTTCTGCACCAGTTCGCAGGGCCGCTCGACATCCTCGAACGCGGCGACCGGCGCCTCGAAATCGCGGACATTGGCGAGGCCATTGGACCCGATCGGTCCCAGGTCCGGCAGGCGAAACGGGGCCCCGTGATTTTCGCAGACATAGCCGCGCGCCCCGCCATCGGGCAATTCCACACGAAAGCGGACCCCGCGCGGGATCAGGGCGATCTGGAGCGGTGCGACGAGCAGGACGCCCATCTCCGTCACGATCCGCAGCCGCCCCTGCTGCGGCACGATCAGCCATTCGCCATCGGCGCTAAAGAAGGCGCGATCGACCATGGACAGGTTGGCGGCATAGAGATGGACGCTGCATCCCACCCCGGCCGCTGCGTCACCATTGACCGCATAGGTAACGAGGCCATCGATGAAATCCACCGCGCCGCCCGGTATGGCGATCGGGTTCCAGCGCAGCCGGTTTGGCGTCGCCACGGCGTCGCAGGGCGCGCTGCGGAGCAGGCTCGGTCCGGCATGGGGTGCGAAGAGCGGATGCATCGCGCTCGGCCGCATGCGATAGAGCCAGCTGCGCCGGTTTTCATGCCGGGGCGCCGTGAAGGCGGTCGCAGACAACTGCTCGGCATAGAGGCCGTAGGGGACGCGCTGCGGCGAATTGCGGCCGATCGGCAGCGCGCCCGCCATCGCCTCGCTCACATGATGGTTCCCAAAGCCGGTCAGCATCGGCGGATCGATGGGCTGTTTCATGCCCGCCTCATGCGTCGACACGCACGACGCCGCGCCGGATCTGATCCAGTTCGATGCTTTCGAACAGCGCTTGGAAATTGCCGTTGCCGAACCCTTCATTGCCCTTGCGCTGGATGATCTCGAAGAAGATCGGGCCGAACATATTTTCGGTGAAGATCTGCAACAATATGCCTTCGCTCTCCACGTCACCGTCGATCAGGATGCGGTTCGCCCGCAGGCGTTCCAGATCCTCGCCATGGCCTGGCACGCGCTTGTCGACCAGTTCATAATAGGTCTCGATCGTGTCCTGCAACCGCACGCCACGCCCGCGCAACTTCTCCACCGTCTCGTAAATATTGTCGGTGGTCAGCGCCAGATGCTGGATCCCTTCGCCATGATAGTCGCGGATGAACTCCTCGATCTGGCTCCTGTCGTCCTGGCTTTCGTTGAGCGGGATGCGGATCGCCCGGTCGGGCGCGATCATCGCCTGGCTGGTAAGACCGGTCGCTTTCCCCTTGATATCGAAGAATTTCTGCTCCTCGAACCCGAAGAGTGTGCGATAAAATGCGCTCCATACCCGCATCTGCCCGCGCCGGACATTGTGGGTCAGATGGTCGAGCAGGTCGAGGCCGACGCTGTTCGCGGCCGCCCTCTCCTGCCAGCCCGGATATTCGGCCCAGTCGGCATAGGGATCGCCCGTCGCCGGCATGAAATAGAGATAGGCACCGCCGATCCCCTCGATCACCATGTCGTCTTCCGCCGTGGCTTTCCCGCCATGGGCGAGCGCCCAGTCGAGCGCGGCCTTCGGGTCGGCGACGCGGAAGGCCATCGCGCTGGCGGATGGGCCATGCACGCCGCGAAACTCCGCCACGCGCCCCGCATCGTCGCGGTTCAGCATCAGGTTGATGCGCCCCTGGCGATAGCGGGTGATGTTCTTGCGGGGATGGCGGTGGCTGGCGACGAAACCCAACTGCTCGAACTGTTCCGCCATCGCCTCCGGATCGGGCGAGGTAAATTCGACAAATTCAAAGCCGTTGAGGCCCAGGGGATTATTATCGCTGGTCATAGGGCGTCCTCTTCCTTCTTATGGGCATAGGCCTGGGTGCCGCGATGGAAGACGCGGTCGGTCGGCAGGATGGTGTTGGTATCGAGATCGGGCAGACCGGCGAGTGCGGCATAGAGCGGCGCGAAGTCGGTCTCCGCGGTCATGCGCAACAGCTGTTCGAAACTGTCGATCACGAAATAGCTCTGCTGATAATCATCGATGCGATAGCGGGTGCGCATCAGCCGCTGGAGGTCGAACCCCAGGCGATGGGGCGACGGATCGTCCAGCGCGAAGACGGACTCGCCATGCGACGACACGATCCCCGCGCCATAGAGTTTGAGGTCGTCGCCCTGCCGGATCAAGCCGAACTCCACCGTGTACCAGTAGAGCCGCGCCAGCCGTTCGATCGACCCCAGCGCATCGGCGCGCAGGCCGCCCTGCCCATAGGCCTGCATATAATCGGCGAACACCGGGTTGGCGAGCAGCGGCACATGGCCGAACACGTCGTGAAAGACGTCCGGTTCCTGGAGATAGTCGATCTGGTCGGGCTGACGGATGAAGCGTCCGGCGACGAAGCGGCGGTTCGCCAGATGATCGAAAAACACGCTGTCCGGCACCAGGCCGGGCACCGCGATCACCTGCCACCCCGTGCGCTGCATCAGCCGGTCGGACAATTCGGCGAAGTCGGGAATGCCCGGCTTCGTCATCCGCAATATGTCCAGCCCTTCCAGAAATTCGGGCACGGCGCGGCCGGGCAGCATCTGCGCCTGACGCGCGAACAGTCGGTCCCACATCGCATGGTCCTGCGCGGTATAGGACGCCCAGTCCTGCGCTATGCTCCAGTCGTCGGCCGCGCCTGTCGGAGCGGTGATATCGGTTTGCGCCATGGCTGTATCATGCCATGCCCATGCGGAAATTTCGTTTCATTCTGGGCATGGTTCGGCCTATAATAGTTATGATATCATCACATCATGGCGATTTATGAAACAGGATGGTCAAATCGATGCAGTGGATCGCAAGATCCTCTTCGTGCTTCAGGCCGACGCCGCGATCAGTCATCAGGATCTGGCCGAACGGGTCGGCGCGTCTAGCGCGTCCTGCTGGCGACGGATCAAGGCGCTGGAGGCTGCGGGCGTCCTGACCCGCACCGTCCGGCTGGTGGACCCGGCGCAGGTCGGACGCGGGGTCAATGTGTTGTGCAACATCCGCATGCGCAGCCACGCCCGCGACGCGCGCGCCGCTTTCGAACATTTCGTCGATGGTCGGCCGGAGATCGTGGAATGTTTTTCGATGTCGGGGGAATGGGACTATCTGATCCGCGTCGTCGTCGCGGATGTGGAGGATTATAACCGCTTCCTCATGCAGATATTGCTCGGCCATGCGTCTGTCGCGGGCGCGGCGTCGCATTTCGCCCTGTCCATGACGAAATATACGACGGCGATCCCGTTATGATGGATGCTGAAACAGGTTCAGCAGGACGTGGTACGGGAACAGCCTTGGCTCACTAGAGCATAATCCGATCATAAAGGATCGGATTATGCTCTAGTTGTTCTTTGTTTTCCGCATTTTCCAAGCCAGCAGATGACGTCATCTGCTTCGAAAATGCTCTAGAGCGCCCGGAACCGGAAGTTGCGGAACCGCGCTTCCCCCGGCCCCGCTGCATAGAGGCCCGGTCGCAGCATCAGAAATCCGCCGCGGACATTATGATGATATCCCGAAACTTCCATGCCCCGGTCGAAGCGGCTCCATGTCGCCCCGCCATCGCCGGACAGATGATAGGAGACGATATGATGACGGTTGCTGACCTTCATCGTCAGTCGTCGGCCATGGGGATTGGCCGGTCGCCCCCGCTCCATCCCATATTGATGGGTGACGAAGCGCGTTTCATCAAACCCCAGACCGCAATAGAGCTTGTCGTCGTAAAAGAGGATCAATCCCGCCGTCCCGCCGGGGGCGATTTCTATGTCGCATTGAAATTCATAGGCAGGGTCGCCCGCAATCAGCAGCAGGGGCGATAAATCGACTGGCGCGGTGCCCCGCCCTTGCAGGATCAGCGCGCCCTTCTCTACCCGCGCCCGGCTTGCCTCGTCCGGTGCGGGGCGGAAGAAATTCCATTTCGCGCCGAGCCTGAGATCCCTGAAATCGTCCGACAGCGCCATGCCATGGGGCAGCGCCTGTCCGCCGCGCGGCTTGGGCAAGGGGCGTGACAGGTCGCCGCCGGTCATGCGGAACCAGCCGTCCGCCGTCCATTCCACCGGATCGAGCAATGTCTGCCGCCCCAGCGTCCACAGCCCGTTTTCATAGCCATGATAGAGCGCCCACCAGCTTTTGTCCGGCGCCTCGACCAGGCTGGCATGGCCGCGCGACCACCAGCGTTCGTCCGTGCTTTCGGTGCGGACCAGCGGGTTGCCGGGGTGCTGTTCCCATGGCCCGTGGATCGATTTGGCGCGCGCGGCGATCACCATATGGCCGGTCGGCGGTCCGGCGGTGCCGCCCACGGCGGTCAGCATATAGAACCAGTCGCCGTGCCGGTGGATCTTCGGGCCTTCGGGCGAAAACCCTTCCACATCCCATGTGTCGGGATAGCGCCAGGGGTCGTACACATGTTCGACCGCGCCCACCGTCGCCAGCCCGTCTTCGGACAAGCGGATGCGGTCGCCGCCCGACAGGAACAGCCAGCGGCTGCCATCCTCCCCCACCACATGGCACGGATCGATATGCGCGTGCAGTTTGAGGTCGATCGGATCGCTCCATGGGCCGTCGATATGGTCGGCATGGATGACGAAGATGCTGTTCGGGCTGGCCTTGACCGGGATGTAGAGGAAGTAGCGGCCCTTATATTTTTCCAGGCTGACGGCCCAGACCGACCCAATATTCTTGTTAAGCGCCGCCTTGCGCGGTTGCCAGTTGATGAGGTCGCGGCTGTGCCAGATGGTGATGCCGGGATAGCTGTCGAAGCTGGAAAAGGTCATGTAATAATCCGCGCCGTCCTTCAGAATGGCGGGATCGGGCCGGTCGCCCGACAAGAGCGGATTGAGAAAGCGTCCGTCGCCCAGATCGGCGATGCGTTGATTGTCAGGGCCGCGCTTCCAGTCGGTTGCCAAGGTCGAGGCGGACGGAGTCGAGCCGGGCGGGGGCAGCGCGGCCTGTACCATGTCGGAGCGGGCCAGCGCCACTGCGCTCCCCGCTACCAGCCCGGTCATAGCGTCGCGGCGGCTGATCGTCATGCTGTCTCCCACATAGATAAAGGGTCCGGGCCGCCCGTGCAGAGGCGGCCCGGACCCATGAGCCGTCACATCTTGAACCGCGCACCTATCTGGATGGTGCGGCCGAAATGCAGCTGCTCATAATTGCGATTGGTATCGACGTCGGTGTAGCGATCACGATAATCGTCGGTCAGGTTGATGCCTTCCAGCGACAGTTCCAGACCTTCGAACAATTTGTAGCGGATCGACGCATCGACGTTGATCGTGCTGTTATAGCCTTCGAACACGTTGCCGGTGCCGCTGGTGCCATCAATATAGGGACCACGATAGCTGACGGATGCGCGCGCACTGAATTTCGCATCCTCATAATAGAGCGTACCGTTGATCGCTTTCTTGGACAGGCCGAACAGCGTTTCCGTCCGTGTCACCGGCACGTTTGGCCCCAAGGCGCAGTTTGCACCGGAACATGGGTTCAAAATCGGCCCCGGTGTCGTGTAGGTCGCACTGGATTTGATGAAGGTCGCATTCACGATGCCGCCAAAATGGGACAGGAAACCGGGCAGGAAGGTGAATGGCGCCTGCAAGGCGATTTCCACGCCTTTCAGGCTGGCGCCGGACCCGTTGATGGGCCGGGTAATGTTCCACAAGCGCCCTTCGACATTACCCGCCGCAGGAGAACTTGGCGGGATGATCGACACCGGCAGACCCGTCGATGCATATGTACCGGTGGTCGTATCGCTGATCGGGAAACTCGACACATCCTTCTTGAAGAAGGCGACCGAGAACAGCGATTGCGGCGCGAAATAATATTCGAACGCCAGATCGTAGGACGTCGCGCGGAACGGTTCCAGCTGTGGATTGCCGAAGCTGATATTATAGTTGAAGCCGTCCACCGAGCCGCCCGGCGTCAAGCTGCCCAGGCTCGGCCGCGTGATGACATCGGCTACCGATGCGCGAACGATGAAGTCGCGGTGCGGGAAGATAGCGACGTTCAATGCCGGCAACCAATCTTCGTAGGACCGCCTGATCGTACGATTGACCCCCGCCAATAGCCCCTGTGCGCTTTGGCCGGTCCGTACATAACGCACGCCCGCATTGGCGGCATATTCCAGACCGAATATATCGCCCTTTGCGTCGAACTGGATATAGCCGCCCTTGACCGTTTCCACCACGCCGCGCGTATTGCCCGGGTCTACCGCCAGCGCCCGATCATAGAGCTTGGTGTAGGCGGTGCCGGTCTCCAGATTGGGCACCAGCCACTGGGTCGTCGTGCCAGCGGGCGCGTTCGCGCCCTTGAGCGTGAAGAGTTGCGACAGCGCCGCCGTCACCGGCAAGCCGTAAATGGCTGTCGGGCCGAAGGCGCTGGTGGGCGAACAATTGACCGTCCCCAGCACGCGATCCAAGCCGCCATTGCCGCACACGACCGTGTCGCGGGTGAAGCCTTCGGTGTCGAAGGAGAAACGGCGATAGACCCCGCCCGTCTTCACCGTGAAGCCTTCGGCCACGTCCCATTCGGTGCGCAGCTGCACGGTGCGGAACTTGTTGATGGTGGACGAGGGCCGGTCGCGGATTTCGGCGAGCTGGAAATTGGCCGGATCGGTGACACTGGTGCCGAAGGTCAGCACCGGACGACGCATGTCGCTATAGTCGTACTTATAGCCCTGCGCATCGCGATCGTCGAACACCAGCGTGGTTTCGACCGGGATCGACGCATCCGACTTGGAGAAGCCCCCGAGCAGGGTGAAGCGGAAGCTGTCGCCCAGATCCTGATCCCAGGTCGCGCCCAGCTGATAGAATTTGGTCTGCGACTTGCGCAGATAATGTTCGGTACGGACCCAGGCGTCGTTCAGCGTCGCCGACACCATATTGTTGTTGCTGTCATAGACCGGGTTCAGGACATCGATCGACCGTTCGTTCGACCGCAGCAGCACTTCGCCCCATTTCTCCTCGCGCGTTTCGCGGAAGCGGGAGAAGAGACCGTCGATCGAGACTTTGGTCGCTTCGGAGGGCGCCCACTGGATCGATCCGGTGATGCCCAGACGCTCGCGTTCCTGCGCGATTTCGCCATAGCGCGGAATGCGCGGGTGGAAGGCGAGCGCGGCCTGGTTGCAGGCCGCGCCAGGCAGATAGGTGCCGCCGCTGTTCGGCTGGGTGAAGCAGCGCGTGCCGTTGACGCTGTCCAGCCGCGCCTGCGACCAGCGCACTGTGTTGTTGCCCATCTGCTTGGTGTCGAGCTTGGAATAGGCGGCGGACAGCGCCACGCCCCATTGGCCGTCGTCCGACTTCCAGGACATCAGGCCCGCAAGGCGCGGCCCCCATTTCTTGCTGAGATCGTTGTAGGAGCCGGTCGCCGACCCCACGAAGGTGAAGCCGCCCTTTCCCGCCAGCGGGTTGCCGGTATTGAGGTCCACAACCGCGCCCAGCGATCCTTCGTCCAGTGACGCTTCGGCGGTTTTATGCACCACCAGCGAACTGAACAGTTCGGACGCGAACACGTTGAAATCGAACGCGCGATCGCGGTTGGAACTGGCGCCGTCTGTCGAGGTGGCGACGGTTTCCAGACCATTTACGCGCACGCGGGTGAATTGCGCGCCCAGGCCGCGGACGGTGATCGCACGGCCCTCGCCGCCATCGCGCTGGATCGAGATGCCGGGAATGCGTTGCAGCGATTCCGCCAGATTCTGGTCAGGGAATTTCGCGATATCTTCCGCGACGATCGCGTCGACCGATCCCACCGTCTGGCGTTTGAGGTTGATGGCCGCGCCCAGAGACTGGCGAAAGCCCGTCACGACGATGTCGGCGGCATCGCCATCGGCGGCGACTTGGGGCGCAGCCGCAGCCTGCGCCGGGTCGGCCTGTGCCGTATCCTGGGCCAGTGCGCCGCCCGGCATCGCCAGCAGCAGTGCGGCCAGCGATGCGCCCGCCAGCCAATGCCGGTTGCCACGATTAAAGCCATTCCCTTGCATCAGCTTTCCTCTCCTTCCTGTTGCCAGCACGTCCGATGCCCGAACCTGCTGCATATGCGGGTCCCGACAGGCGACATGCCCGTCCTGCGCCGTCGGCTCTTGCCGATCGAAACGCATGCTTGGAAACCGGTGTCATAGATGCGCCAGACGCTATCGCCTGTCAATATGCTCCGAACATCCAACGGATTTTACCGGCTATATCACTGATTAACGAGCATAATGTCTTTGCACTCACGCAGTGCCAACCAAACTGGCTGCAAGGCAAGCTTCTCATCAATTCCCGCGACCGCCATCGACCCATCGGTCACAGGCCGCTTTGCAGCCATTTCCGTATCCATATGCAGGGTCAGAACGGTGCATATCGCCAAAAGCACGCCCCCAGCTTCGCTTCCACCTCGCCCCATGTGGAACATGCACGATAAGCGGACACCGGTGTCAAATCATCTTGCGAACCCTAGGTGCCAATGGCAGGATGACCCCATAGGAGAGATGAAGCCATGACCCATGTTCCGGTGCTGCCACCCCTTGCCCTGCTGGCCGCGCTTGCTCTGCCCCCGATCGCTATCGCCGCGCCCGCGCCATCGCGATCGACCAGCCAGACCGCCGCCCTCGCCTTCCCCGGCGCCGTCGGCTGGGCCGCCACCACCCCGGGCGGCCGCGGCGGGCGCATCATCCGCGTCACCACCCTGGCGTCGGATGGCCCCGGCAGCTTCAAGGCCGCGCTGGAGGCGAAAGGCCCGCGCATCATCGTGTTCGAAGTCGGCGGCATCATCGACATGCAGCGGCAGGCGTTCAGGATCACCGAACCCTATGTCACGATTGCGGGCCAGACCGCGCCATCGCCCGGCATCACCCTGATAAAGACCGGCATCGACATCGCCACCCATGACGTCGTCATCCGCCACATCCGCGTCCGCACCGGCGTCGACGACCAACCCAAGATGAGCGGATGGGAAGCGGACGCCATGTCCACCGTGGGCGCGCATCATGTCATCGTCGATCATTGCAGCTTCACCTGGGCCATCGACGAGAATATGTCCGCGTCCGGCCCCCGCTTCGAGGGCAAGACGCCCGACGACTGGCGGCGCGGCACCAGCCACGCCATCACCTTCTCCTACAACATCGCGGCGGAGGGGCTGGCCGACGCCAGCCATCCCAAGGGCGAGCATAGCAAGGGCACGTTGATCCACGACAATGCCAGCCAGATCATGATCTGGCGCAATCTCTATGCCCATAACAAGGAACGCAACCCGTTGCTGAAAGGCGGCGCACAGGTCGAGCTGGTCAACAACATCCTCTATGATCCGGGTGAACGGGCGGTTCATTACAATCTGATGGCGCTGGAATGGGGCGACCATCCCTATCAGACCGGCAAGCTGTCCGCCGTCGGGAACGTGCTGCGCGGCGGCGTGTCCACTGCGCCCGGCATGCCCTTCCTCATGCTGGGCGGCGATGGCGACCTCGATTATCATGGCAAGGACAATATCGCCGTCGACCGGTTCGGCGTCGCCCTGCCGATGTTCGGCCGCTATGGCGAGACCCGCGCGAAACTGAACGATCTGCCCGCGCCGCCGGTCTGGTGGCCGGGCACGGCGGTGCTGCCGACCCGCGACGTCGAAACCCATGTCCTGGCGCGCGCGGGCGCACGCCCCTGGGACCGCGACGCCGACGACCTGCGCGTCCTCTTCTTCGTCGCCGAAGGACGCGGCGAAATCATCGATGATGAAAAGCAGGTGGGCGGCTATCCGAAGATGGCCCAGACCCGCGCGCCCTTTGTCGAGGGCGACTGGAATCTCGACACGATGGAGCCGAAATCTGGCCGCTATCCCGGCCAGACCGGCGAGATTGCGGAACATCTGTCCGACCGCGACAAGATGATGCGGCAGGGCGAACCGGGAGAAAAGAAATGAGCCTTCCCCTCCTTTTGCTCGCGGCGGCGGCCGCAGCGACATCCACCGCCGCGCCGCCCATGGCGGTGATCGATGAACGGTCGGTCGCCCGCGAGGAACCCAACCCCCATGGCAAGATCGGCATGAGCACCGCCTATCGCATCAGCGACGCCGTGCCCCAGCCCCGCCGCATGGAGTTTCGCAAGCGCATCCTGCATGTCGGCTCGGCCATCGGCCTGCACCCGATCGCGCATGACGAGGTCTATTATGTCCTGTCAGGCACCGGCGACGTCACATCGGACGGCGAGACGAAGCCCCTGACGCCGGGCATGGCCGCCTATCTCTACGACGGCGCGGTCGTCGGCATAAAGCAGACCGGGAAAGAGCCGCTGGCGCTGATCATCGCCTATCCGGTGAAGTAAGGAAGGTGTAGGCGTTTGGGTGGGCCGGCGGCGCGCCACGATAGGGCATGGCGCCAGGCGGTAGATCTACGGGATATGACCGACCTTATCCTCTGACCGCCTGGGACCCCAGCCTTCGCTGGGGTGACGGAAGGGGGATGCTCACTTCAGGGTGTATTGAACGCGCCTCATTGTCCCCAGATGGTCCTGACCAGCCAACGCACAGTGTCGGCAAGCGAAAATATTGAGATTATGCCAGCGCGTTCAGCGGCTGTCCTATCCTGCTATGCCACATTATCCTCGTGGTGCCCCCCGGACCGACATAAGGGCACGTCCGAAGCAGGACATCGCTAATCCATTCACAATATAATTTCCTACATGCGAAACTCTATTTCGAGATTAGCGGGAAATATGCGAAGTTAAGCTGTCGATCTCCTATCAGCTCCCCGGCTGGATATAAGGGACACGGGCGAAGAGCTGACGTTCCCAGCCGCGTGGATCATCCGCCACCGCGCTGTTCGTATCGAAGAGCATCGTTGCGCGCTGGTCCAGTCGATACTGTGGCCAATCGGCCATGCCTGCGTCATTGGGATCGCCTTTGCGGGCGAAGGCCAGGAAGCGTCCCATCACAGCCGCCGACGCCGCCCGCGCATCCGCGCCGACCCCGGTCAGCGACCCCGGCGCGTCCAGCGTGCCGAAGGCGAGCGCTATGTCCATGGTATGCGGCGCGCCGCGTTCCGGCTGGACCGGCGACTGGAAATCGACCTGATAGACCCATGTCGGCGCCTCGGCGCGCGCCCGCATCTCCGCTTCGATGACCTGTCCCGGCCAGCTCCGCCCCGCCGTCGTTGCCGCGTAGAAGATGCGCTCGGCCGACCAGTCGGGATAGTGCGCCCGATATTGCGCCACGATCCATTGGGGGGCAGGTCCATACGTAACTCCCCCGCCATGCGCTCCGGCAGGTTGGACCAGTCCAGCCCCCGGATCAGCGGCCCGGCAGGATCGATGAAGGCACGGGTTTCGTCGCGGGTGTTGCCCAGCATCATCGGGATCGCATTGCCCTGCGGCGCGGCGTCGGGCCAGAAGGGGTGGCGCTCCAGCCAGCGCATGTCCAGCACCGGCCCCATATAGACGCCGCCGCCCAACAGGGGATCGACAGCGTCCAGCCCGTCGATCAGCCGGGCGACAGGCATGGTCAGCAACGGGCTGAGGTCCGTGGGCGACACACCCAGTTTCGCCAGATAGGCGCGCGTCCGGCGCGCGGCGTTGATCGGCCCGCTGGCCGTCACCTGCTGCCCGCTCATCGTGATCGCGCGGTGGAACAGCCCCTTGGCGGCGGGCATCGCCATCATCGTCGCGATCTTCGCGCCGCCGCCCGACTGGCCGAAGACCAGGATATTGGCCGGGTCGCCGCCAAAGGCCGCGATATTGTCCCGCACCCAGCGTAGCGCGAGGATCAGGTCCAGCTGCCCGGCATTGCCGCTATCGGCAAAACGCAGGTCGAGGTTCGCGAGATACAGATAACCCAGCGCATTCAGCCGATGGTTGACCGTCACCACGACAACGTCGCGCGCGGCCAGATGACGTCCATCGTTCAGCGGATCCACTACGCTGCCGTTCGAATAGGCGCCGCCGTGGATATAGAGGAGAACCGGCCTTTTTGCGGTCGGCTCCAGCCCCGGCGTCCAGATATTGAGGGCCAGGCAATCCTCGCCGGTCGCGTCCTGCTTCGCCCGTTGCGGGCAGGATGGCGCGAACGCCACCGCAGGCTTGATCCCTTGCCAGGGTTCCGGCGCGATCGGCGCGCGAAAGCGGTAACGCGCGCTATCCTGTCCATAGCCTATGCCGCGAAATACGCGCAGCCCACCCTCTCTCGTCCCCCGGATGCGGCCGTGACGGGTCGTGACGACCGGGTCGCCGGTTGCGGCCCAGGCGGGCGACGCGGCCAGCGCCAGTCCCGCGCCGATGAAGCTGCGCCGATCGGTCATCGATCCTCCTCTTCCTGTGGGGTGGGGAGGGTTAGTCCCTCTCTGGATTGTCCGTCCGAACCGGGTCCGCGATCGCTTGGGCGTCGCCTAGCGCGCGAGCCACCCGCCATCGACGGCGAGGGTATGCCCGTGGATATAGCCTGCCGCGCTCGACGCCAGGAACACCGCCGCCCCGCCGATGTCGGACGCCTCGCCCCAGCGGCCCGCCGGAATGCGCTCCTGGATCTGGCGGTTGCGCGTCTCGTCGGCCTGGAGCGCGGCGGTGTTGTTCGTCGCGATATAACCCGGCGCGATCGCGTTGACGTTCACGCCCTTGGCCGCCCACTCGTTCGCCAGCAGCTTGGTCAGCCCCGCGACCCCGCTCTTGGACGCGGTGTAGCTGGGCACGCGAATGCCGCCCTGGAAGGACAGCAGGGACGCGATGTTGACGATCTTGCCCGATCCTTGCGCGATCATGTGCCGCCCCGCCGCCTGGCAGAGGAAGAACAGCACTTTGAGATTGGTGTCGATCACCGCGTCCCAGTCTTCTTCGGTGAAGTCCACGCTGTCGGCGCGGCGGATGATCCCGGCATTGTTGACCAGGATGTCGAGGCCGCCCAGCGCCGCCACCGTCTCGTCCACCACCCGCTGCACGGGTGCGATGCTGGACAGGTCGGCCGACACGATCACCGCCTGGCGGCCCAGCGCGCGGACCTTCTCCACCGTCTCCTGCGCCGGCGTGCGGCCCACCGCCGCGATATCCGCGCCCGCAGCGGCCAGCGACAGCGCGATCGCCTGACCGATGCCAGTATTGGCCCCGGTGACGATCGCCACCTTGCCCGTCAAATCGAAGACATTCATCATATCGTCACCTTCTGCCGCACTTACGCCAGCTGGCAGATATCCAGCACGTTCATGTCGGTATAATCCTGGTTCTCGCCCGCCATCGCCCAGATGAAGGCATAGGCCTTGGTCCCCGACCCCATATGGATCGACCAGGGCGGGGAGATCACCGCTTCCTCATTGGCCATGACGATGTGGCGCATCGCATCGCCCTCGCCCATATAGTGGAAGACGCGGTCGGCCGGGCCGTCCAGCTCGAAATAGAAATAGATCTCGCTGCGGCGCTCGTGGATGTGCGGGGGCATGGTGTTCCACACGCTGCCGGGCTTGAGCACGGTCAGGCCCATGACCAGCTGCGCGCTGTCGCAGATGCCGGGAATGACCAGCTGGAAGATGGTCCGCTCGTTCGATTCCTCCAGGCTTCCGCGCTCCAGCGCATTGGCGTCGGCGATGCCGAGCTTGCGGGTCGTGAACGCCTTGTGCGCCGGGCAGGAGGCAAGATAGTAGCGCGCACCGGCGCCCGCGAAGGTCACGTCCTTGGCACCCATGGTGACGTAGAGGCAATCCTTGTTGCCCAGCGTGAAGACCTCGCCATCGACGGTCACGGTGCCTTCGACGCCGCTCACATTGACGATCGCCAGTTCGCGCCGCTCCAGGAAGGGATGGCCCGCCGCCGACGCGGGTTCGCTCTGCGCGGGCAGCTTCACCGGCGCGTCGACCACCGACACGCCGCCGATCACGAAGCGTTCGGCATGGGTGTAGTTCAGCACGCATTCGCCATCGCGGAACAGCCCGCCGATCAGGTAGCGATCCCGCAATTCCTCGTTCGATACGCACTCCATCATGTCCGGATGCGTCGCGTAATAGGTCTTGTCGAACATAGGCATCTCCTTATCCCTTGCGTCCAATCGGACACCGGTGTCATAAAATAGGCGATATCAGCTTGTGGCGGGTGGCGCAACCGATCCGCGGCGGATCAATGTGGAACTGAACATCGAGGGTTCGTTGACCTCCGCCCCCTCGCCGATCGCGGTGCCGATCAGTTTGAGCGCGGCGGCGCGCCCCATGGCCACGATCGGCCAGCGCACTGTGGTCAGAGGTGGCCAGACGCGCGTGGTGACGGGCGTGTCGTCGAAGCCGATGATCGACAATTCCTCCGGCACGGCGATGCCGCGTAGCCGTGCCGCATAGAGGACGCCAGCCGCCATTTCGTCGTTGCTGGCAAAGATCGCGGTCGGGCGCGGCGACAGGTCGAGCAGGCTTTCGGAGGCCGACAGGCCGGTTTCGAACGTATATTGCCCGTCCGCCACCAGACTGCGCGGCAGGCTGATCCCTGCTTCGCTGAGCGCCAGTTCAAAGCCGTCGCGCCGTTCCTGCGCGGAGCGAAAACCATGCGGGCCGGCCACCAGGCCGATCCGCCGATGCCCCTGCGCGATCAGATAGCGCACTGCGTCGGCAACCGCTTCCCGGTCGTTGGACGCCACCATATGTTCGGCATCGTCCAGCACCGCCGATCCCATGCGGACATAGCGACAACCTTCCTCATCCAGCATCCGCGCCAGCGCATCATTTTCCGACATGGGCGGCAGGATGACCACGCCGAACAGCCGCTGCCGCGTCACGAAGCTGCGGATATCGTCCATCACCAGATTGGAGCCGCGATCGACGGGCCGAATCACCAGTTCGAACTCGGTGCCATGCAGCGCCTCCAATATCCCCTTCTGCATGCTCAGGATCATCTGGACGTTGGGATTGTCGTAGATCAGGCCGATCAGGAAATTGCGGCCCAGCGCCAGCGCGCGTGCCTGCGGATTGGGAACATAGCCGGTTTCCCGGATGATCGCCTCCACCTTGTCGCGCGTCTCCTGATTGAGCAGCGGCGACCGGTTGATGACCCGACTGACGGTCTTTTTCGACACACCAGCCATGCTGGCAATGTCGTTGATCGTCAGTTTGGGCGCCTGTCCCTCATCCTGTTTCTGTTTTGCCATCCCGCCTTATACCCTAGAATCGGGATGACGCCAGACGCACCCGCTTGCCAATGACACCGGTTTCCATTACCAGCCCCTCATCGATAGAAAAGGACGTTCAATGCGCGCTGACAATGGAGCAGGGATGATCGCGGATCGCTTTGTGGCCGCGCGCCGGGCCGCAACCGGCCTGGCCGCCTATCCCGGAACTCCGCCTGAAACATTGGACGACGCCTATGTCATCCAGGCTGCGGCGCTGGAACAGGTGACGGACCCTATCGCGGGATGGAAGGTCGGGCGTATCCTGCCGCCGCTGGACGATCGCTATGGATGCGACCGTCTGGCCGGTCCGATCTTCGCGTCCACCGTCGTACAGGCCAGCGCCGATACGGTCGGCCTCGTCTTCGCAGACGGTTTTGGCGCGGTGGAGGCAGAGTTCCTGTTCCGGATCGGCAAGGCGCCGTCCCCCGACCAGCATCAGTTCACGCTAGAGGAAGCCGCTGCCCATATCGACGCCGTCCATATCGGCATAGAGATTGCCAGTTCGCCGTTCCAAGGGATTAACCGCCTGGGACCGGCGGTGACGGTGTCCGACTTCGGCAACAATAATGGCCTGTTGATCGGGCCGGCGGTCACGGACTGGCGCAGCGGCGCCTATGCCAATCAGACCATCGTCACGCGCATCGACGGGGAAGAGATCGGGTCGGGCATCGCCGCCGCCTTCAACGATGGCGCGATCGGATCGGTACGCTTCCTGTTGGAAAATCTGATTGCGCGCGGCATAACCATCGAACCGGGCTGGTGGATTTCGACCGGGGCCGTTACCGGTGTCCATCCGGTTCGACCGGGGCAGACGGTGGAAACCGACTTCGGATCGCTCGGCACCCTGGGTTGCCGGATCGAAGCGCAGCCACCGCGATAAGCAAGGGACGCCAGAAGCCGTCGAAACAGGAGCAGGATGATGAACGACATGCCCATCGCGGATCGCCCGCCCACCCGCTATCGCTGGGTCGTGGTCGGGTTGTTGTTTGCGGCGACCGCGATCAACTATGTCGATCGCCAGATGATCGGGGTGTTGAAGCCTACCCTGTCGGCGGAAATGGGCTGGTCGGAAACCGACTATGCCAATATCGTCTTCTGGTTCCAGGCCGCCTATGCCGTGGGCTATCTGGGCTTCGGCCGGATCGTCGATCTGGTCGGCGCGCGCTTTGGCTATGCCATCGCCGTCGTCATCTGGACCATCGCCCATATGGCGCATGGCGGGGTGCATAGTGTCACCCAGTTCGCCATGGCGCGCTTTGGCCTGGGGGTGGGCGAATCGGGCAATTTCCCGGCGGGTATCAAGGCCGTGACGGAGTGGTTCCCGCAAAAGGAACGCGCTTTCGCCATCGGCCTGTTCAACGCGGGCGCCAATATCGGCGCGATCGTGACGCCGTTGCTGGTCCCGTGGTTGACGGTCGCCTATGGCTGGCGGGTCGCCTTCTACGCCACGGGCATTTTCGGCGTCCTGTGGCTGATCGCCTGGCTGGTCTTCTACCGCAGGCCCGAAGAGCATAAAAAGATTTCGGCCGAAGAATTAGCCTATATCCGCCAGGACCCGGCCGACCCGGTCGAGCCGATCGGCTGGGGCCGTCTGATCACCGTGCGTGAGACATGGGCCTATGCGATCGGGAAGTTCTGCATCGATCCCATCTGGTGGTTCTTTCTGTTCTGGCTGCCGGGCTATCTGGGCACGCGCTATGGGCTGGACCTGCTGAGCTTCGGGCCGCCGCTGGTCGCCATCTATCTGCTGTCGGACCTGGGCAGCGTGGCGGGCGGATGGATGTCGAGCCGGTTGATGAAGGCGGGCAGGACCGTCAATGCCGCGCGCAAATTGACGATGCTGCTCTGCGCCTGCGCGGTTCTGCCGGTCTTCTTCGCGCAGTCGATCGACAATCTGTGGCTCGCCGTGCTGGTGATCGGCATCGCGACTGCGGCGCACCAGGCCTTTTCCGCCAATCTCTACACGCTGCCGTCCGACCTGTTCCCGCGCGGCGCGGTGGGTTCGGTCGTGGGCATCGGCGGTACGGTGGGCGCGATCGGCGGCATGGTGATGGCGAAATATGCCGGCTATGTGCTGGACGGGATCGGCAGCTACACGCCGCTCTTCGCCGTCGCGGGCAGCGCCTATTTCGTGGCGCTGGCGGCCGTGCATCTGCTCTCGCCCCGCCTGGCGCGGGTGACCGTAACCGCCGGCTGACGGGGCAGCGTACCCGACCTTTCGATCTGCCAGTGACAAAGCCCGCTGCTCCCGTTGCAGCGGGCTTTTTTTGCGCCATGCAATAGGAGACGGTCGGCTTAACTTCGCACATTTCCCGCCGATCGCGACATTTTGATGCGGGAATAGGAATTTAAGTTACAAGTGAAGGCCTGCGCGGACAGGACAGCTTATAGCGGCAATCGGGCCATGTAGGACAGCCGCCTGCCGATAGCACAGCCCGGCGGCCCAGGCCTGGTCGATCACGGTGCGGGCTTCGGCGTTAGGGGATGGCGCGATAGAGATTGCCTATGGCCGCCGCGCCGAGACCCAGACGACCTAATCCAGACGGGCCAAATCCAGGGCCACCTGATCCTGCTAAAGGCCATAGAAGGCGCGTGCCGCTCCTTCGAACAGGCGCGCGCGGGCGTCGTCATCCTGTTCGCCGACGAGGCGCAGCGTATCATCGACCCAGTCGCCATAGCTATCGCCCCCATGCAGCAGCACCGGCCAGTCGCTGCCCCACATCGTGCGCTCCCCGAAGCTGTCGAGAATATGCGCGACATAAGGTTTGAGCGCATCGGCCGCCTGCCCCCGCGCCTGTTCGGTGCGCAGGCCGGACAATTTGCACCAGATATTGGGATGGCGGGCGAGCGCGGCCAAATCGTCGCGCCATGGGTCGAGCAGGCCCTGAGCGGCAGGCGGCTTTGCACCATGATCGATCACGATCGGGAGGTCCGGCCAGCGTTCCGCGAACCGGGCGATGACCGGCAGGTGACGCGGCTGGATCAACGCGTCGAAGCACAGGCCATGGGCCAGCATCGCCCGTATCGCGGGGGCAAGGTCGTCGCGCAAGATCCAGGCGCTGTCCGTGATACCCTGCAACATCGGTCGCACGCCGACACATTTGGGATGGGCGGCCAGTTGTGCGATCCGCGCGGGCGCGTCGGCGCTGTACAGCGCGACCCAACCGACCACGCCCAGGATCAGCGGATCGTCCGCCACCAGCGCCAGCATCCAGTCGGTGTCGCGGTCGTCGGGTTGGGACTGCACCAGCACGGTCCCGATCACATTCAGGCCTTGCGTCGCCGCGCGCAGATCGTCGGGCAGGAAATCATGGTGGATCGTCGGCCAGTCGGCGTCGGGCCACATCTGCCCCGGTCCGCCGATCCGCCAGAAATGCTGATGCGAATCCACAATAGGCGGACGGGTCATGGATGGATGGCCCATAATCATTCCCTCTCTTGCCATGTCGACCCGACGTGCGTCGGCTTGAACCATCCAACATCATAAAATAGCAGGCTGGGCTATCCATGCCGCTTTGCCATTATATCTTGGCAAGGACGTTCGGATGAAAACCCCGATCCGGAACGCCCTGCACTGGTGGAGGACGACGGTGCGCTTTGCAAGCTGTCCGCCCCTATTTCCGGTTTGGATGGGCTGGCGTCTATATCAGGCGCGACACGCGTAGCGACGAGTTCATAATCGGCGCAGGCCATGTGCGGTGATCGAGCGCGCCAACGGCGTCGATGGCGCACACACACGCCCCGGCGTCCCGCTCTGATGAGGCACTCGGCAGCGGCGGCATCTTGGCAATTAAATTCATATCCATGAATATTTCATCTATGCGAATTTGATGAAATGTTCTAGGAGACGGGTGAGAGGCAAGGCTGGAGGAATAATAATGCCGGTCATTCACCCCAATTGGGAGCGGCCACCCGTCAATATGGTCGACGGCTACTCGCTGGAAATGACAGCGAAGGACGTGGATTCGCTGCGCGAAGCGGCGCCGGGCATAGCGCCCGCAACGCCGGTCGCGGTCACATTTCTGCCGGGCGAGGATTTTGGCGCACGCATCGCGGCGACCAAATTGGTGCGCAGCCTGGGATTTGAGCCCATGCCGCATTTTTCGGCACGGCGGATCAGTTCTACGACGGAGTTCGAGGATTATCTGGCCGCCGCCGTGGCGGAAGCCGATGTCCGTCGTTGCTTCGTCATCGCGGGCGATCCGTCCGAACCCGAAGGCCCCTATGCCGACAGCAGCGCGTTGCTAGCCAGCGGCGCCTTCGAACGGAACGGCATCAGCGCGATCGGCATCGGTGGCCATCCCGAAGGACATCCGAACATGACGCCCGACCAATGCTGGTCGGTCCTGCTGAACAAATGCGTGGAAATAGAGGGGCGCGGGATGGCGCCGTTGATCGTGACGCAGTTCGTCTTCGATGCGGACGTGGTTCTGACATGGCTCAGCGAATTGCGGGCCAGGGGCATCACCGCGCCGGTGCGGATCGGCGTGCCGGGACCGGCCGGCATCAAGACGCTGATGCGCTTTGCCGCGCGATGCGGCGTGGGCGCGTCGACGTCGGTGCTGGCAAAATACGGCATTTCCATCACCAAGCTTATCGGGTCGGCCGGTCCCGACAAGCTGGTCGACAGTTTCGAACGGCGGCTGGGTGAAGAACATGGCCGGGTGCGATTGCATTTCTACCCGTTTGGCGGTTTGGGGAAGACCGTCGCATGGATCAACGATTATGCCCGCGCGCATTGACGTAGACGGGCTGCTGGGACGGGTTGCTGGGAGGGTGCTGAAGTGACGACTATCTATACGCTGCGGTTGCAGTGCGACGACAAGCCGGGTCTGGTCGCGAAGGTCGCGGGCTATCTGGCCGCGCATGGCTGCAACATCGTCGATGCGCAGCAGTTCGACGACGCGATGAACAATACGTTCTTCATGCGGGTCGCGTTCAAGCCGGGTGCGGAAGATTCGCTGGACGCGCTGCGCGAGGGCTTCGCGCCGATTGCGCAGGACGCCGGGATGGACTGGTCCATGGCGGATCAGGCCACGCCCAAGAAGGTCGTGCTGATGGTGTCCAAATGGGACCATTGCCTGGGCGACCTGCTCTATCGTCAGCGTATCGGCGAATTGCCGATGGATGTGGTGGCGATCATTTCCAACCATCCGCGTGAAAAGCTGCACACGTCGCTGATCGGCGATAAGCCCTATCATTATTTCCCGGTGACCAAGGACACCAAGGCGGCGCAGGAAGCGCAGATCAAGCAGGTCGTGACCGAGACGGGCGCCGACCTGATCGTGCTGGCGCGTTACATGCAGATTTTGAGCGACGATCTGGCCGCTTTCCTGTCCGGCCGCTGCATCAACATCCATCACAGCTTCCTGCCCGGCTTCAAGGGCGCGAAGCCCTATCACCAGGCCTATGAGCGGGGCGTGAAGATGATCGGCGCGACCGCCCATTATGTGACCGCCGACCTGGATGAGGGGCCGATCATCCATCAGGATGTCGAGATGATCGGCCATGCCGATGTGCCCGACGAACTGGTCCGTCGCGGCCGCGACATCGAACGGCGGGTGCTGGCCGAAGCGGTGCGGCTGCATGTGCAGGACCGGGTTTTCCTGAACCAGTCGCGTACCGTCGTCTTTCGGGGCTGATCCATGCGCGCGATCATCGACGGCCGCGCGATGGCGCGCGCGCTGGGCGTGCAGACGGCGGCGGCAGTCGAACGGCTGAAGGCCGACGGCGTCGATCCGGCGCTGGCCGTGGTGCTGGTGGGACATGATCCCGCCAGCGAAATCTACGTCCGGCGCAAGATCAGCGAATGTCGCAAGGCGGGTATCGGATCGGTCGAAAAGCGCCTGCCCGCCGATTGCGGGGCGCAGGCGCTGCTGGACCTGATCGACCAGCTGAACGCCGATCCGGCCATCCATGGCATATTGGTTCAGTTGCCGCTGCCGCCGGGGATCGACGCCGCGCCGATCCTGGACCGCATCGCCCCGTCCAAGGATGTGGACGGTTTTCACCCCGTCAATGTCGGGCGGCTTTCGACCGGATCGCAGGGGCTGGTGCCCTGTACGCCGCTGGGCATCATGCAGCTGCTCGACAGCGTGATCGATGACTATCGCGGGTTGAACGTGGTGGTCATCGGTAAATCGAACATCGTGGGGAAGCCGGTGGCGATGCTGCTGCTGGAGCGCGAGGCGACGGTGACGGTCACGCATATCGAGACGCGCGACTTGCCCGATATCGCTCGCGCCGCCGACATCATCGTGGCGGCAGCGGGCGTGCCGCACCTGGTGCGCGGCTATTGGGTGAAGCCGGGCGCGGTCGTGATCGATGTCGGCATCAACCGGGTCGTGGACGATGCGGGCGCCAGCCGCATCGTCGGCGATTGCGCGACCCATGAACTGGATCATGCCAAAGCGGTGACACCGGTGCCGGGCGGGGTCGGCCCGATGACCATCGCCTGCCTGCTGAGCAATACGGTCGCCGCCGCGCAAAGGAACATAGACTGACATGCCATCGTCCATCACGACCAAGGTCCGCGTCAAGGAATTGCCGTTGCTGGCCGATATCGGGATCAATCCCGACGAAATCGGCCGTCGACAGCCCCTGGTCATCACGGTCCAACTGCTGCTGGACGGCGGCGCGGTCGAGGGGATCGGCGAGACGGTGGATTATCGCCGGATCGTGCGGGCGGCCGAAGCGCTGTCGGAGCTGCATATTCCGCTGATCGAGACATTTGCCTGTCGGCTGGGCCAGGAATGCATCACATGGCCCGGCGTCGTGGAAGCCTGTGTCAATGTCGACAAGCCTTTCGCCCTGACGCGCGGGCTGGCCGGGGTGGAGGTCGTCGTCCGATCGGCATGACATCGCCCAGCTGGTCGGCTATCTGCCGTTCGTCACGAGCGATACCATAGATGTGGTCATCCATCCGCTTGCGCTGGGCGATCAGGCCAGAGCGCCAGGCGCAATCGCGCTGGCGATGGATGCGCTGGACGAGGCAGGGCTTCGGTGAGACAGCGAGTCAGACAGTTGTGGTGAAAATATCGGCGTTCGATGGATTGATATATTATCTTGTAATTTCAATATTTTGACTCTTATGTTCGACCGATTTTACATGCGGTTACCGTGCGGCGGTGCCTGTGCGATGGCGCGACCTACCAGCCGCCGCAGGTCGCCGCGTCTGCGATCTACAAGGAAATGGATGGCTGGACGCAAGCTACCCCGATAGACGCGACCATAGGCGGGCCGACATCGTGCTGATCAGGGCAATGGGGAGACAGGCAAGCACAGGCGGGTCCGTTCTGGCCGTACGAACAGGTCGATCGACCGATGCTTTTCACGGCGGTAAGATAGCAATATCCGATGGCATCGCAGTCATCGAAACGGGCGTCCTCAATCTTCGCGATGATAATCTGCCAACAGATGGCCGCTGGTTTTGACAATGATGTCGAATGACTGCAAAAGGCAGATCCGGACGGTCCACTGGCGATCATATGTTCGGGGTCTGAATTTTCTGGATAGGATATGACATGGCGGAAACCGAACAGCCCGATTATACCATTTTGACTGTTCAATTGTTGAGCGCCTATGTTGCCAATAATAGTGTCCCCAGCGAAGATCTGGCTGGTCTGATCCAGACGACGCGGGCCGCGCTGGTGGCGGATATTGTTGCGGCTCCTGTCGAAGTGGTCGAGCATGTGCCGGCCGTCAGTGTTCGCAAGAGCATCGCATCGCGCGACCATATTCTCAGCCTGATCGATGGCCGCCCCTATAAGACGCTCAAGCGCCATCTTGCCTCCCATGGTCTGACGCCCGCCGACTATCGGCTGCGTTATGGTCTTCCCGAAACCTATCCGATGGTGGCGCAGGCCTATTCCGACCAGCGGCGCGCGGTCGCGCAAAAGCTGGGCCTGGGGCAGCGCGGCACGCAGGCGCGGGCGGCGACTGCCGCAGCGGCGGCGGCAGTCTCGACGACGCCCGGCGATAGCGCAACCCCTGTGCCCAAGAGGCGTCGCCGCAAGAGCGTACAGCCCGATGCCGCCACCCCGGACAGCACGGGCAAGGCGCCTGGGAAGGGTGCGGCGCGTGCGAGCGATGCGCCCGTATCGAGCGATATTGTGGCGGCCAAGCCCGCCGCAGGTAAAGCGGTCCCCGCCCCCACCAAGGCAGGCCGCAAGCCTAAAGCGCAGGCCGTGGCGCAAGACGCGCCCGTCCTCGACACGCCTGCCGCCCCTGAACCGGTGAAGGCGAAAGGCGCGAGCAAGGCTCCTGCCCGCGCCAAGGCTCCGCGCAAGAAGCTGGGCATCAAGGCAGGCGGCACGGATGCGGCATCCTGACCGACAAGGGCCGCGCCTTCGCTGACGAAGGCGCGGCCCTTGTCGGAAGACGGAGCGATGCGACCGGATGCCGTCAGGACGGTCAGGTCAATATGCGGCGGATCGATAGCGACGCGGGCGCGCCACATTGTTCGAGCGCGTCCAGCGTCGCGGTCGCCATCGCGCGATAGGCGGGCAGCAGGCGCGGGCTGTGGGCGGAAATAGCGGCCAGATGATCGCGGATCGTGTCTGCGTCGCCGCGCAGCAACGGGCCGGACAGGCCTCCGATACCTCGGTCGAGGCTATTGTCCAACGCCGCGCGGACCAGCGGCGCGAGCAGCGCGGCGGGATCGGCGATACCAGCCGTCGCGAGCGCGTCGCATGATCCGGCCATCAGCGTCACGAGATGATTGGCCGCATGGCAGAGCGCGGCATGATAAAGCGCGCGCTGTGCCTCGGCCACATGTTCCACCACGCCGCCGATCAGGGCGACGAGCCTTTCGGCCGCGCCGGTCGCCGGGCGGGTGCTGCCTGTGACGACGAAACGCGCGCCGATCATGCGGGCGACTTCCCGGTCTGGGTCGCCGGTGAAGGTCATGGCCGGATGGACGGCCGCCGTCAGGGCGCCGCGCTGCGCCAGGGGCGTCAGGATCGCCGCGCCGCTTCGCCCGCTCAGGTGAAGGATCAGTGGCGCGCCGGTAGGGCGTTGCTCTGCCAACGCCGCCACGATGGGCGCGATGGCGTCATCCGATACGGCGATCAGGATGAGGTCGCAGGCGGACGCGATCTGCGCCAGGTCCTGCGCCGGGGCGGAATGGCCGATGCGGGCTGTGATCGCGTCGCGGCGGGTCGGGGTGCGGCCCCAGACCAGCATCGGATCGACCGAATGCGCGTGCAGGGCCAATGCCATCGCCTGCGCGACGCGGCCGGTGCCGATGATGCCGATCCGGCGATAGGGTGGAGTGTCGTGCATCCCCGGTGCTTAACCGGCCGATCGTCGTTCCGCCAGAATGATGCCGCCGTCGATGCGCAATCAGGCGCGCGCGGCGGTGATGATGATTTCCACCTTATAGTCCGGGGTCGCCAGTTTGGCTTCGCCGGTGGCGCGGGTCGGCGCGGGTACGCTCGCGATCCAGGCGTCCCAGACCAGGTTCATTTCGGCAAAATCCGCCATGTCCGCCAGCCAGATGGTGGCCCGCAGGATATGCGCCTTGCTGCTGCCCGCCAGGCCCAGCAGGCGGTCGATTTCTTCCAGCGCCGCCTGGGTCTGCACCGTCACGCTTTCGCCGGGTGCGCCGATCTGGCCAGCGAGATAGACGGTGTCGCCGTGGATGACGGCTTCGCTCATGCGCGGGCCGGTTTCGATGCGGGTGATGGTCATGGCTTGTCTCCTTGGAAGATCAGCGCCGATAGCGCGACAGCGCCAGGTCGGCGGTTTCGATGGCGGGCGGGCGGTCGCTGATGATGTCGGCGATGACATGGCCCGAACCGCAGGCCATGGTCCAGCCCAGCGTGCCATGGCCGGTGTTGAGGAACAGATTGTCGATGGCGGTCGCGCCCACGACCGGCGTCGAATCCGGCGTCATCGGCCGCAGTCCGCTCCAGAAGGTCGCGCGGGACAGATCGCCAGCGCCCGGGAACAAGGTGCCTACGCTATGGTCCAGCGTGTCGCGACGCGCCTGCGGCAGGTCGTTGGTGTAGCCCGACAGTTCGGCCATGCCGCCCACCCGGATGCGATCGCCCAGCCGTGTGATCGCGACCTTGTAGCTTTCGTCCAGCAGGGTCGATACGGGCGCGCCTTCCTCCCGCACGATCGGCACGGTGATCGAATAGCCCTTCACCGGATAGACCGGCAGGCGCAGGCCAAGCGGCGCGACGATCAGGGGAGAGAAGCTGCCCATGGCGACGAGATAGGCGTCGCCGCTGACCGGTCCCTGATCCGTGACGACATGGCTGATGCGTCCGGCTTCGCGCGCAAGGCCGGTGATCTGACGCCCCATCAGGAACTGGACGCCGCGCGCCCGGGCCATGTCCGCCAGCGCGTTGGTAAATTTGAAACAGTCGCCCGTTTCGTCCTGGGGCAGGCGCAGGCCGCCCACGATTGTCGCGGCGCTGGCGGCAAGGCCCGGTTCGGCGGCCAGGCAGCCTGCGCGGTCGAGGACTTCGAAAGGGACATGGTCGGCGCGCAGCACCTCAATATCCTTGGCGATGCCGTCGAGCTGCTTTTGTTCGCGGAACAGCTGGAGCGTGCCCTGGCTGCGCTCGTCATAGGCTATGCCCGTCTCGGCGCGCAGCGCGATCAGGCGGTCGCGGCTATGTTCCGCCAGCCGGACCATGCGCCCCTTGTTGATGCGATAGTCGGCCGCGTTGCAATTGCCCAGCATCGCCACCAGCCAGCGCAACATGGCCATGTCGACCTTTGGCCGCAGGATCAACGGCGCATGCTGCATGAACAGCCAGCGCAGCGCCTTGGCCGGGATGCCGGGCGCGGCCCAGGGCGAGGCATAGCCGGGCGAAATCTCGCCCGCATTGGCGAAGCTGGTTTCCTGCGCCACGCGGGTCTGGCGGTCGACCACGACCACCTCGTGCCCCGCCTGCGACAGATACCAGGCGGACGTGACGCCGATCACGCCGCCGCCCAGAATGACGATCTTCATGACCTGCCGCTTTCCTTGTCTGCGACCGGCGCGGCCAGATAGTCCCGCGCGTAGCGGTGGCCGAGGCGGGTCAATATTTCGTAGCTGATGGTGTCCGCCTGCGCGGCGACATCATCGATCGTCTGGTGCGGGCCGATCAGTTCGACCGGCGCGCCGGGCTGGAGCAGGTCGTCGGGCAGATCGGTGACGTCGAGCGCCATGCTGTCCATCGACACTCGGCCGACGACGGGCACGCGGATGCCGCCGATATAGGCGCTGCCGCGATTGCTGAGATGGCGCGGCCAGCCATCGGCGTAACCGACGGAGATGGTGGCGATATGCGATGGGCGCGTGCAGCGATGGGTGAGGCCATAGCCCACCCCTGCCCCCGCAGGCACCCGGCGCGACTGCACGATATAGGCGTCGAGCGCGACGACGGCGCGCATCGGATTGGGATCGCCATGCGGCGCGCCGCCATAGAGCGCGATGCCCGCGCGTACGATGTCGCCATGCTGCACGTCGGGCGCGAGGGCACCGCCCGAATTGTCGATCGATCGCGGAACGCCGGGAAACTGGCGGGCGATGGCATCGAACAGTGCGCGCTGGTCCCGGTTGGCCTCGTCTTCGGGGTGGTCGGCACAGGCGAGATGGCTCATAACCAGTCGGACATCGATTCCGGTCAGCCGATCCGGTCGATCGCGCAGTGCCGACAATTCCTCCATGCTCAGGCCCAGGCGCGACATGCCGGTATCGACCTGGATGACGCCCGGCAGATCGCGCCCCGATGCGCGCGCTATGGCGGACCATGCATCGATCTGCGCCAGCGCGTTCAGGATCGGCACGGCGCCGACCGCCACGCAATCCGCCTCCGCGCCCGGACGCAATCCATTGAGGATGTAGAGGGTCGCGTCAGGCGGCAGGTGAGGTTTCAATGCCGCCGCTTCGCACAAATGCGCCACGAAGAAATGGCGGCAACCGGCATCCAGCAGGGCGCGCGACACGGCGATCGCGCCAAGGCCATAGGCGTCGGCCTTCACTACGCCTGCCACTTTCGCCGGGGACACGTGGCGCGCTATATGCTGGTAATTGGCGACCAGCGCCGCCAGATCGATGCGCAATGTCGCCGCCGTCCCGAAATGCATGCCGATCCCCTTCCGATAGAACCAAGATATCCAACGCTTCTTCGAATAGGCGTGCAAAATTCGGGCGATTTTTGCTACTTATGGCATAGATGTGAAGAATCATCCTAAGGATTGGCAGGAATGACCAATGGACTCGACGATCCCGATCGCGCTATCCTGCGCCTGCTGAAACTCAATGCGCGTCGGTCCAACGCCGACATAGCAGTGGAGGTCGGCCTGTCCCCTCCGCCTGCCACCGGCGCATCAGGCAGTTGGAAGCGCGGGGCTATATTCGCGGCTACACCCTGATCGCAGGCGGGCGCGACGACAGCGCGATGGTCAATGTTCTGGTGCAGGTGACGCTGGATCGCCAGACGGAGGATTATCTCGCGCGTTTCGAGCATGCGGTGCGGCAATGTCCCGAGATACGCGAATGCTTCCTGATGACCGGCGCGGTCGATTATTGGCTGCGCGTGGAGGCGGACAGCGTCGACGCCTATGAGCGGCTGCATAGCGAGATTTTGTCGCGCCTGCCCGGGGTAACGCGGATCAATTCCAATATCGCGATGCGCGATGGGCTGCGTCCGCGGCGCGGCAAGGCTTAGTGGGAGGAGAGGAACGGGCGGTCAGAGACTGACCGCCCGTCCGTTCAGGCCGTCCGTTCAGGCCGGTGCGCCCAGCATTTTTTCCAGCGCGGTGACATGCGCCGGAACCGGCCTGGCCTGGAAGAAATCGCGCAGGTCGATATAGCCGAGATCGCGGATTTTTCCGCCACGGCGTAGCGCAGGTCATCGTTCAATATTGCGGAAAGACGCGATTTAAGCGTCTGCAATCTGGTTTCGATGGTCATGAACTGGCCTCCATGATGATCGTTTGTGGAGCGGCGATAGTCCACCGTATGCGGCGCTTTGCCAAGGGCGCACGGTGCGTTACCGGTCGGGCCGCCCTGTATTTCCGACCGGTCACACCCAAGATCGCTATCGATTTCCGGACGCGTGTCGAGCAACGGTGGAGGGTCTTTTAGCCGACGGCGCGCGCGTGCGCTTTCAGCCTGCGCGCCGGTCGTCAGGCAAATTCCGCCCTGATCGCGCTGCCCTGCTGATCGACGTGCGGCGCGCCGGCGGGGCGGTCTGACCGGCGACCGTCGATCCGGATCGCGCTTCTGGTCGTCACCACCGGCCTGTCGCGCGAGGGAATGGTTTGCAGCAGGTCGAGGCGGCGGAATGCCTCCGACGCCAGGAGGTCGGGCCAGTGCAATATCTCCGCGCACCAGATGTCCTGCGCGCGTAGAAGGACGAGCCAGCTGGCCGTATCCTGCTGCGCGATCCGGTGCGCGATCACGGACTGGAGCCGATCCCGGTCGATGAAGGCGTCGCCATCCAGGGCGACGTCGAGCAAGGGCGCCAGCTTGGGCAGCGGCGTCATGGCTAATGCCAGCCAGCCGTCCGCCGTGCGATAGACGCCATAGGGCGCGGCAAGATAGGCATGAGCGTTGCGGACCTGTGCCCGGCGCGGCAGGCGGCCGCCGTCGTTGAGATGGGTGGTGAGCACTTCGAACTGGAGGTCGACCATCGCTTCGAGCAGGCTGGTTTCGACATGGGCGCCCACCCCCTTGATCCCGCGACGGACCAAGGCGGCCAATATCCCTTCGGTCAGCAAATGGCCCGACAACATGTCGGCGATGGACAGGCCGAAGGGGACCGGGCCGTCTTCGGCGCTGCCGCTGAGCCACATCGCGCCGGAAAGCGCCTGCGCCAGCAGATCCTGTCCCGGCCAACCGGCCCATGGGCCATCGTCGCCATAGCCCGAAATGGTGCCGACGATCAACCGGGGGTTGCGGGCGCGCAACTGGTCCGGGCCGACGCCCAGGCGATCGGCGACGCCGGGGCGGAAATTCTGGATCACCACGTCGGCGCGATCGGCGAGGCGGTAGAGCATGTCTCGATCGGCTTCGTCCCTGTAGTCGAGCGCGATGCTTTCCTTGTTCCGGTTGATGGCGTGGAACAGGGTGGAATCGCCGCCTATGTCGGTGTCCGTCAGATAGAGGCTGCGACAGATATCGCCTGCCCCGGGCCGTTCGACCTTGATCACCCGCGCGCCAAGGTCGCCCAGGCGCAGCGCGGCGGAGGGGCCGGAGAGGAATTGCGCCATGTCCAGCACAAGCAGGCCGCCGAGGGGGCGATCGTCGGTCATCCGAAACTCCGGGCGAACAGCGTGTTGAGGGCGACGATCGCGGACGCCGCATCCTCGCGCGTGCGCAACGCCTGGTTCAGGCGATCGGATGCCTGCTGCTGGAAGGCCATATAGCCGGTATGGCGGGGACGGAGCCACGCGCGATCCAGCGTGGCCCGGGTGGCCCGGTAGAAGTCGGCGGTCAGGCCGTTGATGCCGTCATCTTCCCAGGCCTGGGCATGCCCCGGCTGGCCGCCCGAGGGCGCAAAAAGGTTGGTCTGGACCGGACCGCTGGCGACCCATTGGGCGAAGGCGGCGGCGTCCGCCAGGCAGGCGCTGCTGGCGGAAATGGCGAGGCCGGTGCCGCCCAGCGCCGAACCGGCGGGACCGGCCGCGCCGGTGACGGGCAGATCGTGGAAGGCGATGCGCGTCGGGCGGAACCCATCCTGCGCATAGCTGACATAGCCGTAGATGAAGGGCGATGCGGCAAGGGCAGAATGCGCGCTGCCCATCACCTCCAGCACGGCGATGGGATCTTGATCATAGGCGATCGGGTCGATCAGGTCGGCCAATTGCGCCAGACGGTCATAGGCGGTCGCGGCCTGCGCCGGGAAGAGGTGCGGACCATCGACATTGAGGGGCACAGCGTCCAGGCCGCACAGCGAGAAAAGCGTCATCAGGCTGTGCGGCGCGCGCAGCGGCAGCGCCAGCGCACCGGCACGCGCGAGCGCGACGACATCGTCCCAGTTTCGCAGCGGCGCGGCCAGACGACCGGGCACCCACGCCTGCACCTGCGTCGCGGCGTCGATCGGCAGCGCCCATTGACGCCCTTTCCATCGGTAGCTGGGATAGGAGAGGCCGACGCTGCCCGCCTCGATCTCCGCCAAAGCCGTAGCAGTGCAGAGCGTATCGAGCGGCGCGAGGCATCCCGCGTCGGCCACTTGTCCGACATGGGGATGGTCGATGACGATCAGGTCATATTGGCGCGCCAGTTCCTCGACCGGATAGGTTTCGAAATCCTGGAGCGAGCGGCGGTCCCAGACGATTTCCTGCCCCGTGCGGTTGTACCAGGCGCGCGAGGCGGCCAGCAGCGGATCGACGCCACGCGGATGGTCCCATGTCATGCCTCGCATCGCGCGCCCCCAGTTAGTCGGACAATTAGGTTGACTCATTCTATGCATCTCCATAGCCTGAGAAAATATCATATTAAATGATAATTATCACGGAGAGGGTGTCCGTTGCCGTTTGATGCCAGGGATCGAAAGCCGCTGCTGCCCCTGACCGGGCTGACGGTGCTGGATTTCAGCCAGTTCCTGGCCGGTCCTTCGGCCGCCCTGCGGCTGGGCGACCTGGGCGCGCGGGTCATCAAGGTGGAACGGCCCGATGGTGGTGACGCAAGCCGGAGCCTGTATCTGGCCGACCTGCCGTTCGACCAGGACAGCGCCCTGTTCCACGCGATCAATCGCGGCAAGCAAAGCCTGACTGCCGATTTGAAGCACGCCGACGATCTGGCGCTGGTTAAGCAACTGATCGCGCGGGCGGATGTGCTGATCCACAATTTCCGACCCGGCATCATGGACCGGCTGGGCTTGGGGTGGGATGACGTGCGGGCGATCCATCCGCGCATCGTCTATGCCGGGGTGAGCGGCTATGGGCCGACAGGTCCGTGGCGCGACAAGCCGGGGCAGGATCTGCTGGTGCAATCGCTGTCGGGCATCGCCTGGCTGTCGGGCGATGGCGACGGGCCGCCGGTGCCCGCCGGGCTGTCCATCACCGACATGATGGCCGGTGCGCAACTGGTGCAGGGCATATTGGCGCTGCTGGTGCGGCGGGGCGTGACCGGCGAAGGCGGGCGCGTCGACGTCAGCCTGATCGAAACGGCGATCGATTTGCAGTTCGAGCATCTGGCGGTCTATCTCAATCGACGCGGCACCATGCCGGAGCGGAGCGATATCGCCAACGCCAATCTCTATCTGGCCGCGCCCTATGGCATTTATGGAACGGCGGACGGTTATATCGCGATCGCCATGGCTCCTGTGGATCGCCTGGGCGCGCTGATCGACTGTGCGGCATTGGCAGCTTTCCCGGCGGAACAGTGGTTCAGCCGCCGCGACGCGATCAAGGCCGTGCTGCGCGATCATCTGCGCGCGGACACCACCGCGCATTGGCTGTCGCTGCTGGAACCGGCGGGCATATGGGCCGCGCCGGTGCAGGACTGGCCGACGCTGACCAACGATCCGGGCTTCGGCGCGCTGGACGCGGTGCAGCAGGTGCGATCGCCCGACGGCGAAACGCTGGCTCTGACCCGCTGCCCGATCCGGATCGACGGGCAAATCATCAAGAATGACAGGGCCGCCCCCCGTCTGGGCGCGGACAGATCCGCCATCCAATCCGAACTGACAGGTGCCCCATGATCGTCGAGCAGTATTTTGAGGACTATGTCATCGGGTCGGAACGGCAGAGTTTCGGCCGGACCATCACGGAAACCGACTTCGTGGTCCATGCCGGGCATACCGGCGACTTTTTCCCCCATCATATGGACGCGCACTGGTGCGCGACGCAGGATTTCGGGCAGCGTATCGCCCATGGCACGTTGATATTCAGCATCGGCATCGGCCTGACCGCGACGACCATCAATCCGCACGCCATGTCGTACGGCTATGACCGGCTGCGCTTCATCCGGCCGGTGCATATCGGCGACACGATCCGCACCATCACCCGCATCGCCGACATGCGCGATCATCCCAAACGCGCCGGCCATGGCATCGTCACCGAAGCGGTCGACATCCGCAACCAGCGCGACGAAACCGTGCTGGCGTGCGAGCATCTCTATCTGGTGACGCGGCGGCACGCCTGAACCCATGATCCTGCGCAGCCGCCATATCTTGACCGGATTGTCGATCGTGACCGTGCTGGTTGCGGCGGCTTCCCTGCTGAGTGTGCGGCAGGCGGTCATGGCGGGACGGTCGCCCGCCCCTGCCCTGCCTGTGGGCGGCGATCGCTATGGGTTGTCGACCGTGGGGCTGAGCTATCCCTTCGCGGCGGCCATCGCCAAGGGATTCAGCGACGCGGCGGCGCAAGCGGGCGCCGTCGCGGTGGTGCTGGACGCGAAGGGCGGCGTGCAGAAACAGGCCAATGATATCGACGATCTGGTCGCGCAACAGGTCAAGGGCATCGCGATCATGCCGATCGACAGCATGGTGGCGCAGGGCTGGGTCGACCGGATCGGGCGGCGTGGCATAGCGGTAGCGTCGGTGGCGGCGCTGATCGGCGATCCGCGCACGCGCGACGTGCGCGACGTCTATCCCGGGCTGACCGCGCTGGTATCGCAGGATGAGGTGACGGCGGGCGAAGCGGCCGGGCGACTGGCGGCGACCTTGTTGCCCAAGGCGCGCGCGGCGCGGATCGCCGTGATCGAGGGCGCAGCGGGCTATCCCGAAGTCGAACAGCGCGCGCGGGGCTTTATGCGGGCATTGGACGCGGCGGGCGTGCGCTATCGGATCGTGGCGTCGCAGCCGGGCAACTGGTCGGCCGAAGGAGGTGAGGCGGCGTGCCAGAATATTTTGAGCGCGCAGCCGCAGGTCGACCTGTTCTTCAACGAAGCCGACGACATGGTGGTCGGCTGCGCGCGGGCGGTGCGGGCAGCGGGATCAAAAGCGCGGCTGATCGGCGTGGGCGGATCGCGGCTGGCCATCGCGTCGATCAAGGCGGGGGCGGTGGACGGCACGGTCTGTTTCAAGCCCGAGGCGCTCGGCGCGCTGGCGTTCGCGGCGCTGCATCGCGCGGCGCAAGGGGGAAAGCAGGCGCGCGCTTCCAGACCTATCCCATTCCTGCCGTTACGCGGACCAATGTCGATGCGTGCGTGGGGCAGTGGTGATGCCTGTCCTGGCACTAGAGGGGATTGCGAAGACCTTTCCCAACGGCACCACGGCGCTGAAGGGCGTGGATCTGTCGATCGAGGCCGGGACGGTGCATGGCCTGCTGGGCGCGAACGGCGCAGGCAAATCGACACTGATCAAGATATTGGCAGGCGCGTTGCAGCCCAGTGGCGGGGCGATCGCATGGCGGGGCGAGCCGCGCGCCTGGACCGGTCCGGCCGCGCCGAGAGCGGCGGGAATCGCGACCCTCTATCAGCATGTCCCGCTGGTGCCGACGCTGTCGGCGATGGAGAATATCCTGCTGGATGCTGGCGGACTATGGCGCAACGACCGGGCGGTGCGGGCGAAGGTGCAGGCGATCGTCGCCGATCTGGGCGATCCCTTCCCGCTGGATGCGCTGGTCGAGGATCTGCCCATCGGCAAGCGGCAGATGATCGCCATCGTGGCCGCGCTGACGGCGGACGCGCAACTGATCATCATGGACGAACCGACCGCATCGCTGGCCGGGCATGAGCGGGACACTGTTTATGCGACGATCCGGCGACTGAAGGCGGAGGGGCGGACGGTGCTGTTCATTTCGCATTTCATCGACGAGATCGTGGCGCTGACCGACAGCGTGACTGTGCTGCGCGATGGACGGGCGGTGCTGGACGCGCGCACGGCGGACCTTACCGAAACGGATATCGCCGACGCCATTGCCGGACGATCGGTCGCGGCGCTGCATCGCGATGGGCGGGACCGGCACTTTGGCGAGGCCGTGCTGGAGGTGCGGGGATTGGCGTCTGCCGGATTGGCGCCGACCGACCTGACGGTGCGGACGGGCGAGATCGTCGGGATCGCCGGGCTGCTGGGGTCGGGGCGCAGTGCATTGTTGCATGCGATTTTCGGCGCGGACCGGCAGGCGCGTGGGGTGGTCCTGCTGAATGGACAGCCGGTGGCGCGGCGGACCGACGAGGCGGTGATGGCCGGGTTGGCGCTGGTGCCGGAGGATCGGGCGAAACAGGGCTATGCGCCGTTGTTGTCGATCAGCGACAATATCGCGCTGGGCGACGATCTGGGGCTGTTGCGGGCCCAGGATCGGGAGCGCGCGGAAGCGCAGGCGGCGATCGAACGCCTGTCGATCAAGACGCCGGGCGTCGATGCGCTGCCATCGGAACTGTCGGGCGGCAATGCGCAGAAGGTGGTGATCGCCAAATGGCTGAAAGCCCGGACCCGTGTGCTGATGCTGGACGAGCCGACCGCAGGCATCGACATCGGCGCGCGGACCGACATCCTGCGGCTGGTGCGCGCGCTGGCCGACGACGGATTGCCGGTCCTGCTGGTGTCGTCCGAGTTCGAGGAACTGATCGCCATTTGCGATCGCATCCTGGTGATGCGCGACGGGCGCGTGGTGACGCAGGTCGATCCGGCGCAGATCAGCAAGACCGACCTCATTCTGGCCGCCGGGGAAGCCGGGCGGATGTTTCCCAAGGAGTATCCGCATGAACGCGCAGACTATGCGGCGCATTTTCGGCCTGCGCGAGGCGGGCGTCTATTATGCGCTGGCGCTGCTGGTCGCGGTGCTGGCGGGGATCGCGGCCAGCCGGGGCCTGCCGCCCTATATTTCGGGGCAGAATCTGGGGAACATCGCCTATCAGGCGTCGCTGGTCGGCATCATGGGGGTCGCCATGACGGTGATGCTGATCACCGGCGCGTTCGACCTGTCGGTGGCGTCGGTGGCCGCCCTTGCCGCGGCCGTGCTGATCGCGCTGGCCGGGCAGATCGGCTTTCCGGCGGCGGCGGTTGCGGCGCTATGTACGGCGGGCGCAATCGGGCTGCTCAATGGCGCGATCGTGCAGTTTGTCGGGATCAACGCGTTCATCGTGACGCTGGGGACGCTGACGGCGGTGCGCGGGCTGGTGCTGATCCTGACGGACGGCCGATCGCTGATGGTGGACCGGCCCGATGTGCTGGCGCAGATGCTGGCGTTCGAAAGCGGGCGGATGCCGCTGTTCTGGCCGATGCTGGTCGTGGGGCTGGGCTTGCTGGGACTGGCGGCGACATGGCGGCGGACGCCGTCTGCGATCGGCGGCGTTGCCCTGGTCGTCGGCGCGCTGCTGGCGGGGCGTGAGGTGAGCGTCGCCGCGCCGGTTGTCTATCTGGCGATCTTTGCGGGCGTCATCGGGTTCGTGCTGCGCTTCACCGTGGTCGGGCGGCGGGTCTATGCAGTCGGCGGCAATGCGGAGGCGGCGCGGCTGTCGGGCATCAACGTCAACGCCTATCGGATCGGCGCGTTCGTCCTGTCGAGCGTGGCAGCGGGCTTTGCCGGTATCCTCTTCGCCTGCCGACTGGGCGCGATCAATCCGACCGCCTTGCAGGGGGCGGAACTGACGGTGATCGCCGCAGCGATATTGGGCGGCACATCGCTGTTCGGCGGGGCCGGGAGCGTGGTGAAGACGGTGGTCGGCGCGCTGCTGCTGTTCACGCTGACCAATGGATTCAACATCCTCAATCTGGGCGCCAATTATCAGGGGCTGATCGAGGGCGTGGTCGTGATCGCGGCGGCGGCCATCTATACGGTGGGCGC